>NZ_JAOEAL010000002.1 GCF_029835735.1 Shewanella sp. GD04112
ATGGGTTCATGTGCAGCTCCATCAGCAAAAGGGGATGATAAGTTTATCACCACCGACTATTTGCAACAGTGCCGTGTACATCGAAATACGGCTTATCAGGCGTTAAAAGATGCTTGCGATGACTTGTTTGCAAGACAATTCAGTTATCAGAGTCTTAGTGAAAAAGGTAACACTATTAATCACAAATCAAGATGGGTGAGCGAGGTGGCTTATATTGATAATGAAGCTGTCGTTAGACTTATTTTTGCCCCTGCTATTGTGCCTTTAATTACTAGGTTAGAAGAACAATTTACAAAGTATGAAATACAACAAATAAGTAATTTAACAAGTGCTTATGCTGTTCGTTTATATGAAATATTGATTGCATGGCGTAGTACTGGAAAAACGCCTCTCATAACTATGTATGATTTTAGACAAAAAATAGGTGTACTCGAGACTGAATACAAACGAATGTATGATTTTAAAAAATATGTTTTAGACATTGCATTAAAACAAGTAAATGAACATACCGATATTATTGTCAAAGTTGAACAGCATAAAACAGGTAGATCTATTACTGGTTTTTCATTTAGCTTTAAACAGAAAAAATCAGCCACGCATTCAGTCGAATCTAAAAGAGATCCGAATACATTAGACCTCTTTTCAAAAATAACAGATAAACAACGCCATCTATTCGCCAACAAGCTCTCAGAGCTTCCTGAGATGAGTAAATATTCACAAGGCACAGAAAGCTATCAGCAGTTTGCTGTACGTATAGCTGCCATGCTGCAAGATGCAGAGAAATTTAAGGAATTACTTCCTTTACTCAGAAAATTAGGATTTCAATGACATTGTTAATTGAAATTGTTAAGTTAACAGTCAGGTATTAACACAAGTTGAAAACTGGTTTACATAATGAAAAAACTGTCAGTTTCAGAGTTAGCTAAGCTTTATGGATATTCAAGACAAGCCATATATGCACATATAAACAAAGGAAATTTATCTAAAGGATCTGATGGATTAATTGACTTTTCAGAGGCCCTAAGAGTTTTTGGGGAACCACAAAAAAAAGAGGATACAGTCAATCAAAGTCAATCAATTAACAGTCAAAACTTGACAGAAGTTGACTTACTAAAACGTCAAGTTGACATACTGGAAAAACAATTAAATCAGGCAATACAGAGAGAAAATCAATCTTTAGAACGTGAATCGTTTTATCAAGAACAGATTGAAGCTATGCAGCGCTTACTAGAAGCACCAAAAGCCAATATGACTACCTTTACCGATCAGAGCTTTAAACAGGATATAGCAACGGATCCTCGGTCGGAACTAGCAACGAACTATGACGAATTGACTACTCCTCAGCAAGACAATAAGCGTATTCCTATCCCGGAGCATGTTGAACCAGAACAGAAGAAGAGAGGCTTCCTAAGCCGCTTTTTCCTTCCATATGGTTAGCCAAGACTCCAGTTTTTTGAAGAGCCAATTTCAGTGCAAGCACTTGAAATAATGACTCCTCAAAAAACCGGATGATGTTTATTAAAACTGAATAAAACCGTGGAACATCGCTCAATTAGTGATCGTGGAACATGAATAATCAATAAAAAGCCGTTCTGGTGCCCTATACTCCAGAACGGCTTACGTTAATATAATGATATTTAAAGAGAAATATCAAGCATTTCGTATAAGAAATTTTATGTTAAATGATTGTTAGAAATGCCCCTTGATCGAGGCATTTTCTATAAAGAATACTAAAAACTAATTAAAGCCAACCAAGTTTCAAAACAAGGCAGTTCTCAGCAATCATATTTTTAAATTATATAACTCCCAACTGAGCTTTTGCTCCAACGATAAGGCTTTCATTTTGAGTTTCTAAGGCAAATAAACCATACATCAAAGGAGAGGCCGCTGCTCTTTCTAAAGTCTGTTCATATAGTTTATTCCAAACTTTACCCCCTAGTTTTTCATACTCGATGATTAGAGTTTTGAGGCTTTCTTCTCCAAACAAAGTTACATGCCCAGCAAAATCAATCGCTGGGTCATCTATATGGGCTGTTGACCAATCAATAACGCCTGAAACAGCTCCATCCTTTGAAGCTAGTACATGCCCAGCATATAAATCGCCATGTATAAATTGGGTGAAATCTGCCCATAGAACATCATTATCCAACCATTTTCTGTAGCGGGTTTCCAATTGCTCACTTATACCAATTTCAGATTTTACTAACTGCAAATTGTTTGCTATTTCAGGTCTTAAATCTGAAGGTTTCATAATTTTCAAATCATTTTCCCGAACTTCTTTTTCAGGAATACTATGGATTTCAAATAAGGTTTTTGCCAAAGATGTTATGTATTTCGGGCTATCTTTGTCCATATTCCAAATTATTTCATAGGTTTCAGCATCCAAATTTAAAACAGGATTATCTTTAAGTATGGGATAAGCCACTAATTCTGTAGATGAAATTCTCCAATCAGGAACCTCTACAGAAAGATGTTTTTTTACCAATTCTAAAATGCGTTTTTCTTTCTTGATTTGTTCCCTCATGCCATCACGACGAGGAATACGCAGCAACCATTGTTGCCCCTTTGTATCAAGAGCAAAAACGACCTTAAAATCAATGCCCATTTCATTGAAATTCATTTTGTCCGTAAGCAACAAGCCGTGTGCTTCAGCAAGTGATTGAATATCTTGAATTGTCATTTTTAATTTCCTTTAAAGAGTTCAATAATTAATGTTCGGATTAGATTGGCTATCATTAACAATCTCTCTCAAAAGTCTTGATGATTTTGTGGTCTTTGATCTCGTAGATAATGTCAGCAATATTATCGACCAATTGCTTGTCATGAGATACGAAGATAATAGTTCCTGCATAGGACTTCATCATTGTTTCTAATGCGGCAATACTTTTTAGGTCAAGATAGTTTCCTGGTTCATCCATAAGCAAAATATTATATTTTCCTAAAAGCATTTTGGATAAAAGCAGTTTGATGATTTCACCTCCCGATAAGTCGGATAAGTTTTTTTGAATATCATTCGCTCCGATCCCCATTGAAGCCAATACTGCACGAATTTCCGCAACTGTGTACTCGCACTCTTCCTGCATAAAGGAGAGCACAGATTTATGCGTGTTAAATTTATATCCTGTTTGTGTAAAGTAGCCAATTTCAGCTTTTGGAGATATGGTTAATCCATCAGCACGTTCTGATATCATTTTTAACAAGGACGTTTTCCCTGTTCCATTCGATCCAGTTATAGCGACTTTAGCGCCAAGCGGTATTATAAAGTTAGCGTCATCAAAGATAGTACGGCTACCAAATTTTAAGCTCAGACCATCTGCCGTAATCGGGAACTTATTGTGCAGTTCTAGGGCTGAACTTTGACGAAAACGAATAGAACGCAAATGCTCTGGTGCTTGAATATCTTCTAATGCAGCCAAACGCTTTTCCATACTCTTAGCTGCCTGATACAGTTTTCTTTGCTTGGTGCCAGTCATTTTTGCATGCCCAAGTCGTCCAGCACTTTCGGTAGAGTTTTTGGATTTTTCTCCTTTTTTCTTATTGTCTAATCGATTAGCTTGCTGGCGTTTTTCTTGCACAGCAGATTCTAATCGCTCCCGTTCCTTCATCATCAGCTCATATTCTACGGCTTGGTGTTGTCGCTCTTCTTCTTTTTGACGCAAGTAATCCGAGTAACCACCCCAATATTCCGTAATTTTACCGTCTTTTAACTCCCATATCTTGTCTACAACCATATCAAGAAAATATCGGTCATGACTGATAACAAGTAATGCTCCATCAAATGCTTTAAGTTGACCAATAAGTAGATCTATTCCATTGAGATCAAGGTGGCTGGTTGGTTCATCCGCTAGAATGCCATGTACTTGTTGGGAAAATGCGGCAGCAATTTTTGCACGAGTTTCCTCTCCGCCACTCATTGTGTCGTTTTGTACATTGGAAACACCAAGGCGAGATAACATTGCCCGGTCTTCGACCGTTTCTATTTCGATTCCGCCCAGTTGGCTGATATGTGCAAAATCACCAAAACGCTGTAATGTCGCTTCGGCTAAAACAATTTCGCCATTAAGTACTTTGAGTAAACTACTCTTTCCTGCTCCGTTATCACCCACAAGACCAATACGGTCATAAGAGTGAATTTCCAATTCATCAATATCCAAAACATCACGCCCAGCATAATCCAAGCGTATGTTTCTCGCTTTAATAATTAAACTCATTTTTATTTACTCCTGTTTAGCTCTTGAAATTTTTTATGCAGCAAACAGGATTTAGGTGAAAACAAAAGCTAGCATCACAGTGTCCTCCCAAAAAAAAAGCTATTCATCCACAGGGTGGACAAATAGCTAGTCAATTAAGTTATAACTGGAAACTATGCACTAAAAGCATACTTATAAATTAAGCATACTTTTACTTTATATATCCGCATATATTCTTAAAGACACAACAAAAGCCCACCATTATAAAATAGTGTCACTATGCAAATAGTTGTGTCTTAACGAATGCGGATAGAATGCATAAACTTACCTAAAAAATAAAATTCAGTTTTATGATAACTTTACTGTTAAAAGAAGTCTAGACAACCTTGTTTTATGCTTGGATATAAGGCTTATTTTAGGCACTGTTGCAAAGTTAGCGATGAGGCAGCCTTTTGTCTTATTCAAAGGCCTTACATTTCAAAAACTCTGCTTACCAGGCGCATTTCGCCCAGGGGATCACCATAATAAAATGCTGAGGCCTGGCCTTTGCGTAGTGCACGCATCACCTCAATACCTTTGATGGTGGCGTAAGCCGTCTTCATGGATTTAAATCCCAGCGTGGCGCCGATTATCCGTTTCAGTTTGCCATGATCGCATTCAATCACGTTGTTCCGGTACTTAATCTGTCGGTGTTCAACGTCAGACGGGCACCGGCCTTCGCGTTTGAGCAGAGCAAGCGCGCGACCATAGGCGGGCGCTTTATCCGTGTTGATGAATCGCGGGATCTGCCACTTCTTCACGTTGTTGAGGATTTTACCCAGAAACCGGTATGCAGCTTTGCTGTTACGACGGGAGGAGAGATAAAAATCGACAGTGCGGCCCCGGCTGTCGACGGCCCGGTACAGATACGCCCAGCGGCCATTGACCTTCACGTAGGTTTCATCCATGTGCCACGGGCAAAGATCGGAAGGGTTACGCCAGTACCAGCGCAGCCGTTTTTCCATTTCAGGCGCATAACGCTGAACCCAGCGGTAAATCGTGGAGTGATCGACATTCACTCCGCGTTCAGCCAGCATCTCCTGCAGCTCACGGTAACTGATGCCGTATTTGCAGTACCAGCGTACGGCCCACAGAATGATGTCACGCTGAAAATGCCGGCCTTTGAATGGGTTCATGTGCAGCTCCATCAGCAAAAGGGGATGATAAGTTTATCACCACCGACTATTTGCAACAGTGCCCCGTAGAACAAGCAGGCATCACGAAGCCCGCCACACCGCACACCCTCCGCCACTCGTTCGCGACGGCCTTGCTCCGCAGCGGTTACGACATTCGAACCGTGCAGGATCTGCTCGGCCATTCCGACGTCTCTACGACGATGATTTACACGCATGTGCTGAAAGTTGGCGGTGCCGGAGTGCGCTCACCGCTTGATGCGCTGCCGCCCCTCACTAGTGAGAGGTAGGGCAGCGCAAGTCAATCCTGGCGGATTCACTACCCCTGCGCGAAGGCCATCGGTGCCGCATCGAACGGCCGGTTGCGGAAAGTCCTCCCTGCGTCCGCTGATGGCCGGCAGCAGCCCGTCGTTGCCTGATGGATCCAACCCCTCCGCTGCTATAGTGCAGTCGGCTTCTGACGTTCAGTGCAGCCGTCTTCTGAAAACGACAATGGAACCAAAAACCAACGTAAGCCCTACCGCCCATCCAGCCTATGGAGGCATCTTGCAGGGACAACGCATCGGTTACGTCCGAGTCAGCAGTTATGACCAGAACCCGGAACGCCAACTTGAGCAGGTCGAGATCGGCAAGCTGTTCACCGACAAGGCCTCAGGCAAGGACACCCAGCGCCCGCAACTGGAGGCTATGCTCGGATTCGTCCGCGAAGGCGATACCGTGGTGGTGCACAGCATGGATCGCCTGGCGCGCAACCTCGACGATCTGCGCCGTCTGGTGCAAAAGCTGACCAAGCGCGGTGTACGCATCGAGTTCTTGAAGGAGGGGTTGGTGTTCACCGGCGAGGACTCTCCCATGGCCAACCTCATGTTGTCGGTCATGGGTGCCTTTGCCGAGTTCGAGCGCGCCCTGATCCGCGAGCGGCAGCGCGAGGGCATCGCCCTGGCCAAGCAGCGCGGTGCCTACCGGGGCCGCAAGAAAGCCCTCTCCGACGAGCAAGCCATCACGTTGCGGCAGCGGGCCGCTGCGGGCGAGCCGAAGGCTCAGCTCGCCCGCGAGTTCGGCATCAGCCGTGAAACCCTCTACCAGTACCTTCGCACGGACGACTGAACCATGCCGCGTCGCTCGATTCTCTCGGCCACTGAGCGAGACACCTTGCTTGCGCTGCCAGAAAGCCAGGATGACCTGATCCGCTACTACACCTTCAACGACTCCGACCTGTCGCTGATCCGCCAGCGGCGCGGCGACGCCAACCGCCTGGGCTTTGCGGTGCAGCTCTGCCTGCTGCGCTACCCCGGCTACGCACTGGGTACTGACAGTGAGCTGCCCGAGCCGGTCATCCAGTGGGTGGCCAAGCAAGTTCAGGCCGACCCGGCGAGCTGGGCGAAGTACGGCGAACGCGACGTGACTCGCCGCGAGCACGCCCAGGAACTGCGCACCTACCTACAACTGGCCCCGTTCGGCCTGTCCGACTTCCGCGCCCTGGTGCGCGAGCTGACCGAGTTGGCCCAGCAGACCGATAAGGGTTTGCTGCTGGCCGGCCAGGCGCTGGAGAGTCTGCGGCAGAAGCGGCGCATCCTGCCGGCGCTGAGCGTGATTGACCGGGCCTGCTCGGAAGCCATTGCGCGGGCCAATCGCCGGGTCTACCGCGCCCTCGTCGAACCACTCACGGACTCGCATCGGGCCAAGCTGGACGAGCTGTTGAAGCTCAAGGCCGGCAGCAGCATCACCTGGTTGACCTGGTTGCGGCAGGCCCCACTAAAACCGAACTCCCGGCACATGCTCGAACACATCGAGCGGCTGAAGACATTTCAGCTGGTGGATTTGCCCGAAGCTCTGGGCCGGCACATCCACCAGAACCGCCTGCTCAAGCTGGCCCGCGAGGGTGGGCAGATGACGCCCAAAGACCTCGGTAAGTTTGAGCCGCAGCGGCGCTACGCGACCCTGGCCGCCGTGGTGCTGGAGAGTACGGCGACCGTGATTGATGAGCTGGTCGATCTGCACGACCGCATCCTGGTCAAGCTGTTTAGCAGCGCCAAGAACAAGCATCAGCAGCAGTTCCAGAAGCAAGGCAAGGCGATCAACGACAAGGTGCGCCTGTACTCCAAGATCGGCCAGGCCCTGCTGGAGGCCAAGGAAAGCGGCAGCGATCCCTACGCCGCCATCGAGGCGGTGATTCCCTGGGACGAGTTCACCGAGAGCGTCAGCGAGGCCGAGCTGCTGGCCCGGCCGGAGGGCTTCGACCATCTGCACCTGGTTGGCGAGAACTTCGCCACCCTGCGCCGCTATACGCCGGCCTTGTTGGAGGTGCTGGAACTGCGCGCCGCCCCGGCTGCGCAAGGCGTGCTGGCGGCCGTGCAGGCCCTGCGCGAGATGAACGCCGACAACCTGCGCAAGGTGCCGGCCGATGCGCCCACCGCCTTCATCAAGCCGCGCTGGAAGCCGCTAGTGATAACCCCGGAAGGCCTCGACCGGCGCTTTTACGAAATCTGCGCCCTGTCCGAGCTGAAGAACGCGCTGCGATCCGGCGACATCTGGGTCAAGGGCTCGCGGCAGTTCCGCGACTTTGACGACTACCTGCTGCCGGCAGAGAGGTTCGCCGCGCTCAAGCATGCGCAGGCTCTGCCCCTGGCGATCAACCCGAACAGCAACCAGTACCTGGAAGAGCGCTTGCAGCTGCTGGACGAGCAGCTGGCCACCGTCACCCGCCTGGCCAAGGACAACGAGCTGCCCGATGCCATCCTCACCGAGTCGGGGCTGAAGATCACCCCACTGGATTCCGCGGTGCCCAATACCGCGCAGGCGCTGATCGACCAGACCAGCCAGTTGCTGCCGCGCATCAAGATCACCGAACTGCTGATGGACGTGGACGACTGGACGGGCTTCAGCCGCCACTTCACCCACCTGAAGGACGGTGCCGAGGCCAAAGACCGGACATTGCTGCTGTCAGCGATCCTGGGCGATGCGATCAACCTCGGGCTGACCAAGATGGCCGAGTCGAGCCCCGGCCTGACCTACGCCAAGCTATCCTGGCTGCAAGCCTGGCACATCCGAGACGAAACCTACTCGGCGGCCCTAGCCGAGCTGGTCAACCACCAGTACCGTCATACCTTCGCCGCTCACTGGGGCGACGGAACGACCTCTTCTTCCGATGGCCAGCGCTTCCGGGCGGGCGGTCGGGGTGAAAGCACCGGGCACGTCAACCCGAAGTACGGCAGCGAGCCGGGGCGGCTGTTCTACACCCATATTTCCGACCAGTACGCACCGTTCAGCACCCGCGTGGTGAATGTCGGCGTGCGCGATTCCACCTATGTGCTTGACGGCTTGCTGTACCACGAGTCCGACCTACGGATTGAGGAGCACTACACCGACACGGCTGGCTTCACCGATCACGTCTTCGCCCTGATGCACCTGCTGGGCTTCCGCTTCGCACCGCGCATCCGCGACCTCGGCGAAACCAAGCTGTATGTTCCGAATAGCGTCCAGGACTACCCGACATTGCGCCCAATGGTTGGCGGCACCCTGAACATCAAGCATGTCCGCGCCCACTGGGACGACATCCTGCGCCTGGCCAGCTCGATCAAGCAGGGCACCGTCACTGCCTCGCTGATGCTGCGCAAGCTCGGCAGCTACCCGCGCCAGAACGGTCTGGCCGTGGCCTTGCGCGAACTGGGCCGGATTGAGCGCACACTGTTCATCCTCGACTGGCTGCAAAGCGTAGAGCTACGTCGCCGCGTGCATGCCGGACTGAACAAGGGCGAGGCGCGCAACTCCCTGGCCAGGGCGGTGTTCTTCAACCGCCTCGGCGAAATCAGGGATCGGAGCTTCGAGCAGCAGCGCTACCGGGCCAGCGGTCTCAACCTGGTGACGGCCGCCATCGTGCTGTGGAACACGGTGTACTTGGAACGCGCCACCCAGGCGATGAGCGAAGCGGGGAAGTCGGTGGATAGCGAGCTGCTGCAATACCTGTCGCCGCTGGGGTGGGAGCACATCAACCTGACCGGCGATTATGTCTGGCGGCAGAGCCGCAGGCTGGAGGACGGGAAGTTTCGGCCGCTAAGGCTGCCCGGAAAACCTTAACGTACGATTTTTTCCGTTTTCTCTATTCGCCCCTTTGTTGAGATATGACCCGCTCCCCGGATCATGGCTTGGCCTTCTTCGCGACCCTGGCTACTGCACGGGCCGCCTTGAGGCACTCATCGAACACTTTCCCCTTTGCGAAGCTGGGTGTTCGGTCGAAAAAGAAGGTGGCTTCTTTCACCCCCAGCGAGACCGCATGAGGGGGAAATTCCTCCTTCTCCAGCGTTGCCTTGATGTGCTTGGCAATGAACTCGCGTGGGTGCATGGATGCCTCCGTTCTTCCAGAAACTGGTCTCATCACACAAACGACAGGCAATAGGAGTCCGTGACCCGCTGTCGGGCCGCTATCGCTTGTGGGATAAAGGCCCCGTTGACGGGGCCAGGAGAGAGCTGTAACCACATGCATTGCACCTGTGGTGGTGGCTTGAGCACTTCACAGTGAGTCAGCCGTTCTTGCTGTCGGTACCGGTGCGCCCTCACGGGCAGACCTACCATTCGAAACGGTCGCCTCTCGGCGAGGGCCTGGGTGGCGCTTCACAGCGGGACCAGGCATCCGCTTAACCCTGCGGTGGGAGATGTGATCACCTCCTTGGGGTGGTCATATCGGTTGGTTGTGGTGGCCGGGTCTGACACCGGCCGAGGTCTAGGGGGCATCCCTACGAATGCCGGTTGGCGCAAAGACCTTCCCATTCACCACAACCGTGGATTGCATTGGTCTCCGGGTCTCTCGTGCGGTACCCCATGGGCCTTGGCTCACCTGCAATGCAATCCCGGTTGTGTCCCGGCCTTTCACCGGGTGGGTGGCTGGGGAGTCAGACCCGCCACTCGCTGTGTTCGCTATCACTTCAACTGTGCTGTCTTTCCAGCTGTCAGCCGGTCACTGCCTTAATTTCCATTCACCTTGGTCGGCATGCATTCCAGCCTTGCCAAGGGAGAGCGGGGAGGTTAGTCAGCCCGGTTGCCGGTGTTATTTCCCCAAGCGGTTTGTTGCCACCGCTGCCAGTGTTGTGCTGGTCCTCCGGCTGGGGTTGTCCATCGTGCGAAATCAATTTGCTAACTATTGGTTAGCATATGCTTGGTTTGCTTTAAGTCAACACCCAAAAGTTAGTTTTTCAATTTTTTAATTCAGGGTCAGTTGGTGCAAGCTGTGGTGACGCAAAGGAAGGGGTAATTTTCGGATCATTGCCCTGCCGCCCGTTGCTCCGAACCACTGGGAGCTGGACCCCAACGATCTCGGGTGTGACGATGGACCTGTACTGAGGGGGCTGTGGGTCGTACCCCGATTCGCATGAGGATTGAATATAACCGACGTGACTGTTATATTTAGGTGGCTAAACCCGTCAAGCCCTCAGGAGTGAATCATGACCGTAGTCACGACCGCCGATACCTTCCAACTGTACGCACTTGCAGCCCGACATGGGCTCAAGCTCCATGGCCCGCTGACTGTCAATGAGCTTGGGCTCGACTATAGGATCGTGATCGCCACCGTCGACGATGGACGTCGGTGGGTGCTGCGCATCCCGCGCCGAGCCGAGGTAAGCGCGAAGGTCGAACCAGAGGCGCGGGTGCTGGCAATGCTCAAGAATCGCCTGCCGTTCGCGGTGCCGGACTGGCGCGTGGCCAACGCCGAGCTCGTTGCCTATCCCATGCTCGAAGACTCGACTGCGATGGTCATCCAGCCTGGTTCGTCCACGCCCGACTGGGTCGTGCCGCAGGACTCGGAGGTCTTCGCGGAGAGCTTCGCGACCGCGCTCGCCGCCCTGCATGCCGTCCCCATTTCCGCCGCCGTGGATGCGGGGATGCTCATCCGTACACCGACGCAGGCCCGTCAGAAGGTGGCCGACGACGTTGACCGCGTCCGACGCGAGTTCGTGGTGAACGACAAGCGCCTCCACCGGTGGCAGCGCTGGCTCGACGACGATTCGTCGTGGCCAGATTTCTCCGTGGTGGTGCATGGCGATCTCTACGTGGGCCATGTGCTCATCGACAACACGGAGCGCGTCAGCGGGATGATCGACTGGAGCGAGGCCCGCGTTGATGACCCTGCCATCGACATGGCCGCGCACCTTATGGTCTTTGGTGAAGAGGGGCTCGCGAAGCTCCTCCTCACGTATGAAGCGGCCGGTGGCCGGGTGTGGCCGCGGCTCGCCCACCACATCGCGGAGCGCCTTGCGTTCGGGGCGGTCACCTACGCACTCTTCGCCCTCGACTCGGGTAACGAAGAGTACCTCGCTGCGGCGAAGGCGCAGCTCGCCGCAGCGGAATGAGCGAACGTCGATATAGCCCGCTCGCGACGCTGTTCGCGGCGACCTTTCTCTTCCGGATCGGCAACGCGGTGGCGGCCCTCGCGCTTCCATGGTTCGTCCTGTCTCATACAAAGAGCGCGGCCTGGGCGGGCGCCACGGCCGCTAGCAGCGTCATCGCGACCATCATCGGCGCGTGGGTTGGTGGTGGCCTCGTCGATCGGTTCGGGCGCGCGCCCGTCGCATTGATCTCGGGTGTGGTGGGCGGCGTGGCCATGGCGAGCATCCCACTGCTCGATGCCGTTGGCGCCCTCTCGAACACTGGGCTGATCGCTTGCGTGGTGCTCGGTGCCGCGTTCGACGCACCCGGTATGGCCGCGCAGGACAGTGAGCTGCCCAAACTCGGCCACGTCGCCGGGCTCTCCGTTGAGCGCGTCTCGTCACTGAAAGCGGTGATCGGGAACGTCGCGATTCTAGGTGGCCCGGCCCTTGGGGGGGCCGCAATCGGCCTGCTTGGCGCTGCGCCAACGCTCGGGCTGACGGCGTTCTGCTCCGTCCTTGCAGGTCTGCTCGGCGCGTGGGTGCTTCCCGCGCGTGCCGCTCGGACGATGACCACGACGGCGACTCTCTCCATGCGCGCCGGCGTCGCTTTTCTCTGGAGCGAACCCCTGCTGCGCCCTCTCTTTGGTATAGTGATGATCTTCGTGGGCATCGTTGGCGCCAACGGCAGCGTCATCATGCCTGCGCTGTTTGTAGATGCAGGACGCCAAGTAGCAGAGCTCGGGCTGTTCTCCTCAATGATGGGGGCTGGTGGTCTCCTTGGCATTGCCATTCATGCGTCGGTCGGCGCCCGGATATCAGCGCAGAACTGGCTGGCGGTGGCATTTTGTGGCTCTGCGGTGGGCTCGCTTCTGCTTTCACAGTTGCCAGGCGTGCCGGTGCTGATGTTGTTGGGCGCGCTCGTGGGACTGCTGACCGGCTCAGTCTCTCCCATTCTCAACGCTGCCATCTACAACCGCACGCCGCCAGAACTTCTCGGCCGGGTACTCGGCACGGTCTCGGCGGTGATGCTGTCAGCCTCGCCCATGGTTATGCTTGCGGCCGGCGCGTTTGTCGACCTTGCTGGTCCGCTCCCTGGCCTCGTTGTATCGGCCGTGTTTGCGGGGCTCGTGGCTCTACTCTCGCTCCGTCTTCAATTTGCTACAATGGCGGCGGCAGCCACAGCCTCCGCCCCAACCCATACAGAAGGTGAACACTGATGCCCCGCCCCAAGCTCAAGTCCGATGACGAGGTACTCGAGGCCGCCACCGTAGTGCTGAAGCGTTGCGGTCCCATAGAGTTCACGCTCAGCGGAGTAGCAAAGGAGGTGGGGCTCTCCCGCGCAGCGTTAATCCAGCGCTTCACCAACCGCGATACGCTGCTGGTGAGGATGATGGAGCGCGGCGTCGAGCAGGTGCGGCATTACCTGAATGCGATACCGATAGGCGCAGGGCCGCAAGGGCTCTGGGAATTTTTGCAGGTGCTCGTTCGGAGCATGAACACTCGCAACGACTTCTCGGTGAACTATCTCATCTCCTGGTACGAGCTCCAGGTGCCGGAGCTACGCACGCTTGCGATCCAGCGGAACCGCGCGGTGGTGGAGGGGATCCGCAAGCGACTGCCCCCAGGTGCTCCTGCGGCAGCTGAGTTGCTCCTGCACTCGGTCATCGCTGGCGCGACGATGCAGTGGGCCGTCGATCCGGATGGTGAGCTAGCTGATCATGTGCTGGCTCAGATCGCTGCCATCCTGTGTTTAATGTTTCCCGAACACGACGATTTCCAACTCCTCCAGGCACATGCGTAAACGGAGGTGTGCAGAGTCCCTGCGGCAGGCGACGAACACGACCGTCGTCGATTAGTACCGGTACGGTCGGTGGTATCGAAGTCTTGATCACCACTCAGGTCTACGGCTTACAAATGGTGACCATCCCGATACTTGCGTCAGAGCACCGGGCCGATTCTTTGACAGTGAATCACTCCCGTAAGGTTGTGCCGGTGTGGGTGTCCCGGGTCGAGACGATACTCCGCCAATGCGCCCAGCAAACAACCTGGCCATCGCAGGTGGTGGGGAGCGGTGTGGCGGATGAGTTGGACAAGTTGGTGTAGCAGCACGAGCACGGCGAGATAACATCGCAGGAGTTCGACATGCTCAAGAGACAGCTGATTGCGAATCGCGATGCAGATTCATAACCCGATTGCGGGTTGGCTTCACTCCACCATCACCGAGCAGACTAGCACGGCGGGCTCTGTTGCAAAGATTGGCGGCAGTCAGAGGTAGGCTGTCGCTCTGCGCCGATCAGGCGGCTGCTGCGAAATGGTGGTTGAGCATGCCCATGGCCTCCGTCAGCGCCGAGGGCCCAATGCCAAAAGCTCTCTCCACAAGGCGCACCTCGCCCCTGATGCCGGGCTGCAGGCACCAGGGGCGAGCCTGTCCTTTGCGCAGGGCTCGCATGACTTCGAATCCCTTGATCGTGGCATAGGCCGTGGGGATCGATTTGAAACCGCGCACCGGCTTGATCAGTATCTTGAGCTTTCCGTGATCGGCCTCGATCACGTTATTGAGATACTTCACCTGCCGGTGGGCCGTCTCCCGGTCCAGCTTTCCTTCGCGCTTCAATTCGGTGATCGCTGCACCATAGCTCGGCGCTTTGTCGGTATTGAGCGTGGCAGGCTTTTCCCAGTGCTTCAGGCCTCGCAGGGCCTTGCCCAGGAACCGCTTCGCTGCCTTGGCGCTGCGGGTCGGCGACAGGTAGAAATCGATCGTGTCGCCCCGCTTGTCGACTGCCCGGTACAGGTAGGTCCACTTGCCCCGCACCTTGACGTAGGTTTCATCCAGGCGCCAGCTCGGATCAAAGCCACGCCGCCAGAACCAGCGCAGCCGCTTCTCCATCTCCGGGGCGTAGCACTGGACCCAGCGATAGATCGTCGTATGGTCGACCGAAATGCCGCGTTCCGCCAGCATTTCCTCAAGGTCGCGATAGCTGATCGGATAGCGACAATACCAGCGCACCGCCCACAGGATCACATCACCCTGGAAATGGCGCCACTTGAAATCCGTCATCGTTCCGTCCGTCCAATCTCCGCCAAGCATGCTCAAGCTTCACGATTTTTGCAACAGAGCCCACACGAGTATTGAGCATAGTCGAGATTGGTGCAGATCACTTCTGATATTGAACTGTCAGGAGCTGGCTGCACAACAGCCATTACGCCCAATCAACTGGTGCAGTCGTCTTCTGAAAATGACATTTGGTATCTCTCATAAACGGATGTTTTTGAGAGAACTATCTTCGGCCTTCACACGCACGAAAGGCGGCGAAGCTCCGCCGTTAATCCGTCCGCCGGAGATCTCGCCCAGGCAGGCTGAAGGCCGAGCAAGCCTGACAGGCCCGAAAAGCCCGGCACGGGCGTCGGCGGCGATGACGGCGGCGGCATTATCCAGGGTTGATGATGGAAGTGGAGGATATCGACAACCTCTCGCGCAACCAAGACATCGCGGTCGGACTGCAAGTGATCTTGAAGCCACGGGCCCGTCCCACCCCGACATGGACCTCGATGCCCGAACGGACGTTAGATTTCGAGTTCTAGGCGTTCTGCGATGAAGGTTGGATCCCAGCCGGGATTGAAAGTGTCGACGTGGGTGAATCCGAGCCGCTCGTATAGGCCACGCAGGTTCGGGTGGCAGTCGAGCCGCAGCTTGGCGCACCCCTGCGTTCGCGCGGCATGGCGGCAAGCCTCGATCAGCGCGGAGCTGACACCCCGGCCCGCATGTGTCCGTCGCACCGCGAGCTTGTGCAGATATGCGGCCTCCCCCTTGAGGGCGTCGGGCCAGAACTCGGGATCCTCGGCCGACAAGGTGCAACAGCCGACGATGCCGTCGCTGCAACTCGCGACTAGGAGCTCGGATCTCAGGACGAAGGTCTCCGCGAATGTCCGGTCGATCCGCGCGACGTCCCAGGCGGGCGTTCCCTTGGCGGACATCCACGCCGCAGCGTCGTGCATCAGCCGCACAACCTCGTCGATATCACCCGAGCAGGCGACCCGAACGTTCGGAGGCTCCTCGCTGTCCATTCGCTCCCCTGGCGCGGTATGAACCGCCGCCTCATAGTGCAGTTTGATCCTGACGAGCCCAGCATGTCTGCGCCCACCTTCGCGGAACCTGACCAGGGTCCGCTAGCGGGCGGCCGGAAGGTGAATGCTAGGCATGATCTAACCCTCGGTCTCTGGCGTCGCGACTGCGAAATTTCGCGAGGGTTTCCGAGAAGGTGATTGCGCTTCGCAGATCTCCAGGCGCGTGGGTGCGGACGTAGTCAGCGCCATTGCCGATCGCGTGAAGTTCCGCCGCAAGGCTCGCTGGACCCAGATCCTTTACAGGAAGGCCAACGGTGGCGCCCAAGAAGGATTTCCGCGACACCGAGACCAATAGCGGAAGCCCCAACGCCGACTTCAGCTTTTGAAGGTTCGACAGCACGTGCAGCGATGTTTCCGGTGCGGGGCTCAAGAAAAATCCCATCCCCGGATCGAGGATGAGCCGGTCGGCAGCGACCCCGCTCCGTCGCAAGGCGGAAACCCGCGCCTCGAAGAACCGCACAATCTCGTCGAGCGCGTCTTCGGGTCGAAGGTGACCGGTGCGGGTGGCGATGCCATCCCGCTGCGCTGAGTGCATAACCACCAGCCTGCAGTCCGCCTCAGCAATATCGGGATAGAGCGCAGGGTCAGGAAATCCTTGGATATCGTTCAGGTAGCCCACGCCGCGCTTGAGCGCATAGCGCTGGGTTTCCGGTTGGAAGCTGTCGATTGAAACACGGTGCATCTGATCGGACAGGGCGTCTAAGAGCGGCGCAATACGTCTGATCTCATCGGCCGGCGATACAGGCCTCGCGTCCGGATGGCTGGCGGCCGGTCCGACATCCACGACGTCTGATCCGACTCGCAGCATTTCGATCGCCGCGGTGACAGCGCCGGCGGGGTCTAGCCGCCGGCTCTCATCGAAGAAGGAGTCCTCGGTGAGATTCAGAATGCCGAACACCGTCACCATGGCGTCGGCCTCCGCAGCGACTTCCACGATGGGGATCGGGCGAGCAAAAAGGCAGCAATTATGAGCCCCATACCTACAAAGCCCCACGCATCAAGCTTTTGCCCATGAAGCAACCAGGCAATGGCTGTAATTATGACGACGCCGAGTCCCGACCAGACTGCATAAGCAACACCGACAGGGATGGATTTCAGAACCAGAGAAAGAAAATAAAATGCGATGCCATAACCGATTATGACAACGGCGGAAGGGGCAAGCTTAGTAAAGCCCTCGCTAGATTTTAATGCGGATGTTGCGATTACTTCGCCAACTATTGCGATAACAAGAAAAAGCCAGCCTTTCATGATATATCTCCCAATTTGTGTAGGGCTTATTATGCACGCTTAAAAATAATAAAAGCAGACTTGACCTGATAGTTTGGCTGTGAGCAATTATGTGCTTAGTGCATCTAACGCTTGAGTTAGACATTATTTGCCGACTACCTTGGTGATCTCGCCTTTCACGTAGTGAACAAATTCTTCCAACTGATCTGCGCGCGAGGCCAAGCGATCTTCTTCTTGTCCAAGATAAGCCTGTCTAGCTTCAAGTATGACGGGCTGATACTGGGCCGGCAGGCGCTCCATTGCCCAGTCGGCAGCGACATCCTTCGGCGCGATTTTGCCGGTTACTGCGCTGTACCAAATGCGGGACAACGTAAGCACTACATTTCGCTCATCGCCAGCCCAGTCGGGCGGCGAGTTCCATAGCGTTAAGGTTTCATTTAGCGCCTCAAATAGATCCTGTTCAGGAACCGGATCAAAGAGTTCCTCCGCCGCTGGACCTACCAAGGCAACGCTATGTTCTCTTGCTTTTGTCAGCAAGATAGCCAGATCAATGTCGATCGTGGCTGGCTCGAAGATACCTGCAAGAATGTCATTGCGCTGCCATTCTCCAAATTGCAGTTCGCGCTTAGCTGGATAACGCCACGGAATGATGTCGTCGTGCACAACAATGGTGACTTCTACAGCGCGGAGAATCTCGCTCTCTCCAGGGGAAGCCGAAGTTTCCAAAAGGTCGTTGATCAAAGCTCGCCGCGTTGTTTCATCAAGCCTTACGGTCACCGTAACCAGCAAATCAATATCACTGTGTGGCTTCAGGCCGCCATCCACTGCGGAGCCGTACAAATGTACGGCCAGCAACGTCGGTTCGAGATGGCGCTCGATGACGCCAACTACCTCTGATAGTTGAGTCGATACTTCGGCGATCACCACTTCCCTCATGATGTTTAACTTTGTTTTAGCCACCAATGATGCCCTCACTTTCCATGATTTTGGTGGGAATGGATTTTCTTAGCGGCAACTTACTTTCGTTGTCTATATCCATGTTAAAGGCGAAAAAGTAAACCTCTGTCTCCTTCTCAACCCACCCAACCCACCATGCGACACCAGGATTTGACTCAGTTCCCACACCAGAAAAACCAGTTTTTGAATGCACTAGATATTCAGGTGCCGCCTCCGTTACCAAAGCCTCTTTTACTATTAGCTGGTTTTCTTTAGATGCTGACAATTTATTTAAATATAGAGACTCTAGAAACTCCACTTGATTAACTGCGGAAATTCTAAGCTGGCCTTCCAACCAGAATTTGTCAATGCCACCACTGATATTCTGGTTGCCATAGGAAAATTTTTTAAGGTATTTCTGCATTCTTACTTCGCCAACTTCTCTGGCGATTTGTTGAAATACGGGAACAGCTGAAACTTGTATTGCCCCTCTTAAGGTCAAGTCTCTTTCCCATTGCTTCATGGCTCTTGGCTTTCCGTCCCATTTGAAAACCTGATGCTCATTCTTTATGACACCAGTTTCTAGGCCGATAATTGCGTTGGGGATCTTAAATGTTGATGCTGGAAGATATTCCTTTGATGCACGAGCTAAGTCATTGGTAGCGCAGGATTTACTGCTACTTTTACAAAGCACGAAGACACCATTGACGGCTTCGGCAGAGAACTCTTTGTTCCAAGACGTATTTTCTGTAATTGAACCAGCTAATGCCGTACTCGAAAGACAGCTTGTTGATTATCATATGGCTTTTGAAACTGTCGCACCTCATGTTTGAATTCGCCCCATATTTTTGCTACAGTGAACCAAATTAAGATCATCTATTTACTAGGCCTCGCATTTGCGGGGTTTTTAATGCTGAATAAAAGGAAAACTTGATGGAATTGCCCAATATTATGCACCCGGTCGCGAAGCTGAGCACCGCATTAGCCGCTGCATTGATGCTGAGCGGGTGCATGCCCGGTGAAATCCGCCCGACGATTGGCCAGCAAATGGAAACTGGCGACCAACGGTTTGGCGATCTGGTTTTCCGCCAGCTCGCACCGAATGTCTGGCAGCACACTTCCTATCTCGACATGCCGGGTTTCGGGGCAGTCGCTTCCAACGGTTTGATCGTCAGGGATGGCGGCCGCGTGCTGGTGGTCGATACCGCCTGGACCGATGACCAGACCGCCCAGATCCTCAACTGGATCAAGCAGGAGATCAACCTGCCGGTCGCGCTGGCGGTGGTGACTCACGCGCATCAGGACAAGATGGGCGGTATGGACGCGCTGCATGCGGCGGGGATTGCGACTTATGCCAATGCGTTGTCGAACCAGCTTGCCCCGCAAGAGGGGATGGTTGCGGCGCAACACAGCCTGACTTTCGCCGCCAATGGCTGGGTCGAACCAGCAACCGCGCCCAACTTTGGCCCGCTCAAGGTATTTTACCCCGGCCCCGGCCACACCAGTGACAATATCACCGTTGGGATCGACGGCACCGACATCGCTTTTGGTGGCTGCCTGATCAAGGACAGCAAGGCCAAGTCGCTCGGCAATCTCGGTGATGCCGACACTGAGCACTACGCCGCGTCAGCGCGCGCGTTTGGTGCGGCGTTCCCCAAGGCCAGCATGATCGTGATGAGCCATTCCGCCCCCGATAGCCGCGCCGCAATCACTCATACGGCCCGCATGGCCGACAAGCTGCGCTGAGCCATGGCTGACCACGTCACCCCCAATCTGCCATCGCGCGATTTCGATGTGACAGAGGCGTTTTATGCGAAGCTGGGCTTTGCGACGAGTTGGAAGGATCGCGGCTGGATGATCCTGCAGCGCGGCGGTTTGCAGCTCGAATTCTTCCCCTATCCTGACCTCGACCCAGCTACGAGCTCGTTCGGCTGTTGCCTGCGGTTGGATGATCTCGATGCCATGGTGGCATTGGTGAACGCGGCGGGAGCCGAGGAAAAAAGCACCGGCTGGCCGCGCTTCAAAGCTCCGCAACTGGAGGCGAGCGGCCTGAGGATCGGCTACCTGATCGATCCCGACTGCACGCTGGTGCGGCTGATCCAGAACCCCGACTGACCGCATGCCCGCGAAAATCAAGATTTGCGGGATCAGCACACCCGAGGCGCTCGATGCGACCATCGCGGCGCGGGCGGACTATGCCGGGTTGGTGTTCTATCCAGCGTCGCCCCGTGCGGTTACGTCGAATGTCGCGGGCGCTTTGACATCGCGCGCAGCTGGCCAGATCGCCATGGTCGGTTTGTTCGTCGATGCGGATGATGCTGTCATCGCCGACGCACTGGTGGCAGCCAAGCTGAACGCGCTGCAGCTGCACGGTTCGGAATCGCCCGAACGCGTGGCCCAGTTGCGCGCGCGGTTTGGCAAGCCGGTGTGGAAGGCGCTGCCCGTCGCCAGCGCCAGCGATGTCGCACGCGCCGCAGCCTATGCCGGGGCGGCGGACTTGATCTTGTTCGACGCCAAGACCCCCAAAGGCGCGCTGCCCGGCGGCATGGGGTTGGCGTTCGACTGGTCGCTGCTGGCCGGATATCGCGGTGCCTTGCCGTGGGGGCTGGCAGGCGGGCTAAATCCGACGAATGTTGCCGAGGCGATTGCGCGCACCGGAGCGCCGCTGGTCGATACCTCCAGCGGCGTCGAAAGCGCGCCGGGCGTCAAGGATACCGACAAGATTACCAATTTCGCCTTTGCGGTGCGCTTGGCCTAAATCGCGTCGATCAATAGGCGTCGTTCAGCGCAAAGATCGGCTTGCGGGTGCGCCACTGCCCTCGGGTGAAGTCGGGAAAATCTAACGTGCGATTGCCCTCAGCAATCGATTGTTCCGACAGAGGCGTGATCGCGCTCCAGGCCAGCGCGTCGTAAATGTCGATTGGCATCGGGGCCTTGGCCTTCAGCGCCTCGACAAAAGCGTGGATCACGAACCAGTCCATCCCGCCATGCCCGGCCCCTGCCGCCAGATCGGCGTAGCGTTTCCATAGCGGGTGATCGTATTTCGCAAACCAGCCCTCGGCAGGCTCCCAGCGGTGCGGCTGTGGGCTCTTGCCCTCCAGATAGATCGACTTGTTGACGTCCGGGTATAGGAAGTATAAACCACCTTTTTGCTCCTCATCCGAAGTATCTTACCTGAAATTCCCTCACTCGTTTACCGCTCAAGCCCCAATTTTAACTGCCGGTCCAGCCTAAACCGCTCTAATAAGGTTCGATTTGGCGGTAAAATCTCTAGCCTGATAGCTCGAGAGATACAAACTGCCCCACCGCCCCGTTTAAAAGTTGGCAGTGTTGAGCAGTGTTGGATTTGGGGTCGTCAGTCAAAGAGACGACTCTGTGATGGATCGAACAGGCTGGGAGTCAGTGGCGGCGCTCGTTCTGGTGGCAGCTCACGCTGCTTGGCGGCATTCGCCTTGGCTGTTTTCTGTTTCAGATGCTTGAGAATCTGCTCAATGACCTTCGGATCTTCGATGCTGGCAATCACTTTGACGTGACCGCCGCAGTGTTCGCAGACTTCAATATCAATATTGAAGACTCGCTTGAGGCGTTGCATCCAGGTCATGGCGCGGTGGCGCTCTGCAGGACTCTTGTCACGCCAGTTAGTATCGAGACCTTCCGATTTGTCGGGCTTCTTGCCCCGCTTGGCGGGTGTTACTTGAACTCGGTGTTTGCTGTTCGGTGCAAAGACGCCGTGGAAGCGTGTGAGGTTGACTCGCGGCTTAGGTACCAACGCAGCGAGTTTGGCGATGAAGTCCAGCGGCTCGAAGATCACATGGGTGGTGCCATTGCGGTACGGAGTTTTGAGCTCGTAACGCACCTGCCCATTGGCGGTTAATGCCAGACGTTTTTCTGAAACCGCTGGCCGACTAATGTAGCGACACAAGCGCTCAAGCTTATCCCGCTGATGCGCTTCGGCCATCACACCGGCGTGTAGCGAGAAACCAGCATGGTTGGCTACTCGACTGCTTGAGTCGGCTTTATCCTCACGCCCTGGCAAGGTTTGCAGGGTGAAGACTTTGCGCCCTTGCTGGGGGCCGACGGCAATGCGATACGTAACCGAAGCACCATGTAATTGAGTCAGCGTATCGTCTTCGCCCTCTTCCAGTGTCAACCACGTATTCTCGGCATCACGCTCCAAAATCCCACGCTTTTCCATGCAGCGAGCGATGCGATGGCTGAGGGTGTGAGCGAGCGTATTCAGCTCATCGTAAGTGGGTGCCTTGACACGATGGAAGCGTTGCTTGCCATAGTCATCTTCGGCATAGACACCATCGAGAAACAGCATGTGGTAGTGGACATTGAGATTTAGCGCGGAGCCAAAGCGTTGGATAAGAGTCACTGAGCCAGTTTGTGCAGAGGCTTTGGTGTAACCGGCTTTTTTGATCAGATGAGTTGAGAGTGTACGATAGACGATACTCAAGACCTGGCCCATCAGCTGGGGATGGCGAGCCAGCAAAAAGCGTAGCTGGAAAGGAAAGCTGAGCACCCACTGGCGAATGGGCTCCTTGGGGAAGACTTCGTCTATCAGCAGCGCCGCACTCTCGGCCATCCGGCGGGCACCGCAGCTAGGGCAAAAGCCGCGTCGTTTACAGCTGAAGGCGACCAGACGCTCGTGATGACAATCCTCGCAGCGAACCCGCATGAAACCATACTCCAGACGGCCACATTGGAGGAGGTCGTTGAATTCTTGTTGGATGTAGCGAGGCAGGTGTTGACCTTGGGCTTCGAGTGAGGCTTTGAAGGCTGGGTAGTGCTGCTCAACCAGCTGGTAGAGCAGCGTCTGGTCGGGTTGGTGGCGTTCGTAACCGTTTGTTTGAGTGGGCGATTGACTCGCCGTGGCGTTCCTTGCCAGCGACATGGGTATCCTCCGCTGATACTGTGGTTATGTACAGTATCAGCGGCTTGCGTTCAGACGTCCAGTCTGGCCCTAGACATCGCTAAATGCTTAACCCGCAATAGCCCTCACGAGTTGTTATCAGCCACTACCGGTTGAGCGAGAAGGTTTTGGGTTCAGGGTGCTATTGCTCCACCAATCACAATACTGAAGCCCCAACTGTTATCAGTTGGGGCTTTTTCTTGTCTGTTTGCGGCGGTTGCGTTTTATCGGTAGTCGTCGAGCTCTGCACCATCCCACATAAGAGCTTAACGGTGCGATCTTCAACGCCATCACACAAAACTTTCTTTTTCACGCACAGTCAACTTATTGGATGTTTTATTAACAACCCAAAAGGAGATATTTAGCGGGCGGCCGGAAGGTGAATGCTAGGCATGATCTAACCCTCGGTCTCTGGCGTCGCGACTGCGAAATTTCGCGAGGGTTTCCGAGAAGGTGATTGCGCTTCGCAGATCTCCAGGCGCGTGGGTGCGGACGTAGTCAGCGCCATTGCCGATCGCGTGAAGTTCCGCCGCAAGGCTCGCTGGACCCAGATCCTTTACAGGAAGGCCAACGGTGGCGCCCAAGAAGGATTTCCGCGACACCGAGACCAATAGCGGAAGCCCCAACGCCGACTTCAGCTTTTGAAGGTTCGACAGCACGTGCAGCGATGTTTCCGGTGCGGGGCTCAAGAAAAATCCCATCCCCGGATCGAGGATGAGCCGGTCGGCAGCGACCCCGCTCCGTCGCAAGGCGGAAACCCGCGCCTCGAAGAACCGCACAATCTCGTCGAGCGCGTCTTCGGGTCGAAGGTGACCGGTGCGGGTGGCGATGCCATCCCGCTGCGCTGAGTGCATAACCACCAGCCTGCAGTCCGCCTCAGCAATATCGGGATAGAGCGCAGGGTCAGGAAATCCTTGGATATCGTTCAGGTAGCCCACGCCGCGCTTGAGCGCATAGCGCTGGGTTTCCGGTTGGAAGCTGTCGATTGAAACACGGTGCATCTGATCGGACAGGGCGTCTAAGAGCGGCGCAATACGTCTGATCTCATCGGCCGGCGATACAGGCCTCGCGTCCGGATGGCTGGCGGCCGGTCCGACATCCACGACGTCTGATCCGACTCGCAGCATTTCGATCGCCGCGGTGACAGCGCCGGCGGGGTCTAGCCGCCGGCTCTCATCGAAGAAGGAGTCCTCGGTGAGATTCAGAATGCCGAACACCGTCACCATGGCGTCGGCCTCCGCAGCGACTTCCACGATGGGGATCGGGCGAGCAAAAAGGCAGCAATTATGAGCCCCATACCTACAAAGCCCCACGCATCAAGCTTTTGCCCATGAAGCAACCAGGCAATGGCTGTAATTATGACGACGCCGAGTCCCGACCAGACTGCATAAGCAACACCGACAGGGATGGATTTCAGAACCAGAGAAAGAAAATAAAATGCGATGCCATAACCGATTATGACAACGGCGGAAGGGGCAAGCTTAGTAAAGCCCTCGGTGCGGCGGACATTATCCGCGAACAGGCTGAACAGCACGGCATTGCGCGGGTAACGGATGTCTGGCTGGAAGTCGGCGCACTGGCGGATGTTGAGGAGAGTGCACTGCATTTCTGTTTTGATATCGCCTGCCGTGATACCGTGGCGCAGGGCTGCACACTGCATATTGATGTTATCCCGGCACAGGCATGGTGCTGGGATTGCAGCCGTGAGGCCGAAATCATGCAGCACGCCGGATGCTGTCCGCACTGCGGCAGTGAACGGCTGCGCATCAGTGAAGGTGATGATTTGCGGGTAAAAAGCCTGGAAGGTGAGTGAGTTTTACGCCGCCGCCGTATTCAGCAGCCAGCGGGCGAATTGCTGCATGGCCGGGGTTTCCGTACGGGACTGTAACCGCGTCAGCCAGTAGCCGCCGAGGGTGATTTCTGCGGCAAACGGCTGTACCAGTGCGCCTGACTGTAACAGGCGGCTGAACATACATACCGGTGCGATCGCTACCCCGGCACCCAGTTGTGCCGCCTCGGCCATGGCCAGTGAGGTATCGAACACCATTACCGGCTGTGACGGGGAAGGCGGTGTGCCGCCCGCACAATCCAGCCAGCGGCTCCATTCATCCCGGCGGAATGAGCGCAGCAGGGTAAAGCGGTGAACATCATCCGGCTGCTGTAACTGTTCTGCAATGGCCGGTGAGCACAGCGGAGCGTGTGGTGCACTGAAAATCAGTTCCGCATCTGACTCATGCCACGCGCCGTTACCGAAACGGATCGTATAATCATGCCCTTCCGCCGCCGGGTCCACATGATTGTTATGGGTGGAGATATGCAGATCAATATGCGGATGGCTGTCATAGAATCCGGCCAGACGCGGCAGCAGCCAGCCTGCGGCAAATGTTCCCACCGCACCGACTTTCACCCGCTCACGGAACTGCCCGTGAGAAAAACACTCCAGAGTATCCGCAATCCGGTCAAACGCCTCATTGAGCACCGGCAGTAATCCCTCACCTTCATGGGTCAGCACCAGCCCGCGCGAGACGCGGGTAAACAGCACACAGCCGAGTTGTTCTTCCAGCGCCCTGACCTGCTGGCTGACGGCGGCATGGGTGACATTCAGCTCAATCGCCGCGCGGGTAAAACTGAGATGACGGGCGGCGGCCTCAAAGGCGCGCAGCGGGTTAAGGGGGAGATAACGTCTGACCATAATCCACCTGTAAGTTTTTCTTTAGGGCAGTTGAGTCTTCATAATGCCTCCTTTGAAGGGAAGGTATAACGTCGGCTGCGGCAGCAGAGAAACGGCATTCCGGCGGTAATACTCTGCTATAGCAGAATCTGCCTTGTTGTAGCGCGGAACTCAAGTGATATTTGCCTCTTGTGTTTGCATTCGAGCTAATCCGGCAGCACTATTACTCCCAAGGGTTCCAGCAGTTGCTCCTGTTGCCAGGCACAGATCTTGACTCCTTCGAGGTTGACCCGTCTGGGGTCGAGCCCATCCAGATCGGCAAAGGTCAGGTCACAGCCCCGCAGATTGACCTGTTGCCAACAGTCGCGGGAGAAGGTGCCGCGGCTGAGATCTGAGCCCATCAAGGAAGCGCCGCTGAGATTGGCATTGCTCCAGTTGTTTTCAAACAGCTCGCATTTTTCCAGGCATTGGCCACTCAAGTTGGTATAGGCCAGGTTGCAACCTGAGATATAAGCCGAGCAGAAGTACATCTTATGGCTGACTTGATTGTAGAAGCGGGCCCGGGAAAAGTTGGCGCCCTTGAGATCGCACTCCCTGAACTCTATGCCAAAGCAGTTGGCACCGCTGAAGTTGGCCAAAGACAGACGGCAGGCCTTGAAACTGGCATCGCGCAGATCGGCATAGCTGAAGTGACACCCTTCAACGGCGCCGCTTTCAATGAAACTGCAATCCTCGAAACTGGCATCCTGCAGCTGACAGTGGCTGAAGTCACACTGATAAAAGCGGCAGCGGCGAAAACGGCTGTCACTCAAATCCTGGCGTGAGAAATCCTCTTGCTGAAAAACTTTATCAATAATATCCATACGGCTTCCTTTAATCAGGGAGGGTGCTAACGGGTATAGGAAGTATAAACCACCTTTTTGCTCCTCATCCGAAGTATCTTACCTGAAATTCCCTCACTCGTTTACCGCTCAAGCCCCAATTTTAACTGCCGGTCCAGCCTAAACCGCTCTAATAAGGTTCGATTTGGCGGTAAAATCTCTAGCCTGATAGCTCGAGAGATACAAACTGCCCCACCGCCCCGTTTAAAAGTTGGCAGTGTTGAGCAGTGTTGGATTTGGGGTCGTCAGTCAAAGAGACGACTCTGTGATGGATCGAACAGGCTGGGAGTCAGTGGCGGCGCTCGTTCTGGTGGCAGCTCACGCTGCTTGGCGGCATTCGCCTTGGCTGTTTTCTGTTTCAGATGCTTGAGAATCTGCTCAATGACCTTCGGATCTTCGATGCTGGCAATCACTTTGACGTGACCGCCGCAGTGTTCGCAGACTTCAATATCAATATTGAAGACTCGCTTGAGGCGTTGCATCCAGGTCATGGCGCGGTGGCGCTCTGCAGGACTCTTGTCACGCCAGTTAGTATCGAGACCTTCCGATTTGTCGGGCTTCTTGCCCCGCTTGGCGGGTGTTACTTGAACTCGGTGTTTGCTGTTCGGTGCAAAGACGCCGTGGAAGCGTGTGAGGTTGACTCGCGGCTTAGGTACCAACGCAGCGAGTTTGGCGATGAAGTCCAGCGGCTCGAAGATCACATGGGTGGTGCCATTGCGGTACGGAGTTTTGAGCTCGTAACGCACCTGCCCATTGGCGGTTAATGCCAGACGTTTTTCTGAAACCGCTGGCCGACTAATGTAGCGACACAAGCGCTCAAGCTTATCCCGCTGATGCGCTTCGGCCATCACACCGGCGTGTAGCGAGAAACCAGCATGGTTGGCTACTCGACTGCTTGAGTCGGCTTTATCCTCACGCCCTGGCAAGGTTTGCAGGGTGAAGACTTTGCGCCCTTGCTGGGGGCCGACGGCAATGCGATACGTAACCGAAGCACCATGTAATTGAGTCAGCGTATCGTCTTCGCCCTCTTCCAGTGTCAACCACGTATTCTCGGCATCACGCTCCAAAATCCCACGCTTTTCCATGCAGCGAGCGATGCGATGGCTGAGGGTGTGAGCGAGCGTATTCAGCTCATCGTAAGTGGGTGCCTTGACACGATGGAAGCGTTGCTTGCCATAGTCATCTTCGGCATAGACACCATCGAGAAACAGCATGTGGTAGTGGACATTGAGATTTAGCGCGGAGCCAAAGCGTTGGATAAGAGTCACTGAGCCAGTTTGTGCAGAGGCTTTGGTGTAACCGGCTTTTTTGATCAGATGAGTTGAGAGTGTACGATAGACGATACTCAAGACCTGGCCCATCAGCTGGGGATGGCGAGCCAGCAAAAAGCGTAGCTGGAAAGGAAAGCTGAGCACCCACTGGCGAATGGGCTCCTTGGGGAAGACTTCGTCTATCAGCAGCGCCGCACTCTCGGCCATCCGGCGGGCACCGCAGCTAGGGCAAAAGCCGCGTCGTTTACAGCTGAAGGCGACCAGACGCTCGTGATGACAATCCTCGCAGCGAACCCGCATGAAACCATACTCCAGACGGCCACATTGGAGGAGGTCGTTGAATTCTTGTTGGATGTAGCGAGGCAGGTGTTGACCTTGGGCTTCGAGTGAGGCTTTGAAGGCTGGGTAGTGCTGCTCAACCAGCTGGTAGAGCAGCGTCTGGTCGGGTTGGTGGCGTTCGTAACCGTTTGTTTGAGTGGGCGATTGACTCGCCGTGGCGTTCCTTGCCAGCGACATGGGTATCCTCCGCTGATACTGTGGTTATGTACAGTATCAGCGGCTTGCGTTCAGACGTCCAGTCTGGCCCTAGACATCGCTAAATGCTTAACCCGCAATAGCCCTCACGAGTTGTTATCAGCCACTACCGGTTGAGCGAGAAGGTTTTGGGTTCAGGGTGCTATTGCTCCACCAATCACAATACTGAAGCCCCAACTGTTATCAGTTGGGGCTTTTTCTTGTCTGTTTGCGGCGGTTGCGTTTTATCGGTAGTCGTCGAGCTCTGCACCATCCCACATAAGAGCTTAACGGTGCGATCTTCAACGCCATCACACAAAACTTTCTTTTTCACGCACAGTCAACTTATTGGATGTTTTATTAACAACCCAAAAGGAGATATTTAGCGGGCGGCCGGAAGGTGAATGCTAGGCATGATCTAACCCTCGGTCTCTGGCGTCGCGACTGCGAAATTTCGCGAGGGTTTCCGAGAAGGTGATTGCGCTTCGCAGATCTCCAGGCGCGTGGGTGCGGACGTAGTCAGCGCCATTGCCGATCGCGTGAAGTTCCGCCGCAAGGCTCGCTGGACCCAGATCCTTTACAGGAAGGCCAACGGTGGCGCCCAAGAAGGATTTCCGCGACACCGAGACCAATAGCGGAAGCCCCAACGCCGACTTCAGCTTTTGAAGGTTCGACAGCACGTGCAGCGATGTTTCCGGTGCGGGGCTCAAGAAAAATCCCATCCCCGGATCGAGGATGAGCCGGTCGGCAGCGACCCCGCTCCGTCGCAAGGCGGAAACCCGCGCCTCGAAGAACCGCACAATCTCGTCGAGCGCGTCTTCGGGTCGAAGGTGACCGGTGCGGGTGGCGATGCCATCCCGCTGCGCTGAGTGCATAACCACCAGCCTGCAGTCCGCCTCAGCAATATCGGGATAGAGCGCAGGGTCAGGAAATCCTTGGATATCGTTCAGGTAGCCCACGCCGCGCTTGAGCGCATAGCGCTGGGTTTCCGGTTGGAAGCTGTCGATTGAAACACGGTGCATCTGATCGGACAGGGCGTCTAAGAGCGGCGCAATACGTCTGATCTCATCGGCCGGCGATACAGGCCTCGCGTCCGGATGGCTGGCGGCCGGTCCGACATCCACGACGTCTGATCCGACTCGCAGCATTTCGATCGCCGCGGTGACAGCGCCGGCGGGGTCTAGCCGCCGGCTCTCATCGAAGAAGGAGTCCTCGGTGAGATTCAGAATGCCGAACACCGTCACCATGGCGTCGGCCTCCGCAGCGACTTCCACGATGGGGATCGGGCGAGCAAAAAGGCAGCAATTATGAGCCCCATACCTACAAAGCCCCACGCATCAAGCTTTTGCCCATGAAGCAACCAGGCAATGGCTGTAATTATGACGACGCCGAGTCCCGACCAGACTGCATAAGCAACACCGACAGGGATGGATTTCAGAACCAGAGAAAGAAAATAAAATGCGATGCCATAACCGATTATGACAACGGCGGAAGGGGCAAGCTTAGTAAAGCCCTCGCTAGATTTTAATGCGGATGTTGCGATTACTTCGCCAACTATTGCGATAACAAGAAAAAGCCAGCCTTTCATGATATATCTCCCAATTTGTGTAGGGCTTATTATGCACGCTTAAAAATAATAAAAGCAGACTTGACCTGATAGTTTGGCTGTGAGCAATTATGTGCTTAGTGCATCTAACGCCGCCATAAACGGCGACAGGGTGGCGCGCCTATTGCGCATAAAATGGCGAAGCCATGCGCAACAGGCGCGGAATCTCTGGCGTCCGGTTTGATGGCTTTGTTATGCAAAGGACTAGTCTTCAATGACGTGTAAACCACGGCGCTTTAAGTCCTCCAACGAATCCAACATTCCCCTTATTAATTCAACAGGATGCCCCTCCCAGTCTTCAACAACGCCAACAATTCTCAAGGGTTCGCAGGTTCTATAGGACTGTGTTGGATTACCGGGAAATCTTTTGTTCGTAAGATTCGGATCGTCTTCGAACGGTCCTGTTGGCTCAACTATGTATATGTAGCCGCGACCCTCGAGGCCAGACAGTGACATAGCAAGTTCAGCTCCCCAAACTGCTGGCTCCATCAAGGCTGAAAAGTAGATGTGCTTAAGAATACGACCGTCCTCGAAATGAGAGATGAACCCTGTGGTTAGCAAGTCACCAATCGCCAAATTGGCTTTGGTTCCATGATAGAACGGTCCTTGCACCTGCTTGTAATTATCATGAGAGATGGGAATCCAATCTTTTACCATTTTAAGACCCTTAATTGTTGGGATTTGGCTGCATAACGCCTGAAATAAGCCGTGCCGCGAAGCGGCATCGGCTTGATTGAATTGTTAGACGGCAAACTCGAGCCAATACTTGTGCAGGCCAACAATATTAGACGAGCACAGCATGGGCATTGCCGCTTTGATCTTCTCCAGTGACCAATTCCACCACTCCATCTCCAGAAGCAATGAAATTTCCTCATCGGTGAAGCGTTTCTTAATCTTCTTAGCGGGATTGCCGCCAACGATAGCGTAAGGCTCCACATCTTTTGTCACCAACGAGCGGCTGCCTATCACCGCACCGTGCCCGATCTTGATTCCGGGCATGACCATTGCCTCAGAGCCGATCCAAACGTCATTGCCAATGACAGTATTACCTGCTTTTTGGAAGGCATCGAGTGCGCTTGAGAATGCAGGTTCTTCCTGCATATAAAAGAACGGGAAAGATGATGCCCAGTCGTACCGATGCCCCTGATTGCCAGCCATGATAAAGGAAGCCCCACTCCCGATAGAGCAGAAACTACCGATGATCAACTTATCAACGTCATCACGGTCCGGAAACAGATACCGTGCGCAGTCATCGAATGAGTGCCCATGATAGTAGCCAGAGTAATAGCTGTACCGCCCAACTTTGATATTGGGGTTCTTCACTTGCTCAGAAAGCAGCTTGCCTTTGAAGGGGCTATCAAAGTAGTTGGTCATAAGAGATCCCGCGGTCTGTGACTTTGCCGTCTAACGTTTGAAATAAGGGGCGCCGAGCGCCAGCGAGGGGAGCCAAAAGCTTGCTTTTGGCCGTCCCGACTTGATTGAAGGGTTGGGCGATTTTGCCATTAGATTTTTTATAAATTTAGTGTGTTTAGAATGGTGATCGCATTTTTCTTGGCTTTTATGCTTGATGTTAAATTCGACCCCAAGTTTCCTGTAAGTGCGGACACAAAAACATATTTATGTCCTGATTTGCTTATAATAAACCCTTCAAACCATCCGTTTTGTAAGGTTCTATTTGCTGTGAATCCTGCACCAGTTTTCCCATACAGTTTTGTACTATTATCCAGATCTTGTAGATACATGTTCTCTATGGTGTTTTCTATGGCTGAGTTTTTAACTGGGAGATTGTGATTAATAATTTTACGCAGGAATTGAATTTGTTCTTCTGGTGAAATTTTTAAGCTACTTTCGAGCCATGCTTCTGTTAATCCGTTGTTTCTTTCTTTATCTCCAGAGAAGTCTTGATTTCCATAATCAAAATCTTTGAGATAATTCTTGATTTTATTTAATCCAATTTTTTGGGTTATTTCTTGCGAAACCCAAACAACAGAAAATTGCATCCACGTCTTTGGTGTATGATTGCTGTTCCAGATCTCCATTCCTTTGGGGGTTTTATCCCATTTGAATATGGTTTTCTGATCTATTATTTCCGCATCAAATGCCATAAGTGATAATGCGATCTTGAAAGTTGAATCTGGTGCCATTTGCGTTGCACACTTTGCTTTATTGAATTGAGCAATTTCAGCGTTTGTGGATGCATCGTAAAGTAAAAAACAACCTTCAGTTCCTTCAAATAATGGAGATGCAACAGTAGAGATATCTGTTGATGCACTGGCGCTGCTGTAGATAATATTTGCAATTATTAAAAAAATAGCGAAGTTGATATGTATTGTGTTTTTCATAATAAGTATTGGTTTGGTAAAGGGCTTAATTTTAACGGCTAACAATTAATGAGGCTCCGGGTTCGCCCAACGTTTGACATGAGGGGCGGCCAAGGGCGCCAGCCCTTGGACGTCCCCCTCGATGGAAGGGTTAGGCATCACTGCGTGTTCGCTCGAATGCCTGGCGTGTTTGAACCATGTACACGGCTGGACCATATGGGGTGGTTACGGTACCTTGCCTCTCAAACCCCGCTTTCTCGTAGCATCGGATCGCTCGCAAGTTGCTCGGCGACGGGTCCGTTTGGATCTTGGTGACCTCGGGATCATTGAACAGCAACTCAACCAGAGCTCGAACCAGCTTGGTTCCCAAGCCTTTGCCCAGTTGTGATGCATTCGCCAGTAACTGGTCTATTCCGCGTACTCCTGGATCGGTTTCTTCTTCCCACCTTCCGTCCCCGCTTCCAAGAGCAACGTACGACTGGGCATACCCAATCGGCTCTCCATTCAGCATTGCAATGTATGGAGTGACGGACTCTTGCGCTAAAACGCTTGGCAAGTACTGTTCCTGTACGTCAGCAAGTGTCGGGCGTGCTTCTTCTCCGCCCCACCACTCGACGATATGAGATCGATTTAGCCACTCATAGAGCATCGCAAGGTCATGCTCAGTCATGAGGCGCAGTGTGACGGAATCGTTGCTGTTGGTCACGATGCTGTACTTTGTGATGCCTAACTTTGTTTTTGCGTTGCTCATGATGTCTAACTCCCAATTTGTGTAGGGCTTATTATGCACGCTTAAAAATAATAAAAGCAGACTTGACCTGATAGTTTGGCTGTGAGCAATTATGTGCTTAGTGCATCTAACTTTACAGCTTACCAACCGAACAGGCTTATGTCCACTGGGTTCGTGCCTTCATCCGTTTCCACGGTGTGCGTCACCCGGCAACCTTGGGCAGCAGCGAAGTCGAGGCATTTCTGTCCTGGCTGGCGAACGAGCGCAAGGTTTCGGTCTCCACGCATCGTCAGGCATTGGCGGCCTTGCTGTTCTTCTACGGCAAGGTGCTGTGCACGGATCTGCCCTGGCTTCAGGAGATCGGAAGACCTCGGCCGTCGCGGCGCTTGCCGGTGGTGCTGACCCCGGATGAAGTGGTTCGCATCCTCGGTTTTCTGGAAGGCGAGCATCGTTTGTTCGCCCAGCTTCTGTATGGAACGGGCATGCGGATCAGTGAGGGTTTGCAACTGCGGGTCAAGGATCTGGATTTCGATCACGGCACGATCATCGTGCGGGAGGGCAAGGGCTCCAAGGATCGGGCCTTGATGTTACCCGAGAGCTTGGCACCCAGCCTGCGCGAGCAGCTGTCGCGTGCACGGGCATGGTGGCTGAAGGACCAGGCCGAGGGCCGCAGCGGCGTTGCGCTTCCCGACGCCCTTGAGCGGAAGTATCCGCGCGCCGGGCATTCCTGGCCGTGGTTCTGGGTTTTTGCGCAGCACACGCATTCGACCGATCCACGGAGCGGTGTCGTGCGTCGCCATCACATGTATGACCAGACCTTTCAGCGCGCCTTCAAACGTGCCGTAGAACAAGCAGGCATCACGAAGCCCGCCACACCGCACACCCTCCGCCACTCGTTCGCGACGGCCTTGCTCCGCAGCGGTTACGACATTCGAACCGTGCAGGATCTGCTCGGCCATTCCGACGTCTCTACGACGATGATTTACACGCATGTGCTGAAAGTTGGCGGTGCCGGAGTGCGCTCACCGCTTGATGCGCTGCCGCCCCTCACTAGTGAGAGGTAGGGCAGCGCAAGTCAATCCTGGCGGATTCACTACCCCTGCGCGAAGGCCATCGGTGCCGCATCGAACGGCCGGTTGCGGAAAGTCCTCCCTGCGTCCGCTGATGGCCGGCAGCAGCCCGTCGTTGCCTGATGGATCCAACCCCTCCGCTGCTATAGTGCAGTCGGCTTCTGACGTTCAGTGCAGCCGTCTTCTGAAAACGACACCATGTGCAAACGATGTCAGAATAGAGTTAAATTTCCTATTGATTGACATATTCCGTCAAAGGTAATAGATTTCATCCTGACACTTTTGCCTTTGGAGGCATCTTGCAAGGTCAACGCATCGGCTATGTCCGCGTCAGCAGCTTCGACCAGAACCCGGAACGGCAATTGGAGGGTGTTCAGGTGGCGCGGGTGTTCACCGACAAGGCTTCTGGCAAGGACACCCAGCGTCCCGAGCTGGAAAGGCTGCTGGCCTTCGTCCGCGAGGGCGACACCGTGGTGGTGCATAGCATGGACAGGCTGGCACGCAACCTTGATGACCTGCGCCGCATCGTCCAAGGGCTGACACAACGGGGCGTGCGCATGGAGTTCGTCAAAGAAGGGCTGAAGTTCACCGGCGAGGACTCACCGATGGCCAATCTGATGCTGTCGGTCATGGGAGCCTTCGCTGAGTTCGAGCGCGCCCTGATCCGCGAACGTCAGCGCGAGGGAATCGTGCTGGCCAAGCAGCGCGGTGCCTACCGGGGACGAAAGAAATCGCTGAACAGCGAACAAATTGCCGAGTTGAAACGGCGAGTTGCGGCAGGCGACCAAAAAACCTTGGTGGCCCGTGACTTCGGCATCAGCCGCGAAACCTTGTACCAGTACCTGCGGGAAGACTGACCATGCCACGCCGCTCAATCCTGTCCGCCACCGAGCGCGAAAGCCTGCTGGCACTGCCAGATGCCAAAGACGAACTGATACGGCACTACACGTTCAACGAAACCGACCTGTCGGTGATCCGTCAGCGTCGCGGCGCCGCGAATCGATTGGGCTTCGCTGTGCAGCTTTGCTACTTGCGATTCCCTGGCACCTTTTTGGGCGTCGATGAGCCTCCGTTTCCGCCCCTGTTGCGCATGGTGGCCGCGCAACTCAAGATGCCAGTGGAAAGTTGGAGCGAGTACGGCCAGCGCGAACAGACACGGCGGGAGCACTTGGTCGAGCTGCAAACGGTTTTTGGGTTCAAGCCCTTCACCATGAGCCACTATCGGCAAGCCGTGCATACATTGACCGAGCTGGCCTTGCAGACCGACAAAGGCATCGTGCTGGCGAGCGCACTTGTCGAGAATCTGCGGCGGCAGAGCATTATCCTGCCCGCCATGAATGCCATCGAGCGCGCAAGCGCCGAGGCCATCACCCGTGCCAACCGACGCATTTACGCGGCGCTGACCGATTCTTTGTTATCACCCCACCGTCAGCGCCTGGACGAACTTCTCAAGCGCAAGGACGGCAGTAAAGTGACGTGGCTGGCATGGCTGCGCCAGTCGCCTGCCAAACCGAACTCTCGCCACATGCTCGAACATATTGAGCGCCTGAAATCCTGGCAAGCACTTGATCTGCCCGCAGGCATCGAGCGGCAGGTTCACCAGAACCGCCTGCTCAAAATCGCTCGTGAAGGTGGCCAGATGACGCCTGCTGATCTGGCAAAGTTCGAGGTGCAACGACGCTATGCCACGCTGGTAGCGCTGGCCATCGAAGGCATGGCCACCGTCACCGATGAAATCATCGACCTTCACGATCGCATAATCGGCAAGCTGTTCAACGCGGCCAAGAACAAGCATCAGCAGCAGTTCCAGGCTTCCGGCAAGGCGATCAACGACAAGGTGCGGATGTATGGGCGCATCGGTCAAGCGTTGATTGAGGCCAAGCAAAGCGGCAGCGATCCGTTCGCCGCCATCGAGGCCGTTATGCCCTGGGACACCTTCGCCGCCAGCGTCACCGAAGCGCAAACATTGGCGCGGCCTGCCGACTTTGATTTCCTGCACCACATCGGTGAAAGCTATGCCACGCTACGCCGCTACGCGCCGCAGTTCCTGGGCGTGCTCAAATTGCGGGCTGCGCCCGCCGCCAAGGGTGTGCTCGATGCCATCGACATGCTGCGCGGCATGAACAGCGACAGCGCGCGCAAGGTGCCCGCCGATGCGCCAACCGCATTCATCAAGCCGCGCTGGGCAAAGCTGGTTCTGACCGACGACGGCATCGACCGGCGTTACTACGAGTTATGCGCCCTGTCGGAGCTGAAGAACGCGCTGCGCTCCGGTGATGTCTGGGTGCAGGGTTCTCGCCAGTTCAAGGACTTCGACGAATACCTGGTGCCGGTCGAGAAGTTCGCCACTTTGAAGCTGGCCAGCGAATTGCCGCTGGCAGTGGCCACCGACTGCGACCAATACCTGCATGACCGGTTGGAATTGTTGGAGGCGCAACTCGCCACAGTCAACCGCATGGCTGCGGCCAACGACTTACCGGATGCCATCATCACCACCGCGTCAGGCCTGAAGATCACGCCGCTGGACGCGGCAGTACCAGACGCCGCGCAAGCCATGATCGACCAGACAGCTATGCTGCTGCCGCACCTCAAAATCACCGAGTTGCTGATGGAGGTCGATGAATGGACGGGCTTCACCCGCCACTTCACACACCTGAAGACCAGCGACACGGCCAAGGACAAAACCTTGCTGTTGACGACGATCCTGGCCGACGCGATCAACCTGGGTCTGACCAAAATGGCCGAGTCCTGCCCTGGCACCACCTACGCCAAGCTGTCTTGGCTGCAAGCCTGGCACATCCGCGATGAAACCTATTCGACGGCGCTGGCCGAGCTGGTGAATGCGCAGTTTCGGCAACCCTTCGCCGGCAACTGGGGTGACGGCACCACGTCATCGTCGGACGGCCAGAACTTCAGAACCGGCAGCAAAGCAGAAAGCACTGGTCATATCAACCCGAAGTATGGAAGCAGTCCAGGACGGACTTTCTACACCCATATCTCCGACCAGTACGCGCCCTTCAGTGCCAAGGTGGTCAACGTGGGCATTCGTGATTCAACTTACGTGCTTGATGGCCTGCTGTACCACGAGTCGGACTTGCGCATCGAGGAACACTACACCGACACGGCAGGCTTCACCGATCACGTGTTTGGCTTGATGCATTTGCTGGGATTTCGCTTCGCGCCGCGTATCCGTGACTTGGGCGAAACCAAGCTATTCATCCCCAAGGGCGATGCCGCCTATGACGCGCTCAAGCCGATGATTAGCAGCGACAGGCTGAACATCAAGCAAATACGCGCCCATTGGGATGAAATTCTGCGGCTGGCCACCTCCATCAAGCAAGGCACGGTAACGGCTTCGCTGATGCTGCGCAAACTCGGCAGCTACCCGCGCCAGAACGGCTTGGCCGTGGCGTTGCGCGAGCTGGGGCGCATCGAGCGCACGCTGTTCATTTTGGATTGGCTGCAAAGCGTGGAGCTGCGCCGCCGCGTCCATGCGGGGCTGAATAAGGGCGAGGCGCGCAACGCGCTGGCCAGGGCGGTCTTCTTCTACCGATTGGGTGAAATCCGCGACCGCAGTTTTGAGCAGCAGCGCTACCGGGCCAGCGGCCTCAATCTGGTGACGGCGGCCATCGTGTTGTGGAACACGGTATATCTGGAGCGTGCCACCAGTGCTTTGCGTGGCAACGGCACGGCGCTGGACGACACATTGTTGCAATATCTGTCGCCGCTGGGGTGGGAGCACATCAACCTGACCGGCGATTACCTATGGCGCAGCAGCGCCAAGGTCGGTGCGGGGAAGTTTAGGCCATTGCGACCGCTGCCACCGGCTTAGCGTGCTTTATTTTCCGTTTTCTGAGACGACCCCTAGGAGAGGAATAAAGTTTCATACTAAGCAGTCAAGTAACCCTGTTTGTACCGTTCTAAATGATACTCACCCAGAAATAAAGATTCATACTAATTCCTACTACAAAATCTGAGTCACGCTACAACTGAGTAATAAAGTATCATACTGGTTGTCTTGAGCATCCACAGATTGATTGGCCCCATTCAAACACGTTTCTGGACATAAATGAGTTAGAACCCCAACTCTAATTTTTGAGTTTCGGATTAAAATTTCTCTGGCGATAACGCCAGCAACAGGGATTGGCAAACGCGTAGCGTTTGACAATCCCATTGCTTGCTTTTGTTAGCCCCTTGTCGCAGAAACTTTGGCCATAAACTCTTTTATTGACAGAATTGCTGTGCCTTGGCCGCCCGGTATACGCTCAATAGAAAACTCTGAGTCTTCATAGCCCTTGCCTGTTTGTATGCGGAGGCGGCAGTCCTTTGCTGAAACCATGCGCTCTAGAAGAGTGTACGGAATGACAACGGTATTTTGGCTGGATGTGTAAATGTTTTTTGACACAGAGTTGTAGCCGCTGCTGTCAAGGTTTGTTGGGCTTCCCGTGGAGTGTGAAGATATTTCTCCGTCGATGTTAATGTCTATGCCAGTAAGGCTTAGGTATGCCGTGCTGCTACTGGTGATGCTGGAGTCATATGCAAGAATTAAGGCAACATACTCCGGTGATTTGCTAGACCAACGTGCCCCAAGCTTAATGCTGTTTCCCCAAGAGCCTTTTGTATAAAGAAATGTTGGGGAAACAGAAATAATTGTCGCGTTATCAAAAGTTGATTTTTCTTGCGACACAACTCCAAGGCCAGCAGCTTTAGACATAGTGTCAGCCATGCTAGTACAGCCGGTCATTCCGAGCGCAATAACCGTTCCTATTAAAATATTTTTGATCATGTGATTCTCCATTTTGGGCTAACGCCTTGCTCACCGGAAAACCGAAGCGCAGCGTAGGTTTGTCCGGTGCAGCAAATTGTTCATTTGGTGCAGAACTTGTTCCACACTGATGCGAAATCATCGACTTCATTTTGCAAGAAGGTCATATCTGGTGAACCGCCCGAAACGAAATGCTGAAACCCAACAAAGCCGCCAAATGAGTTTTTAGAATTAACTTGGCCGCAGGTCATTGGAACATTGTCTGCACCACGAAAGAAATATACGTCCTTGAATTCTGCCGATTTTGGATCTTTGAGCCTGGCAAGTACAGCATCCTTTCCTTTTTCAATCCAAGCGTACTCTTTGTACTTTTCATCTTGAGCTGCTTTCTTCTCAGCATCTCTCTTCGCTTCTTCTGCTTTTTCGACTTCTCGCTTCTCTGCTCTCGCAGCCTTTTGCTCAGGAGTCATATTCGACTCCTGCTGATATGCGCCATAAACAGTAATGACGATAAAGGCTAATACAGCCCATGTAAGGAAAGACGTTTTCTTCGGTGGCTTAGCTCCACACTTAGGACATGACTTCGCCTTTGTGCTTACCTGCTCTCCACATTCTTTACATTTTACGAGTGCCACTCGATTTCTCCTTTTTGAACATAACGTCTTAGTATTGATGCCCTGTGCTGTTTGCTGGGCATCAATCGATTGTTGGACTTGGCCGCTGCCACATCCGTACTATTTGGTATTAATCATGCTATAGGAATTTGCTTTTTTACGGTAGGGGGTTCTTTAACCGATTGAGGACTAATTGCTTGAATTATTTTGTGCTTTAACCTCCTCTGCAACGGTTTTGGCCGTGTTTAGTGTTGCCGATGGCGCGTGTTGGCCCGTAAGTTCAAGTGTCAAACATGACTCTTCCCCTGCATCGGCATCACGCCATCCGCTCTCATCCCTCACACGTTAACTACCGCTTACGTTATCCTCTAGTTCAAGGCAACCCTGCGGCGCGAGGCGACGCAAACTGAGCTGTATTTATCAGTAACTCAGCAGGCTTTATTATCCCCTGGAATTGCAGATGACCGTGCTGACATGTTGGGCAGAGCCACGTATAGAGCTCCTTCACCGCTGGACTCGCGATGGCTGGCTGAGATTGATGCAAGTGTGGCTTGATGAGCGCGAGTTTTTTACGACGGCACGCGTTGGCCAGAAAGCCAAAATGCCGCACTCGCATAAATCCTTTCGGTAAAACATGCAGTAAATAGCGGCGAATAAATTCATCGCCACTGAAATCGTAGACACTTACTAGCATTACGAAAATTAGGTCTAAAATCCAGTACCAAGCAGAACTGGTTCAGTCATGCGAAACAAGTTTTGGGGCATTCTATGAGCACCAAACGAATTTATGCTTTTACAGCAATATCCAATTTCCTATGTATGAAAGAAGCAGTGGACAAAATATCTAAAGCATCTTGTTCGCTCATTACCCAATATTTTTTAGGCGCATGAGCAACCGGATTGCGTACTGCCCCAAACAGTCCGACAAGCATATTGCTAAAGCCTTTCTGTTCACTTATTTCTGTTTCTGTAGTTAATGAGTTGATTTTTAGTACCGGATTTTTAACAGAAAATGCTGAATTTACGAGTTCAGCACCATCTGTTGTTAATAGGGACATATCACGAATTCTTTGCGCTATACCTTTTATGGCTTCTAGAACTGCATGAAAGTAGTTTTCATCGAGTAATTCAGCACGACAATACTTAAACACTTCTGCGTGAGCACCTCTATCTTCAAGCTTTACTCTAAGCGCTCCAGCTTTCTCTCTTGCCCCTTTAAGGGTCGTCTCTTTGGCTATTCGGATAGTTTTTCCATCCTCTCGGACGTGAAAACCTGAGAAAGATAGAACCACGTTCAGCTCAGACCGACGCCATTCAAATTTTTCCTTATCTCGAGCATAGTTAACAGGATTCAATGCACGATTAATAAACATAATTAGATGATTGCCAACTTGATATGTATTTTGAGCATCGACTAAAGAGTTAAATAACCTCTTCCATTTGGTCATCGTTGGGCTGATATCATGGATGTTGCAATCCTGAATTAAATATCCTAACTCTGGACCCGTTAAGCCTCTTTCAGTGTCAGCAAGCACTCGGCAAGCCGCCTCTAGAGTTTGTGCATTGAATGGTTCAATTCGTTCCATGACTTTGTCTGTATAATTCCAATTGGTCAACTTGGTTCATAATCTGCTATTAGGAAAAGTAGGTCAATAACTAGCGCGAGAGTGTGGTCCTAGTTCGGGGGCTAGCGCATTTAGGGGCAGAAACGTGCCGGACAGTTTACCAACTAGTTGTTGGACATTAACGTGATAGACCCTTTGCTCTAATTAGTCTATTTCGGATTAAAATTTCTATGATTAAACGTCGCAAACAGTAGCGCTATTGCCAATTTTTCAGTAACAAAACCTTTAAATAACAAGAACCAAGCGTTAAGTGTCCATTGATTTGCGTTGTTAAATGTCTATGACTGTCGCTGCTTATCTAGAGCATTTTTCGCAATATAGTAGCCAACTAGTAGTTCTATAAATGCAGCAAAAGCCCATGGTCCCCATACTAATGCCCAAACGACTGATATAGCGGCAATAGATAAAATCGCACTACGTGGGTCCTTAATAAAAGCACCAATAACAAAGCCGATAATTACGAAAACGATAGTATAAAAAAGCATTATCTTATTTCCCCATAAAAACAGCAGGTTACGCGCACACAAAAGCGGTTTTGCGCCGCAAACAGTGGCGTTTTCACCAAAGTTGCAACAACGAAAAGCTTTAAACAATAAGCACCCAAGCGTTAAGCGTCCATTGATTTGCCTTGTTAGGCTGAACTTAACCTACAACTGGAACGCCGACTATAAAGGGACCTAAGCTTCCTTCGTGCCGTTTAACAAAGTTCTCATAGTTTTTTTCATAATTCTCGGTGTCCTTGTCTTCTGATAACTACAAACTACCCCCTGCAATTATTTCGCGGCAAAACGGCATAGCTATTACCCTAGATAGGTTTATTAAGTGGCCGCAGAGGGACGGCCAATAGCTGTAGCTATCTCATCAATACATTCCTTGCGTTGAATCTGTGAATTCAAGTCGTTTCCGAATTGGTAAGGGAGTTCATAAGTTGATATGAATGTGGCATCTCTACTCTTCACTATTGCCACAACAATTTCTGTGTTAGCCAACTGTACATAACCAATAAAAGTCAGACCAGCACCAAAGAACGAGTCGTACTTGTTCTCGGTGGTACCATAATTCTTGAAGAACTTTCGGATAGCCGTATTCGTAACGAATGGCGCTACGACCGTTTCATCGGTTCTTTCTGCATTGAACGCCGCGGCTACGATTGAGGACACACCTTGCAAGTCAATATAGAATTTTAAAACGAAGAAGACGATGATCGATACCCCAAATGTAGGGATTGCCAGTACCAAGGCTATGAAAAAACCTATAGGAACGAAGAGATGCATAAGACTCCTAGGTAGTATAGTGCCTTTTTAGGTTGATGAGTTTATCGGCAAGATCTAAATACCAAATCAGTATTTAGAACAAAAAATCAATATTTATAACACATTTCATGATTTATAATGTATGTAAGACTCAACAACCTTGTTTGTCACGCCGACTTGTTGCTCTAAAAATGATGCACCTTCAGATTCCATTGCACCAGCAAAATGGAATAACAACAATTTGTTACTTTGGTCATTAAAAAGAGCTTTAGAAAAAGCTGCTGGAATCCCTTTAGTTCTAGCAACTTCGATGACTCCATCAGTAAATTCTTCCAACTTCGCCTCATTCTCGAACCATTGAGGAAGTCTTGAAAGATTAGAATTTACAGCCATTGTCGCTTTTTTTTCGTAAATTTCAAATTTCATGGATCTACCATCAAAATAGATTTTTATAGCAATAATAATGGCATAGATAACTAAAGATATTCCCTTCGTAGGCCAAGCAAGCAAAAAGGCGACAAAAAATGAAATGACCAAGTTCAAAGTTCCTTTTGAATCGTTAATTTTCAAAAATTAACTTTAAAGTATTGTGATTACCTAAGCAACATATGGTTGGAGTGGACCTCGTTTATAGACACTCTGTAGTATTACTAAAATTTGGTCAATCAGTGGGTATCACACCTAGCCTAAATTCATGATGCTGACTCGCAATGGGGCATAAACGTTTTAGAAATGGCAGTGTACTCTGATCGCTGCCATTTAAGTATGAATCTTTAATACTCAGTATGATTCTTTATTACTTAGTATGAAACTTTATTCTACTCACACAAATGTACTAATACGCTAGTATTCCTTAATCAAGTCCTAACACTTGATATTAGGGATGTCATTCCAGTTGGTTAGATAGGACGGGCTCAAAAACTCACGGCGCATCTGCCAATTTTTCTCAATGCCATTGGCGACGACGAACACGGCACCTTTGCCCATTTGCTCGTTTAATCTGTCCATGACTGACATCAACGCTGGTTTTCCCAGGTTGTCGTTGAACATATCGAGCTGCAAGCCTGGTTCTATATCTAATAGCCCTACCCCAACGCGATAGTACGGCACTGCGGCATAACATGACTCAACCGCAGAGGTAATTTGCTGACTGATGATCATGCTGTCACTGGTGGGAGCTGGTAAATGAATTGTCCGACTGAAACCACTAACACCATGCTTGTCATACGCGGATGTTTGAGCAAAAAATACCAAGCAACGTGCTACCGATTTTTGACCCCTTAGCTTTCGAGCCGCTTCACACGCATGGAATGACAACGCCTCCTTTAACCCTGCTATCGTCGTTATTCGCTGGCCAACCGAGCGTGTAGAGAATATCTGTCGCTTATTAACGGGCATATCGTCCCAGCTAAACGCCTTTGTCCCATTCAGCTCGAAAACCGTTCTTTCGATGTTAACGCCAAACATTTTCCTCGCGGTCTTAGTCTTCATCTGGGCCAACTGCAGCGCCGTGTGAATCCCCATCGAACTTAGCCGCTGACCAATTCGTTTACCCACCCCCCACACATCGGTAGTCAACATCGCCCCTAAGATGGCTTCGCGATTATGCGCTTTAATCACGCAAACACCGCGATAGCCTAAGCGCTTCGCAGCATGATTTGCGGCCTTCGCCAGCGTCAAGGAATCCCCTAGCCCGACACCGATAGGCAATCTAACCTCGCGCCACACATCATGCCTTAGCTTACGGCCTAATTTTGATAGGTTTTGTGGTGTGTCGTTGCCAAATTCAGCAAAAATTTCGTCAATAGAATAGGGAAAATACGAATAGCACTCTCTCGACGCGACCCTCATGAACTGGGTGCTGATTGTTGAATACAACGCATAATTGCTCGAGCAAATGACCACCCCATTCGCCCGACAGAACTCGGCCACTTGAAAGTAAGGCGTGAATTTTTTAAGTCCCAACGCGGCCGCTTCTGGGCTTAACGTCACGATCATCCCGTCATTGTTCGAGACCACGATTAGTGCCTTACCACGATACAGAGGGTTAAAAATCTGTTCGCATGAGCTATAAAATTATTCCCGTCGCAAAGCGCGATAATACTGCTCATAGCAATAAACTCGGCTGTTTTAGTAGCCTAATTGATGCTGGCACAACACCCTCACACCAAAATCTATCATCCGGCTTGATTAACACCGGCTCAAAATCGTCGTTAGCCGATAACAGCCTGCTATTGGTGAGATCGAGGACTTTACAGACAAATTCGTTTTCGTACATGGCAATAATGACATCGCCTGAACCTGCGGTGAGTTGACGTGACACTATCAGGATGTCACCGGAGTGAATGCCCACCCCCGTCATCGAGTCACCTCTTGCACGGCCCACAAACGTCGATTCAACCAGAAGGTCATCAAGGCTTTTCAACACTAGAGGATCGCGCTTTCGTCGATGAAAGCGCACGGCACAAATGGCCACGCCCTGAATCTCTATCCCGTCTGTGACTGATATTTCGGAATAATGAGCATTGGTATTGGCATGAAGTTTATGATGGTCATGGTCTAGCTGCCGACAAACGGTTTCGCCGTCCACCAGCGCCAAAACGACATCTCCCCGCGTCGCAGTCAATGACTTATCAACGACAAGTAGATCTCCGGTAAATAGCCCAAGACCCGTCATAGCATCGTCGGTAACCTCTGCAAATACCGTTGCTGATGGGTGTGAGACAATAAGATTATTGAGGCTTAGCGCCTTCTCTTGGTATCCAGCGGCGGGGCTCTCAAAGCCGTGTATGCCTGCCGATGCCAAACCAATGATGACGTTCATAGGACAAATCACAAATACTGTACATTAATACAGTATAACTAATTATTGAAACATCGAAAATCCCGAAGATGATTTTTTGCGTAAAGAATACATGGAGGGAACAAATATTAAAAAGATAAGCACTCCATTACAGGGTTAGAAACTACTGCTTGGAAGTTGGGCCTACTACCATCGGGGTTGTAGGCCTCACTGTTTTGAAGAGTATTAGACAGGTGATTTATCGCGTGTAAGTCTCAAACACTCGGTCAATATCCAGCTTGAACGCATCAAGGTCAGGCATTTCTCCAGTATGCTCTACATACCCCCAGAAGAACTCAGCCAGCTCAGCCACAACGTCGAATACCGCAAGCCCTGAGAACGCTTTACCCTCGGCATAGAGATCTTCACCTTTTAGCCAAAACGCTTCAGACAGCGCAAACAGCTCCATCACAAAGTCATCTTCCCCCATCCCCAACACATCACCAATGACTTGCTCGTTGGGGCTCGTCGTCAACACGGCATTGGTCAGATAGTAGTGGTACATAGCGACCTCTGCATGGTTGCGCGGTGCAGTTGGCGTAGTTGCTAGTTCGGTCATTTTTTCTGTCCCATTCAGTTGATGTAGGAACATTCTATTACGGCGGCCGATTCTGGCCAATTTCAGGATTTACCCTTCTATATCAGCACCATACAAGACAAGAATGACGCAAATCACCACGGGAAACGGGAAACGATGTTTCCGTAAAAACATCGTTTCCATTGCAGAGTGTTGAATAACTGGCTACACTGTGATTTATCGATGTAAGTCATTAACTTTGAAGATGTTTGAGGCAAGCAAATGGAACAATTGGCAGTGAAACCGAAGGCAACTCTTGAGGAAGTGACTAAGCTCGCGAATGAAATGCTTAAAAACGGTGTCGAGCCAACGACACGTAACTTGAGCGTTCATCTGCAGGGCAGAACATCGTCGATCCAAGGGTTCTTGATTGAGTACAAAAATAATCTTGAGCATAGAAAAAATGCTATCGCGGAAGAGGTTGGAAGCCTTGCCGTAGCTAAGTTGCTGTCTCAAGAACTGTTGCTCATGATTGACCGTCGTAACGAATCGCTGACCGAGCAAGTTGCCCAGTTGACGCGAAACCTTGATGAAACGCTATCGCTGTTAAGTGACAGTGAAGATAAGTTAGAAAGCGTCTTGAATACTACGGCGGCTCAAGTTGCGGAGATTGAAACCAGCACCGCAGCCAAGGTCGAAAAGGCCCAATCCGCTGTAAGCCTGATAGAGCAACAACTGCGAGAGTTAAAGGCCACCAGCGAAAAGGCCATTGATGACGCAAGAAATCACGCAAAAGCCGAAGTATTAAAAGCAGAAGCATTAGTAGACGCAGCGAATGGGCGCGTTGCACAAGCAGAGACCGAATTAAGGGCATCTCGAGAGCAAATTAAATTACTCAGCATCGATTTTGCGAAGCGTGAACTAGAACAGCGAGAGTTAGAGCAAGCGAAGGCCACCATTGCAACTCTGCAGGCCACACTATCAAAGCAGCAAGACCAGATCTCATACACCACAGCGAACCTTGAGCGATTGACGCAGGACCGAACAGAATTAAAGGCTACAGAAGCCAAGCTAGGTAAGACTGCGGAAAATTTAACGGCAACCTTAGTATCGGTGCGCAATGAATTAGCAGACTCTCGAGCAAAACTAGCCGAGGTTAATGCAGAAAAGTTGGCATTTGAGCGTGATACGCAAAGACTTAATACAGATCTCAATAGTTATCGTCAGCAAGCAAACCAACTCGGAAGCGTCCAAGCTGAGCTTATTAGCGTCGAAAAACAACTGAATCAGGTGAAATTAGATCTATCTCAATCCGAGCGTGAACGGGAGATATTATCCCAAGCTCTAGCTGCCAACCGTGTGGCGGGCAGTCAGACCGAGAAAAAATAAGATATTTCGAAGGATGTTCGTGTTGGAGAGGAATAACTTTCATACTCCTTGTGGCTTACTTCTGGACAAAAACGTTTCAGAGCCGAATGACGGCTCTGTGCCAAAAGCGGAAATTCACTGAGATTCGATAAAATCGGCGCTTTTCACTGAAAGCGGACCATCATAGACCGAAGTTTTCTGATATTTTTTACCAATAGGCCAGTTACTCAGCTGTCTTAACTATGCCCCTCCACTTCCTTTATGTCGTTATTAAACAGCATTAAATGCCAAATCGTTCATTAAATAGACAAATATCTGATAAATTTGGTAATTGTCGAAAATTCATCTCGAATTCATTCTATTCAGATATAATTTGTTACATTTTCAATCGTACAGAGACTGCGATGTTCAACAAAAAAATCAAACAGGAAAACGAAAGACTGAGTACAGCTTTGTCAGAGGCTACCTCGGTGATTGCCGCAATCAGAGGCAGTGTTGCATTTATACAATTCTCCCCTGATGGTCATATTCAGGATGCAAACGATTTATTTCTGCACACTGTTGGGTATTCACTATCGGAAATTGTTGGCAAGCATCATTCAATTTTTTGTGATCCCAAATATTCCGCAAGCTATGAGTACAAGAACTTTTGGTCTGAGCTTGCCTCAGGCAAAGCGAAGCATGGCTCATTCAACAGAAAAACAAAGCGTGGAAAATCTATTTGGTTAGAGGCGACTTATTTTCCCGTGCATAGTGGTGTAGGGAAAGTATCAAGCGTGATCAAAATTGCCTCAGACGTAACTGAGCAGACATTAAAGTTAACGGACCAAAACGCGATATATCACGCACTAGATAAAGCTATGACTATTATTGAATTCACTCCCGGTGGTGAGATCGTTAATGCAAATAAAAACTTCCTTCAAGCTATGGGATATCAACTATCGGAGATCGTAGGCAGACACCATAAGATGTTTTGTGATGACAGTTTTTATAGAGAAAATCCAGAGTTCTGGAAAGACCTGGCTGTGGGTAAACTCAGCTCTGGTAAGTTTAAGAGATATGATGCCAGAGGTAATGATATATGGTTTGAGGCGAGTTATAACCCTGTAAAAGATAATGACGGCAAAGTCATCAAAGTTATCAAATTTGCGACTGCAATTACAGATCGTGTTATGCAGGCAATGAGGGCAAAACAAGCTGCCCAGGTTGCTCACGAAACAGCGCTTCAAACCTTTAATATCGCTGAACAAGGGAAGAGTCATATTGAATCCTCTTTAGATTTAGCAAGCGAGATATCCGAAACAGTTTTAACTACTAATCAAGTTATTCAACGATTAAGTGACCAAGCAAAAGAAATCTCTAGTATGGTCAATATCATTCGTAGCGTAGCAGAGCAGACCAACTTGCTTGCTCTAAATGCAGCTATCGAAGCAGCTCGTGCTGGCGAGGCTGGACGTGGATTTGCTGTTGTCGCAGATGAAGTCCGATCGCTGGCTTCAAGAACAAGCTCAGCGACTGATGAGATATCAAGTGTTGTTGCAAGAAATCTGGAAGTAACTAGTCAGGTTATGCAAGCCATTAATGCTATCGATGGGCTCAGCGGTCAAAATGGTGAGAAAATTGCTCTCCTTTCCAGCATAATTTTGGATATAGAAAAAGGTGCACAAGAGGTTGTACAGTCTGTGTCTGCGATCCATTGAGTAAGTAAAGTGTAGTGCCACACTGAAATTGGCCCCCTGATTAGAGGATACGCTCTGGGTTCACGAAAAATCGAATGTCCGCAAATCGCTCAAAGCCGACCTATAGAGTAATTACGTTAACACGTTTTGGGGCATAAACGATTTAGAAAAGGCAGTACAGCGATGTGAGCGCTGCCTTTCAGTATGATCCTTTAATACTCAGTATCAAACTTAACTTGGTGAAAAGTATTACTCTCCAACAAGTTTGACCACGTTTCCCCCCTTTGACACTGAGCTACCAGCGCCAGCGCCCGTGGTTCTTCTTTAGTGAAATATTTTAGATGATACGTTTTCATGATCCGGTAAAATCGCAAGATATACTGACACTGATTGGTGGGCGGTAACCACTCGGTGATCCCCGCAGATCCTTTTTCTTTATTCAATCCCTTTTCGACTACCTGCAGATCCCTCACATCGTTTGCGAACATCTCACGCTGATAGCGATCCCAATATTTACCGCCTCGGGCATGGGCATAGCCAAGCGGTACAGTGTGATCCACATCGAGCGCAAAGGGATCGAGATAGATTTGCCCCGTCCAAGGTGACACCCATCTTCCCCGAGTCACGGTTTTACCATCACGGCTAAAACTTGGTTTAACCGTGGATTGTGTAGCGAGTAAGTCGTGGCGCGTATTGAGACCATTGCCATCCAAATCACTCCAATGCGGGTAATCTTCACGGTGATACTTCAGGTCGGCCGCAGCCAAACCGTTAGTAATGGACAAGGAAAGCATAAGTAATGCGAGTGAACTCAGCCTGGTCATACTAGGCGCCTTATTGGTTAAACAGTGATTGAACAACAAATGGGTCCGGCTCAAGCTCAAAATCATCCCCCTTCATGGTAGCCGTGCCGCTTAGGCACACGATTTTGTGGCATGAATCGCAGATACCGATTCCACGATAGAGAATGTCACTCTCTACGAGATGAATACTGCCCCTAACTAATTCATCCTTAAATTCTTCACCACACTTACACTCCATCTTAAACTCACTGACAATCTTTCCACTGCCTAGCGTTAGCGGGAATTGGCTCGCAAATGGCTGATGCTGCCCCATATACACTTTGATTTGCTTTGCGTTCACGTTGACCTCTCTTGATGTCCAATCACTCTGACAGATACTTCCAACGAAGCAATTTTTTACCTTTTAGAATGAGTTCTACATCGTACAAACCAGAGTCTCTTAAACCCGCCAAACCCTGTAACGTGTTCCCCATAATTTCTTTTGTCTGGTTCGATTTCACCACAGTCCCAATCGCCACGACTCTGCGCTGTAAGGCGCTAACTTTGCTCAGCACTTCATAGGCTGTCGGCATCTTGGCCAGCACGTCGATATTTGGCAAAGGAGCCATCACCGGCACCCGAATATCAACCGAGGGCAAATGACGCAGTGCAGCGAGTGATCGCCCTGCAGATGCTTTACGCGCATTCAGACTTGGGGTTAACTTGGGCGATAATGGCTCCCCATCCTCTGCCACGTCCAAAATGAGATAACCGCTATTTGATTCCTCAAACATCGCAGACGTGACTTGCTCTTGGCCCACAAACCATGCAATCAATTTGGTGCAAACATGGAAGCTCTCACAGTGATGCGTGGTTAATACACTTAACTTTCCCTGATCTTTAACCAGCGTAAAAATCTGGCTAGTACCGCTTTCTACAATCCAATCACCGGCACAGATTTCCGGCATCGACTTCAGTATCTCTAATGGCTCACTCACTTTAGTCGCTGGGAGCGGCAACGTCCCTTCTTGTAAGAAGTAAGCCCCTAACTGAATAAAATGCTGAGTCCACACCGCGAATCGATTTTGAATGACCTCCCACACGGAGTTGTTGTCACGCAGGATCACTTCTAGCGCTTTCACGCCTTGATTAACCGAATTAGTGGCAATGGTTATCGAGTCATGTTCAACATACGCCTCAACGGTGAAAGTAGATGTCACGTTAGACGCAATCGTGAAGGGTGTTTTTAAACGGGTTGTCGGCTTTACTTGTAATTCCATTTTTCGCCTCTTAAGCCGCTTCTGACCATGCTTTTTCGGAAAGTCTCACTGTTTTAGCTAAGATCATCCCTACAAAAAATTCATTCCAAGCTCTTGTGGCCACCTGACGATGTTCAAAGGTCGTCATGAGATCATCAAAGGTGAAATGTGTTACGCACACACCGCCACCAGCGAGCTCTGCTACACAATAGGCACCGCGGATATTTCCACGATTCTTGCTAAATGGGTCATATTGGTGGCGAGGTGGAGTAAAAGAGTCAATCCACTGAAAATCATCGGCTTCATACACAATCACAGGTCGTGCAGAACGGATGATCCCCGCCTTTGCCGCCGCGTCACGGTAACCACGGTATGTCCAGCACAGTTGCACCCCTAACCAACCACTATCGTAGTAAGCCCCTAACAGAATAGATGCCTGCTTGCGGTTCGGATTGAGGCTGATTTGTGCTTGTGTCAACTCAGTCATGACATCAAAAACGCTATGAATATTTACCCAGCCAATTTGGGATGGATTGAGCATTAACAGGCGCTGCAACTGAGCAAATAAAATGTTTAGCTCCGAGTACGGAAAATTGTTATTAGGGTATGCAGTATTAAATTCGACACAGAGATGTTGAACGTAGTGTGCGGCATCTGCCGAGGTGTATCTGGTACTCATAAAAACCTCTGGTTTAGTCAAATAGTGCATCGAAACGACATGCTGATGTTTCTACCACGCCAGCAGCCATAAACTTTGTTTTCTTGGTCGGTGCTTCAATTTTGCGGATTGGCCTTAACGCCTCACAATGCGCCGTAAGGGTGTTATAAAAGCCGTCAAATGCAGTGATCGCGACATGGTTTAATAGGCGCCAAAGCGCTTGCTTCTTTACCATTTCATCGACGTAGATTGATTGCCAAACCTCTGAGCCGTTCTCAGCTACAGATTCCAGTTCAATTTGGTCAATCTCAAAGGACACGTATTCGCCTGATGGCAATAGCGCTGAAGCAATACCGCCACGCAATTCGCCACGTTTAGGTGATAAGCCAACCAAGCTGACCAGTGGCATTCTGTCGTTAAAAACTCGAATAGAGTCCCCTTCTCGAATGGCCCATGCCTGATATGCTTGAATTTCACCCGATTGCAGCGCTAAATCCAGACCGCCGATATAGGTCAGTTTGGTTTCAATCTGACCTTCGTCATTCAGCGCCAAATACAGCAGATTTTCACCTGGGCTCCATGACAAGCCTGTCGCAGCGTAAACACTGAGCATGTAGGCTTCTAACTGGTCTCTGGGAAGGTCAAAACCCGATTCATCGATAACATACTGAATATGCATTTTTTCGATGTTTATCTCAGGAACGGTCACTTGCCGATTGTTGGCTATAGCTAACTGTATGTACTGACTCGCTTTCATAACGTAATCGCTTTGTTTTTACTGTTATGAGTATTAAGCCACACACTTTTTTTCTGGCAAATTTTTGGAATATTTCTTTATAAACAAGCCACTTGATTTGTGGTTGTCGCGGCGATCATGGTGTGCATCCATGAAAACTGGCTGACTGAACAGGCTTCAAATCCCACAATCTGACCTCTTTCACGACATAATTTCACCAGTCGTCCTCGGTCAATTAGGTACACAATTGCTGGTATTTTCGCTTCCGGCAAAAATTCTGAGATATAGGTCGCAGGGATTCGGTTGGACGTTAGATTTTCTAAAACGATGTAAAGGTCATTGATATGCAAAACTGACAGCATAGGTACTCCTTAACTACTCTCTGCCAAATTTGATTTTCTCGGAGGATGTCAGTTGGTTCCAACCTATCATTTTGGCCATGGGAAGGGGCTCTGCATCTACGAGATACTTACGCTGATTACGTTGTTCGGAGTTCACTTCATTGTCTTGGCCTGGCTTCTGTATAGTGGTAATGCTCGTGAGTGGAATAGTGCCAAAAATTGACTCTCTTTCGTAGAATAAGCAGCTTACGTGAGCCTTGCTGTCCTCTTTAATTCCGCCAGTGGTCTCAGCCATATACCCGTCAATAACGACAGCGCAGTCAGGGTAATCAGTAAACACGAGGCTGATTTTAAATTTTGTATCGTCGGCAAGGTAAGTGGTCACCCCATCGAATTGCACAGTCAAATTCGACTTGGCCACAGGATTGGCTGCAGCCAATGTGTCGAGTGAGCGAATAGAAACATTGACAGGATCAGTTAACAACGCGTTGTCTGCATTACTCGCCAGTTTGTACCACAAGATAAATCTATCGACACCGCCGGAATACATAAAATACGCAAGGACAGATACCGACACCACGGAGACAATTACCGGATCAAGACCTCTCCGTTTTCGAGAGTTATCCGCAAGCGATTTGTTTTTTAGCTTGTTTTTAAGCGAATCTAAAAAACTGAATTTGTTGGCTTTAATATTCTTAACCAATGATTCCAAAATCGTTGCGCCGCTGAATGCCATTCGAATGCTTCTCTAATAAATATCTCGTGTTATACTCGCCGATATTACACACTTTTTTAAACGCAAACAACATGTCAACTATTGCAGATTTGAACGACACTTACTTAAGTAATGGCTATCGAGTACCCCAGCAGGAACTTGAGTTTTGTATTGCTAAAGCTGCTCGGCCTATCGACCCAGACTTATTACTCGCGGTACTGGTTGCTGAGGGCGGCAGACGTGGGGCGATTGTTCAGAATAAGAATGGTTCGTTTGATCTGGGCGTTGGTCAAATCAACACGATTCAGTATACGGAGACATGGTTTAAGTCGCGCTACCCTGATTGGCGTCAAGTGGCCCAGGATACGTGTACTGGCGTTGCTGCTGCCGCTGACGTATTGCTGCGCCGTATGTCAGAATTGAACGTAGGTCAGTCGGTGTGGGAGGCGGTTGGTCATTACAACTCTAAAACTGCCACGGTAAAAATCCAATACTTACAGAATGTAATGCAGATTTATACCAGACTTTCACAGAACAAGGGGACTGAATATCGTCCTTGGATGACCATTACCCACAAGCAAAAGCACTTCTTTACTTGGAGTAATAGAGAATCAGAGCGCTAATTGACTGCTCCCCTCCCTATCGAAGGGGATTCTTGTTTCAAGGCGTTATGCCCGAAGTTCATTAGAACAATCGGGACTTACTTACGCTCCACAAGCTAACACCGCTTGCCCAGCGGCTTTGATATTAATAGCGGCATTGGTATCACGGTCTAAGCGCGCTTCACACGCTGGACAAGTCCAATGCCTTATATGTAACGGTAGAGAATCAACTACGTGACCACAGCAATTACAACGCTTACTAGACGGATACCACTTGTCAATCTGGACAAGTGTTCTGCCGCGCCATTCTGCTTTGTACTCAAGCTGCCTAACCATTTCGCCCCAATTGGCGTCACCAATGGCCTTAGCAAGTCGCGGATTCTTGACCATGTTTTTAACGCTCAAACTCTCACAGCTAATCACTTGGTTTTCGTTTATCAACGTAGTGGTGAGTTTGTGGGTAAAGTCGCGGCGGCAGTCGGCAATCTTCGCCTGAATGCGAGCAACTTTGATTCTGGCTTTGTGGAAGTTGGCAGTTCCTTTCTTCTTCTTGGAAAGGCGGCGTTGCGCCTGAGCCAATTTCTTCTCGTACTTTGCAGTATGGCGGGGATTGCCAGATTTAAACCCGTCAGCGGTAATCACAAGGTCGGTCAAACCCAAATCAATACCCGTTGTCTTTTTGGTAACAGGCAGTGGTTTAGGCTCGAAGCGGCAAAGCATAGACACGAAGTAGCGGCCTGCACTGTCTTTCGAGATAGTGACGGTAGTTGGTTCGCTAGGAAGTTCACGCGACCAGCGAATATCAAGCGGCTGTTTGGACTTGGCAATGTAGATATTGCCATCTTTGAACTTGACATCCTCCCTCCACTAAATCAGACAAGCTGACTATAGTGGGGGATTCCTACCGCTAGACGGCCATGCCCGGCCGCAAGAATGTTCTTGGCTGCATTGACATCTCTATCATGCGTAGCACCACAACTGCCACAAGACCATTCTCTTATTCGCAAACCTGCTCTACCTTTCGGACTGCTGGCGGGGATCTCCCCACAGCACGAACAGATTTGGGTTGTGTAACGTTCGTTGACCACTTCAAAAACAACGCCTGCGTGAGCGCATTTATATTCCAGCATTGTTTTGAGTATTCCCCATCCAGCATCTAAAACGGATTTGGCCAGTTTGGTTTTTGTTAAACCTAGGGAATTGACGTTACCAACGAAGATCGCCGCGTTGCTATCGACGAGCTGGCGACTGTATTGGTGCAAATCATCTTTTCTACGATTGCAGATTTTGGCGTGAATCGCCTTGACTCGAGTTTTTTTGTTAGCCCGTTGCGCAATACCTAATTGCTGTTCGAGTTTGCGATATTGCCGACCTACTACCTTATGACCGTTACTATCCGTCGCGGCCTCTTTACAACCAAGGTCTATGCCGACACTGGCTGTCCCTGAGCTTTGCTCTGGCTTTACTTCGACCACAGCGTTAAAGTACCAGCGGCCTTGGGCGTCTTCGTTGAATGATCCTGATTTGAATTGGTATTGAGAGAGGCTATAACTGTCCCATACCTTGAAATAGTGACGATTATGATAGATCTGCCCATTCTTAAAGCTGATGCAATCGCTACGAACAGGAATCCAACCGAGTGATCGCTTTGCTCCACGAGACTTACGCCAGTTCAACTTGGCTTTTTTAAACTGCTTTCTGCGCGTCACGTACTCGTGTCCAATCATTTGGATGGTGGCAGAATTAAGCCCAAGCTCTTTGTTGGCACCCTTGGTGTAATCTTGTAAATCATAACCTGAAAGCCATTTTTGGCGTTCCTTAATGGCGCGGTGAGATAGTTCATTGCAATAATTCCACACTTGATTAACGGCAAAAGCCCATGCATTAAGCGTTTTGACATGCTTATCACGGACTCTAACTTTAAGTGTTTTAGTGTGGATTTTTTTGTTCATACCTGAAAAAATAGCAGTAAATAATATTTGGTGTCAATCGATGAAATCCCATTATCACTGCATTTACGACATAAAGTTTCATTTGGTGTTAGTTACTAAATATCGGCATAAATGCTTCACCGATGAAATGCTTGATGAGCTAGAGGCAATTTTTCAAGCTCAGTGTGAGCATTGGAGCGTCCAACTATTGCAGTTTGGCGGGGAGGCAGACCACGTTCATTTAATGTTGGAGCTAAATCCCACCATCGAACCCGCTAAATTCATAAATAGCCTCAAAACAGTATCGAGTAGGCTGATTCGTAAAAAGTATGCCGACCACTTGAAGCCATTTTACTGGAAGCCCGTGTTGTGGAGTCGTGCATACTGCCTGTTAACGGCAGGCGGTGCGCCTTTGGAGATCTTAAAGCAATATATCCAAAACCAAGATAGGCCAACCTAACGGCTGGTTCGCTATCCATCTCCACCTAAGCGATGCTCGCTATAGATGGAGAATTTCGCGAGATTTCGTTAAATAATTTAGACTGAAGACGTGATGTGATGCAGGCTATTTACTAAGTTAGTGATTAAAAATTTCAATTTTAGCAGACTTGCCCCACCCCAGAAATCAGCACAACTTGCGCACGTTACGACACCAGTGGCGAGTGATACACGAATAGAATCACGAATGTGCTTAGCTTTGAAATTCACCATTGCATTCCATTCCGGCGTACATTTCACCGAATCCGAGCTAAACATTAACGCTAAACGTAGCTCAGCCGCAGGGTATTCATCGTTCCAAAATTTTTCGTTGAAGTAATTACCGTTAACCCCGACTTCTAATCGAGTGTCACCGGCGACAAACTCAAGATGCGAGTCGTGCTGAATTACAACGACTGAGCGATTCAGTTGTTGCTCCAACACAACAGTGATCATAGCTTTAACATCTTTTGGCGTCGCAGAATCAACAATCTCAGAAAATCTTGAATCTCTGAGAGTTTTCTCTTCGCGAGCTCTAAACATCATCACTACGTTTTGCGCACCAGAACTTCCCATCTTCAATACATCCATCTTAAAAATAAAATAATACCAACACTTGCTACTACTGCATGATTTAGCCCAATTCGTTGCGCTCTACCCAATGGCCAAAATGGTCTAATTCCGGCAGGAGTCACCGCGTCCCCAAGTAAATGACTTAAATAGCCAATGACTAGGGCTTGCGATGCGATAGAGTCAGCTTGATGGCTGGCTAAAAGCCAGACCATTAGCCCAACAGCCCACAATGAGTGAGTGATACCACGATGTGAGAAGAGCGAAAGAATCGTTGATATTGGTTTAATCCTTCTTCCCAATTTCGACTCAGGATGATCTATGTCAGGTAATAACGACGCTATCGCCACCACGGGTAACATCAAACAGGCATCTACAACACCGATTACTGTCTCAGGGGCATAGGAGTTGACGATAGCAGCGTAAACGCCCCAACAACCCACTCCTAGGCCCACATGAGCAGCATATCTCATTGGGTTACAACTTCCGCAGCTGTTACATTTCTCACAGTCGGAGAAGGTTTCACTAATGCTTCAACTTCTGAATAAGCCTTTTTAGAGCGCTCTTCAAAGCTGCGATCGTTTAGTTCAATCATGCGCTCCAGCTTGTCGTAAGGCAGGTGTAACAGCATATACACTACGTACAGCCCGTTCTCGACGCGAACTTGGGTGTTAACGTGGTTATAGCCAACGACTTTTGCACGATTTACTAGCTTAACAATTGTTTCATCATTCAACTGATTAGTGCGACCATTGCGCACTTCAGTGTTTTGACGCTCACGACCAGAAACTTCCTGCGATACTGTCTTAGCAATCGCGTATTCCGCATTTAAGTTCGCAATATTGCGAGCGGCCATCAAGTTATCAGCACGGCCCATTGCCGTCGCGTAAACACCATCACCATTCGAAGCAGGAGGGTTTAAGAACCACTCAGGCGCCTTTTCTATAGCGTCGTTCATTTGTTCATTTTTTTGTTCTACTAGCTCTTGTTGTGCTTCAACATAATCTGAAACAGGGTTTGAGCTGCAAGCAGACAGAGCTAAAACAGATAATGCTACGATTGTTAATTTGTGTTGAGTTTTCATCTAGTAATTCCTTGTTTGTTAAATTTTACGACCAGAATCATTTCATCACAGTTCTAAAACGTTGCAAATTTTGCTGCATTATCCAGTTAAATCAGTTGGTTAGAATATCCTCTTAACAACCGTGGTGACGTGCATCACAAAATATCTACCCAATCATGAGCATAATACAGGATAACAAAAAATTGGGTAGATATTTTTTGTTAAAACTTGGTCTGTTCTCCTAAATTTGCGAAAAAATTTTTCTGTGAGATAAAGTTCACATAACAAATTTACATCTTGAGGTAAGCATGTCGCGCATTACAATTCATCCACTATTTTCCGAATTGGCAGTGGAGTTAGGCTGCAACAGTGCGCCGAGTCGTTTGGTGTTCTTGGAGGTTCATTTAAGATTGATTGGTCTCGCGCCAGAACAGGTCAATAAAGAGCATTTAAAGCAACTAATTAAGCTCCTATTTGACGAAGAGATTAACCTGCACCCTCACCATTCAGACTTGGCCTTAGTCTCAATACCAGGCATTGCAGAGCCTTACCCAATACTCACTGCTCGAGGCTACAACCGGTTGTATAAATCGGATACAGCTGGGGAATTCCGCGTCAAAGCCATTTCCAAAGGGGAAGAGTTCACTACAGCTAACATTGATGCCATGAGCGAGCCTGAGCAATATAACGTTGCGCCCAATGCGGAACTGGAAGGGTTTGCCGCCGTGTACAGTGATAATAGCAATCTGCTGTTAACGGGGGTTATTTCAGTGGATGAAGTAGAAGATGTGCTCCACCGATTCCACCGCTGCAGTTTGTCGTTGGCAGAAGTCGGCGCAGGCCTCGCGTTTAATCGCTTATTCAAGGTCAATCGTGCATTTAAAATGTCACCCGCCACCAGCGCCTTTGCGGGTTGGTTTTCGATGGCAAGAGCCGCGTTAAAGACCGTTTATTCAAATTAACTAGCCAAAAAATCCCAAAAAAAAACGACGAAGGGATGCCGTAGCATTCCAACGTCGTTCTACACTTTAGTGCAGATGTTGCTTGATTAAATCCACCATCAGTTTATTGCCTGCATACTGAAAATAATCGCGCCAACCTGCCACTGAAAACGATTCAAAACTGGGAGTGTTCCATAGTCCCCAGATATTTAAATCGCATCCACGCTTAATAATATCCTCCACCTGACCATGCGGTTTCCGGTGAACAATATTAAGCATTTTTTCAATTGAGATCGGTTCTATCGATGATTTCCCGTCATCAATTGAGATTAAATAAGGGCTTGTTGGGTAACCTGCATTGTGCCAAAAGCTCACATATACCGGGTTTACGCCAAGTCCCACAGGGATTAACACCGAACCGCCTTCGCGCAGCTGCCACAAGAACTGCTTGATACCTTTGTCAGCGAACCTTGTAAGCGTTTCGAGATCGACCTTTAAATCATCTTTATAGACAATCGGCAGGTTTAATCGATTCGATTCAGCTGTCATAGAAGCGAAAACAGTATTAATTTCTGATTCGTAATTCATGGTGCTCACTCCAAAATTTAAAAATTAAATGAGGGCGAGCAACCCTAGGGTTGTCTCACCCTAGGGTATTTGCAACGGCGTGACCGTTTGCATTGTTAAGTTAAAGTATCGTGATTAATGAGATCCCAAAACCAATGGCGCCTAGAAAAAGTCCTATCGCCCCCATTCGCATTGAAATACGAATGTTTAGATCTGGGTGAAGCCAGAAATGCAGGAAAATCTCTAACTGAGAAGAATCGGTTACTTTTAGATTGACGGGATTTGTACGCAGCGTTAAACCGAGCTGCTGAATACCATCGTAATCTATAGCAATCTGACTCTTCGTTAGTGAAAGGTTGCCAGAATTGCCCATTGCATATCGCAATATCCAAAGCCCATTTTCAAGGTTTTGTATAGTCACCGGCTTTTTACGCATAAATCGCTTTCTTGTAATCGCTTTACGGCGAGATAGACTACTTACAATATTGAAATTCCCCATTCGGACAATCCCTATACCGCCCTCGTCTTCTCTCGGCAAGCGAATAACCTTATCGACTTTCATGGCTCACTCCTATTACAAAAAAGGGTGAGCTACCCCAATGGGTGATTGCTCACCCAAGGGGTAATGAAAAATTAAACTTCTAAGGTCACGTCAGTGTGAGCTTTTGCACAACACACAAGCACATGACCCGCTTTGACGCTAACTGGCTCTTCTTTATAGCTTACAACTCCATTAACTAATTTGGTGCTGTAAGCCCCGCAGTAACCGCTTCGGCATTCAGTAAAAACAGAAATACCTTTAACTTCAAGCTGCAAAAGAAGAGTGGAGTTATTATCTGACTCAATTGATATAAGCATGACTTGCTCCTTTTAAAGTAAGCCACACCCGTCGGGTAAGGTCTTACCCGATAGTTATTAATCGTGACTAAAGATCGTTGATGAAACAGATGTGCCGGTTGTATTCCGATTGGTACGTAAGCTTGTCAGGGGCGTTGACGTAAACCACGTCCCCTTCGGTGTAAGTGCATAACATGAGAGATTGAGGGTTAACCCATAATCCTTGATACTCGTCGCAATACTCCCGCTCCCATCCACTCTTAAGCGAGGTCTCAAAGTTTAATGAGCCGCCGAATGGCCAGAAATCTCTGACCATTGTAGACCCATACATACTTAACTCCGGTTTTGCTCTCCCTTTTTGGATGCGCTTCTTAATGAGTCGGCGTAACCATCGTTGCTGAGCAATTTCCTTACTTGAGATGTATCTCGGACCTCTTTTTCTGAACCAATACAGGTTGCCATCGATACTATTTAACGCCTCTTTAAGCTCGTTAATGTTTAACAATGACGCTTTCTTGCTTGCATGAGAATTATTTAGCATGTGCTAATCTCCCTGCGTTTTGACCGAAGCTCACAATCCCGTTCCAGCTCACTTCTTCAGTGAGTGGCAACGGAATGGCTTGAGGTTTCGAAGACATTGCATAGCAGAACTCAATAAGCCCGATATCATCACGGCTAATTGACTTCAAAGACGTAGGTTTTGCTTTCGCAATACGGAAGCCCCAGAAGCACAAATTCATGAGTTCTAGTTCATCCTGAATCTCAAACGGAAGTAGGTTCCCTTCGAGTTTCACGGTCTCAACTGCAGCAAGTCTCACGTCGCCTGATTGTTTTATCTCATATAAACCAATGTGATAAACATGGCGCTTAGGGCGACGGTCAATTTCTATACCCTGTAAAGTGGCATAGGCCACGATTTTTTTAGTGCTTGTTTCCCAGGCACCAACTACTAAATTTTCCATATCTCACTCCAAATTCAAAAATGCCCGTAAGGCATAAACTAAAAAAGGGGGAGTTATGGCCCGGAGGGGCTAAACTCACCCCCAAGGGTTAAAAATGTAAACGACTAACAACGGAACGATTACTCGCTCTCACCACTTTACGAAAAATCCCTGTTTTGGGCATTGCTTTGAGGGCGGTAAATCTTCGTAAATGGCACGAGGGTTATGTGAAAACTTAAGTAGGTAAAGTGCAGGCTTTATCGCCTTAATTCTCACCTGCTTAAAACGACCTGATTGGATCAGATTGTTTGCACAATCACCTAACTCGGGGATCACTTCAGCGTAATTACATGCTGCATATCTGCCAGGTATTAACATGCGATTATCACTGCATAGATGCCAATAATCGCCTGTTTGCGTGTCTTGTAAGACATCACCTAACTCAATCGCAATCCCGAGACCGCGTAGCTCTTCGCTGTCTAGCTCATTACTGTCGAAACCGTAATGCTCCGCATTGGCTTGAGCTAGCCAGACATACGCATCTACACCACCAAATACGCCACAACCCTCATATTCGGGTTCTTTGATTGGTGGCTGGTCGTGAGGCTGCAACATATAAACTTCTTTGACTTCGCAGCCAGAATAGATGTTGTAGATAGACTCGTTTTTGTCAGCTGTTTTCCAAGAGAAAAATCCCATAACTCACTCCTATTGCCCGTTGGCAGGTATAAAAAAAGGGTGAGCATGGCCCTTGGGGGCATGGCCCCCCCCCAAGGGTTAAATTTTGATGTTAAGCTGCAATGGCAGCTTTAACGGTATTGGTTAAAAGCGTTTGTCCTACTGATTGCATCAAGTCTTTAAAGGCAGGGTATATCACCGATTGCCCAAGGATTTGATGCGCCACTGTGTCAGATAATCCCTGAATGACTTCAACTGGGATTCCCTTCACGCGGCAATGCTCAACCGGTGTGAACAATCTTGATAACGCGGAGTCAACTGGATTGATGATGAATGGCTCAGTGCTACGGCATTTCGCGTAGTCCTTGCCTATCACACCACAGCCATCGGAATCTGCTGTCAATAACTGACGAGCAAACCCCTTACCTGCCGCTTTATCGCGCTCTTCCTTCGCCGCCAGATAATCAAACGGCTTGTACCTGTCGTCGCCGTCCGGCACCGCATCCAAAATATGCCCTAGACTGGCCTCTGGAAAGCGAGAAGGCATAAGTGAATAGATGTCAAACTCTGACATATCAATTCCCGACGACAGAGCGACAACGGCTAAGCGTTTACGACGTTCTAAAACCCAGCGGCCACCATCTAATGTGGTTTCGTGGAGGTTGTACCCCAACGAACCCAGCACAGACCTGATGACTGTCATTGATGAAGTGTTGGCGTATTCGACCACATTTTCTATCAAGATAATCGCCGGATTTAACACTTGCGCGAACTGAAGAAACGAGAAGAACAAAGCGCCTGCCGAATCGTGAGATTCTGCGAACTGGAGCTTCAGTTTACTTCGACCGCTTTTTGATGCGCCGACGCAAGGGATACCCGCAACCAGCACATCGACCTCCATATTGCATTGCTGCAAGTTCACATCTTGAACCGGAGACTCAATCACAATAGAACTGCTATCCCACAACTCTGGATTGTTGGTCAGGCTCGAATCTAGGTACTGGGACTCTAGCTCAACAGCGACAGCTATTTTGCTGGAGATCCCCGCCGACTCTAATCCATGATGGACAGCCTTATCTAACACGCCACCGCCATGGAATAACGAGGCCACTTTCAATGACTCACCATTTTGCAGGCGTGACATTAATCGTGATTCCCGACTCTTAACCCGCTCAGATTGATGATGCGCTGAGATAATGATTACCCCTGCTTTAATCAACACTCTGAGTTTGCTAATGCCTTCAAAAACCTCTGTAATCGCTTTACAGGTTAAATCGATAATGGGTGTGATATTACCGTTTTTACTGCGACGGCTTACGGTGTACTTACCCTGTTCATCTGCCGCTAAGCGGATTTCATTTCCGTTTGCGTGAATAGTGTAATTTCGACCTGCATCCCACCCTTCTCGTGATAGCTTGGAACCCTCGACCCACACGCGAGCGCGGCCTTTGGAATCACCAATTTTAGTATTAATGATTGTTGCCATGTGACTCACTCCATAAATGCCCGTAAGGCATAAAACAAAAAAGGGTGAGCTATGGCCCTAGGGGACATTACTCACCCCAAGGGTTAAATTTTGATGTTAAGCTGCAATGGCAGCATTAACTGTCTTGGTTAAATTGCTAGTGAAGCTAAAAAGCGGTATATCGCGCTAAAGACGATAGATATAACTGCCACTTTGAGGATGTAATTGAAGTTGAAACTTGCCTTAACAAGCTGATTCAATAGCACATACGAATTAACGACCCCAATTAAAACGATTAAATCCTCTTTGGTCGCATTAAAAAGCAGTACATATCCAAAAAGCCCAGTTATTAAAAAAGAAGCATCGAAAATCGCAAAAAAACGCTGCTCTCGACGATCCATAATCTCGCTTTTACTGCCACCTTCTAATTTACTCATAGCGTGTCCTCACTACTGATTAAAGGTACACGCAGCCCAAAGGCACTTGTGTACCCTTGGGGGTTAAATATCGACTACAAAGGCTCTTTCACTAAGCGGCGCTGGGCTCGCTTGAAAGGTGTCAAACCATTGTTGTTTCGAATTTACGCATTTCGGCTTGAATCAATTTAAGATTTTCATAAATCGAAGCGGCTAATAATGCAGTGCGGGAGGCATTCTGATGAAACTCCAATATCCTGTCTTGATTGACCACCTTCTCTGCATCTTGAAGATGCTCCGAAGATGCCCAATTCATAAGGGATATGTAATCATCAAAGTCTGCTCTCATTATGATGTTGTTCAGGTTCTGGATTGAATTAACTAATCCAAAACCTGTCAGGTTTTCTATATCATCTACAACGATGACTTGAGACCCTTTTACATAAAGGATGTCTTCCATCCCCTTGTAAAACAGCACGATTGTTTGACGCTTTTGGTTTATCAATACGTCCAAATGTGGTGCCGTCAAAGCCACAAGTTGTTTTGCTTCTTTGAAACTGATTTTCTGTAATTGCATGACTCACTCCAAAATTTTAGAAATGCCCGTAAGGCATTAAAATAAAAGGGTGAGTCTGCCCCATGGGGACAAAACTCACCCCCAAGGGTTTAAAAATCAAATTCGTTAAGGTTACAGCACTTCCTGTACTCGCAAATAGAGGTCTCTAACGCGATTTTTAGGTATGGTGCCGATGATCACTTGTTTGCCATCTTTGACAAAGTATTCCGGTGTCACAGGAACCCAGCGAGTTCTTCCGAGGCAAAATTTTGTATCTTTGTCTAATTTTTCCATCTCGTGACTTCTAAAAGTGAGCTCTCCCCGGTGGTTTTCGTCCACTCGTTGACTTGTGCCGTAAGCCAAGCGCAACTGTGTACCAGACGGGTCTGCATCAACAACTAAAACAGGACGGAATTTGGGGCCTGGCCGATTAGGATGTTCATCCGAAGGGAACCAGGCAAATAGAATGACCCCAACTAGGGCCGTAGGGTTACTCATAGGAACCTCGACCTAGTTGTAGGAAATAATTTGATTGAATTATGGTTTGCTGAATACCCCATTTCTCGCGAAGAAATCCTCAATGGACTCTCCTGCGATCGATGGCGAACAGTCACTCTGCATTCCTGCTGAAACGAAACGTAGAACCAATTGCTCAGTTGTAATACCGAGCTGAGAAGCTTTGGCCTCCAATTCTGCAAGAAGAGTGTCACGATCATCAAATCGAATTGTGATTGATGGCATGTTAGATACTCGTATAAAAAGTTTACTTGAGCATCGTAGCACGTTCTGTTGTAACATGAATATTCTCCTGTGGAACAACTAAACATAATTAGCTAACTCAAAAGATTCTTGAGCCATTTTCAGTGAAGTGGCATCAATCACCCTTGCTGAGTTCTCACCATCACAAATGAATTTTTTCATAGCGGATACCTATAAAGTTAATTAAAGGGAATCCGCCCTAGGGCAAAATTCCCTAGGGATGGTTAATCTATGTTGATTTATATTTATGCGGCTTCTCGAATGTAAGCACCAGAAGTCCAAGCGCTTGTCGCGATTCGGACTTCATATTGCTCACTTAACTCATCGAAAAGTTTTGTACTTGCAGAAGCATGATGGAAAAGAGCCAAAGGATTAAATTCCCAAGGTTCTGACCAATTCGCTTCTTTGATTTGTACGCTGATAGCGATGTAGCTACACCAGCTGGTTAACAGCACTTTATAAAAGCCGTTTTCAGCGATAATTTCTCCATCTCTAGTGCGAACATTAAATGTTGGCTCAGTGAATGATTTCGGTAAAAGAGACTGAACTGTCTTTTTTACGTTCTCAATAAACCACTGAGTCTCGTCGTGCAACTCCCAAGGTTCCCAAGCTTCATCAAATGGTAATTCGATATGTACGGTACTTGCGTTTGCTAGACAAAAATGACCTGCGCCCATAACTCACTCCTAAAAATTAATTAGTAAAAAAGTAAAATGGTGCGCAGGCCTTGAGGCTATGCACACCTCAAGGGTTTTGGCTTTAAGCGGTACTTAAAGCATTGTTAGACCTTAACGTAGGTTCGACGGGCTTTCGCCAATACATGACCGCAGTACAAGAATCATCAAGTACATTAGTCATGCAAAATCCAACTGTATTTAAAGTAGTCGATTTACGACGGTCTTAAACAAGGTTGGAAGGGTTGCTCGGTTAGCACTGAGGCCGTTACCGAGTAGTCATCAAAGTTGGCCACTCGGTAACGGCCCCGCGTTGGCAGGGCTTTGGAATTAACTATCAAAGGGAACCCTGATAGTGATACCTGCGGGGGGTGACTTCCGGCTAAGAACGTATCCAAGCACTTCACCGCAATCGGTGTGAGAGCTTGTGATCATTCGCTCACCGTCTGTCTCAATGAACCGCCATACGCTACAGGATTCCTCCTTTTTCACGCCGGGGTGCAGGTAGTTTTTTCCGTTGATGTGGATTTCTTCTCCTGTAGATTTCTTGCTCGGTATCGGCTGAAACTCAAGGAAAAAGCTCACTTCATCAACGTAGTTCGTTGGGCAGTTTGGAAAGCCGTTTTGACTCATATTCACTCCATTAGTTTATAGAGTGAGGGCTTCCCATTGAGGGCTTTCGCCCTCGCTGTGTGTGGTATTTAGGTGTTCATCTCAAAGTAGACTGTTATTAATCCACTTTAAAATGAACACCTTTTGTAAGGTATTCATTTACGACTCAAGCCGCTGTCGGTTTTGATAGTTGATTGTATTCATCAAGCCAATCAATGCCTTTCGAACCCGCTGGTATTGCTTGCTTGGGGAAAAATACCCGAGCCTCAACACCATGCGATTCTAACCGCTTCCTGAGATTTTCCGCTGCCGCCTGACCTGCGCCAGAAACGTCTTTATCAGCAAAAATGCTGACTCGTTTTACACTCGATGGAATGTGAACAGCTTCTAACAATCTATCGCTGTAACACGCCCACGTCGGTAAACCGGACATCTCTCGCACTGCCAGAGCAGTCTCAATGCCTTCAGCAACAGCCAAGTGTTCCCCAGGATGATAATCAAGGCGGATAGCTCCACCTCTTATATCACCTGGTGGCGACATAATTTTTTTTACGTCTTCCACATTGGCCTTATTACCTTCGGGTGTCAGGTAGATCCGGTGCAATGTCAGGGGCTTGCCTTCTTTATCGAAATAAACGCCTAACATCGCTGGAGTCCAGCTTTTCACCAATTTCCCATCGACATTGCTGACGTTCAGACACGATTTAATTCCGCGCAGTGTATTGGGTAAGTCAGATACATCTAAACCGCGTTTAGACAGATAAGCCTTCACATAATCAGCTTCCATTGCGAGAACGGATTTTGACCACACCTTGCGTAATGACTCGGTTCGTTTTGCAACATCTTCAGGAGGTAATGTGTACTCGGCAGGTTTGCTAGAACCCGATGCCACGTACTCAGAATCTAATTTCAGATTAGCCAAACGACTGATTTCATCGCAGGCCTTCATCTTCGGTAGATCAAGTACGTATGCCACCGTATCAATCACATCCATGTAACCAACCCCGTTGAGGTAAGTTGAACCATTGGATGCAATTCGAAACACGGTTGTCCCACTCCCCGTCCGAGGATCAGGTACTTGAGATGGTTTCTTGCGTAGCGCTTCGCTGAGCGCCGGAATTTTGCCGTAAATGTCTAACGGATTAACGCTAGACCGAATAGCTTGGATTTTTTGTATTGCGTCCATAAATGCTCCTTTACTCAGGGGATCTTTGATACCCACTAACTAGAGAACGCATCAAAGATCCCCCGAGGGAAATCTAGGACGAACACACAGAGAGAGCGATTGCAGGGAAGCAATCAAACTGCGTATTCATGCGCTAAATGGCGCACTTCTCCCTAGAGGGGAAGTACGCCCCTCTAGGGATTTAAAGTGTTAAATGTGTTGCTTAAGCAACTGCATTAACTGTTTCGGTAACTCGTTGACGTGGTCGATACAGGCTACTTTAAGGTCTTTAAAACCAGTAAACCTTACGTCCACCTGACCAATGATGACAGGCAAAACCACAACGCCATGCTGAGCTAACCAATCGAGAGAACCAACCACTTCCTGCGGAACGTCCGGTTGACCATCGGTAATCACAAACATCACCTTTTTTTGCGATGACTGTAAAATGAGCTTGCTGCCCATTTCCATCATCGCACTTCCAGTACTTGTGCCGCCGAGCTCTACATATGGCAAAACCGAAGGTGTCTTCTTCAGAGCAAAACCTTTTAGCTCCAGATAAAAATCACCAAACAACGATAATGACGTCAAAACACCACTCTGTTTTTCAAGAGCCTGTGTCATTGCCATTGCCGCCTTTGTTGCTACATAAGAGCGGTGTGTGTCGTCCCACGGATACCCCATAGAACCTGAAGCATCAAGCAACACACCAACTGAAAGGTTTGCCGCGACATCACGACGGATGTTTTTGGCGCCAGGGTTACCCAGATAAGCATCGACCAACCGATCCTCGTCTAACTCTCCAAACTGCGTCACGCCGGATAATTTCATGTTTCGTTGTCGAAACATGACCTTAATAGCATTGGTGACAGCGCCATTCACCTGCAGATTTGCCGCAGGGAAAACACTGTTTGGATTACCACGCAACAACTCCTGCACAGTGTAAGGAATGACTTTGATTGGTTTAGGAACACGAGAATAGTTACTCATATCTTGCTGATCTCGGTGAGCCTCTAACAGTTTGCCTACGTCCAAGTCCTCGAAAGATTGCTCCAAATCGATTTCGTTGAACCCTGCGCTATTGCTAAGAGCCTTACCGCTTGGCTTGCCGTTGCTTTCACCTTCAGCATCACCTTCAGCATCACCTTCAGCATCACCTTCAGCATCACCTTCAGCATCACCTTCAGCTTCACCTTCACCTTCCGCTTCACCTTCAGCTTCACCTTCACCTTCAGCTTCACCTTCAGCTTCTTGCTGATTAGCCTGTTGCATTGCCGCAAGCTCTAACAGAAGGTTTTCTGCCAACTCACGCACTTCTAAGGTGTCTTTCGCCGTTTGTGCAAGCTGTGCGTATTTCAAACACAACTTATCAAGCTCCAGTGTTACCCAATCAAATCCAGCTAATGCTGGTTTGATCGCAGTAATCCCGTTTTCAAGGTTTCCGACTAGAAGTACGTAATACAAAATGTCGTCGAGACAGTTTGTAAACTCACGCTTGGTAATGATGTCTACCAATATTCTTCGGCTTGATTGATAAGACTGTATTGCGCCAGGAAATTCCCTGATATTGCGCAAGTCGATTCTTATGTCCTCAAGCACGTTGATTGCGTTTTTCAACGCTGTACTGGTCTGCTGCATGACGTTTCCGATTGCACTGAAGTTGGTGTGATTGAGATGGGCCGACTCGTGAAGTAACGAGCAAACCATCTGATCCCACGGGCCAACCCCAATGACAATTCTTTTACCGTTGGTGTAAGAACTGCCACCAGCAATCGTGACGTTAACGCCTTTGCGAGTTAACGCATTCGACAGCATCGAGAATGACGCTTGTTCAGTATTTCTTTTCATTTCTCACTCCAATTGCACCCGTAAGGTAAAAAAAAATGGGGTGAGAAAGCCCTTGGGGGCGTACTCACCCCCAAGGGTTAAATTAAGCATTCGCAGCTGTTAGCGATTGCGTAAACATTTCAGCTAAATGCAGCTTGCCCAACTCATTAAGCGCTAGACGCTCTTCAGGAGTTGAAGCGGCTGTAAACACAATCTCAAACACCTCCTGCATCGTGAAGTCAGGCAACAACTCCCACATTACCGCCCAATCAACTAAAACACGAGTTGATAGTGCTGATTGAATGCAGTGCTGAGAATTGCCGTTGACAGCATCGGTGTTCATCGCATCACGTACCGTTTTGGCAAATTTCGCCATCGCAAGACGAATACGATAAGACAGCTTAGTCATATCACCGAGAATATCTGTATCCACAGAAATTGCTGGATATTCAAAGCCAATCCAAAGGAAGCGACGTTTAACCGCCTCGTCCATATCGGATGAAATCGAACCGTAACGGCCAGACATGTCGGCTATACCTGGGGTCTGACACGTTGCAATTACTCTAAAGAGCGGGTGAGGATTTACCACCTCGCCAGTTTTCTCAATCGCAAGAGGTTTGCCCTCGAGGATTGGGTGAAGACTAGCTAGCAGGTCGAATGAGCCTTTATCCAGCTCGTCCAGCAACAGAATACCGCCTTCGCGATACGCTTTGACCACCACGCTCTCTTCAAAAACGGTTTCACCATTTTTGATACCAATGTTGCCCTTCAGCGTTTCGGGGCGCATGGTTTCACTCACGGATACTCGGTGCAGAGATAAGCCAAGAGAAGCCGCAAGAAACGCGACAAACTCCGTTTTACCCGTACCTGTTTCGCCATAACAAGCCAGTGACATGTTACGGCTCTTTCCGAACATCCAAGTCAGCGCAATGAGCAAATTACGCTCGTTTGGTCTGTACTTGGGGTTCACTTTTGGCACGTTAGCCATACCTTCAAAAACAGCGACCATTTTACCGCTTAAAGTTGGGCATAATGGGAATACTGTTGCACCGGATACTTGTTTAGCTTTAATAGACATAACTCACTCCAAAATTTTAGAAATGCCCGTAAGGCATTAAAATAAAAGGGTGAGTCTGCCCCATGGGGACAAAACTCACCCCCAAGGGTTTAAAAATTAATTAAAAAACGCAGCAAAAGCGGCATCTAACTCGGCACTTAATTCCGAGTGCTCCACTTCTTCAGTCACTTTTGCCGTTGTAACTTCCGTTTCACCACTGTCTTCTGTGGATCCGCGTAACGCATGTAGCAACTGAGCGACATCTTCATCAATCTCAGCCATAGGCTCGTTAACAATTTCAGGCTCAACCATCGCTTCCAAGCCTAGTTCGTCGTATGACGTTAACAGAGTTTCAAGCGCGGTTTTGTTGCTTAATGACGTTAGTAACAGCCGTAACAAACCTAACGATTTGCTATCCAGTTGCCCATTCTTAGGGAACGAGTTGCGCATCTCATTGAGACATGCCGCAAGTCCGACCCAAGTATCAGAAAGAAAACTGAAGTTCGCCGCCTTTGCTTCCATATCAGCAAGGAATGAAATTGCCTTTTGACCAATCACGTCGCCGCGACCAATCTTATTCAACACATCCTCTGACAAATCCGCAAATTCTTGAAGCAGCTTTTTATCCAAGTGAGTATCAGCAGCAGCCGATTCATCATCGGACATAGAACCGATAACGATAGACATTGGTGGGCTCATGCTCATATAGAAGCGTGATTCCACGTCACTGACAGTAGGCGCATCACGGCGAATGAATCTTGCCGCTTCAGGATGTGCCGCACACTGGTTATCCAGCAGCTCTTCGTAATCTTTCACGAAGGCTTCTGCTTCCTCATTAAAAGCACGCTGAATTGCTTCAAAGCGAATTTTTAAGGTATCGAACTCACTCTCAGGGACTAACCACCCACCCCAAACAGGAATGCCAGCAGTATCCATGAGTCGCTTAGCTCTCATGTAATATTTACTGACGAATTTAAGGGCTGATTTATCAACCAAGAACTTACGAGGCTTCTCTGTGACTTCTGACACGTCCCCACCTTGATCATCAAATACCTTTGATGATTTCTCTGACTTCTTGCCCGAAAAGGACGAGAAATCTAAAGACAGATGGAGACCTTTTTGGCCTTGCAATGAAGCAATTTTGGCCTGACGTGCAGCGATGTTACCTGCGGTATTAAATTTCATGACTCACTCCAAATATGCCCGTTAGGCATAAAAAAAGGGTGAGTCTGCCCCGGGGGGACAAAACTCACCCCAAGGGTTAATAAATTGATTTGTTCACCAGCTGCAGCCGTCAAACTCCGTTGGCGTTTTATGGCTCGGATTTTACTGATGCAATTGGATATGCTGGAGCGATACTGACTCAAAATAGTGCCAATGATTCGCCCCAAGAAATAGTCTGCCAAACGCCTTCGCCATTTCGCAATTGCGATTGCTGCTTAGTGCGTTTTTTAGACCAAGTTTCGTTGTTGAGCTTTATTCTGGCATTGACGATTTCAACTGGGTCAACGACGTCTAAGACACCATCCCTCAGTAAATCACAATCTAAACCAGCATAACGACAAGCAACTAGAAACTGCTCTGAAAACACCCAGTCAAGAATGTCTTCCGCTTCAGTCACCGAATCTCTCAGTAACTCCAGATTTGCAGAAATGATTCCGTCCCAAAAAGCGCGACATTGTTCAGCGCTCCAATCAACAGATTCATGAATGCCTAATTCACCCAACGATTTCTCGCGGGTTTGATATTTTTTAGCCATACCCACTCCAAATAAATAAGTTGCGGGTACGGCCCTTTAGTGGGCAGAACCCACAAGGGAAAAAATGCTTAACGCAGCATCAAAGCGCCCTTTCGGGAGATTGTGATGGTCAAACTAGATGCTCTAGTAGACGCACCACAACCAAACAACAACTCGGCAATTAAATTCCAGTTTCGCGTAGGCGATTGGAATACTGATGTTCAGCGCTTAATTGGGAGTTGTTGTGAGGAAGCATGGAGTGGTACTAAGCAAAATAGGCTTGAAAAAACCCACTTTGGTTAGTTGTGCCAATCAGCACCGGCACTGATTGGCTGACACGTCCGTAAGACGGTCTTACTAGCCGGTTAGATAACACCTAGAGTTTCCTCTGGTGACAGAATGTTTTGAGATTTTGCCCAAACTGATAAACGCTCAGCCAGTTCGCCATGATCACTGCTGCTCACATCAAAACCAACCTTGCTTGATGTAATAGCAACACATTTTTCAGACGCGGTAACGAGCACATTCAGATCAGAGAAGAAAATCGCAGATAGTGTAGACATAAGTAAAATTCCTGTTTATAGAGTGTCGCTAGTGCTGTCTATTGCGAAAGAGCATTAGTGACACCCCATAAACAGTCCTAGAGGACGCTTAAGTGATGTCGATTTACAGTGGTTAATTTGGCATTACCAAACTAGGCCCAATCTCTCTAATACAGGTCTAACTAAAAACAGATAGATAGTCATAAAACCCATAAAGATTGCCGCAAATACGATAGCGTCCATAGTCTCACTCCAGTTTTAATAAAATAAAAAAGAAAAGGGGTGAGAACGCCTTTTAGGGCAATTCATCACCCCAAAAAGGTAGGTTTGTTAATCAATGTAACAAGTTGAATAGATTCCGTTTGGCCAAGCGTGTACGTGCGCCAGAGTCAAGCAAGGCATACGTAAAACTGTCTTGAAGCTCTAAAGGGAGTCGATTCATTAGTTCTTTAAATGTCGCAACCATCTCTGATTTCAAAGATTCAGCCGCAGATAAATAAAGGGTCCCACACAACTCACCAGCTAAATCAGCATGGAATTTGGCGTTTTTTTGAATTTTTGAATTGACATCACGAAACGGAGAATCGTTAAGCAAGGCAATCTGAGCTGAAGCAGTTTGAATCTCGCCTTCAGCGTCACAAAGTGTGATTTTTTGATTAAGGGTGATCTGATGCAGAACACTCTCGGCCGAAAAAATACTATTCATAGTTCACTCCAATAATTAAAAATTGGGTGAACAATCCCTGTGGGGGAATATTCACCCACAAGGGAAGATATTTAGAAAATCTAAACATCTGGTTTCAGGTCGCTAATCTGAATTGAGTCTGAGTCCGAGGCTAACGGAGACTTTTGGTTGCTGCGTAGCAACACCTTTTGAACTAAACGCCGAATCTATCTAACTGAATTTTTCAGTGATAGATTTTTCGTAAAGAAATGGAAAGCTGATATTCAGCGAGCCAGACGTTTAGGTGGGAGGTTCGGCTGCGCAATTGCACTAGGAAATCGTTATTTCCTAGTGAAACTGGAGGTAAATCAGAAATAGCTAAAGCCACCGATACGAAAGCCATGAACAGGTGTGTACATCATGGCCCTGAAAAGAATGCCTACTGAAAAGTAGAACACTTAGAAAGGCGAAGGGCATCCGCCCACATACACATTATTTTAATTTCACTGGTTTGTCAATCTGTCAGTTTAAGCGTAAAACCCCACACTTCTTTAGGGGGTGGAGGATGTCAAGCGGCGTCAAAATCGTCAGCATCGTCTTCATATCCAGACTCCAGCTCTACAACCCTTTCTTTGTTAACCTCGTACAGAAACTCACTGGGCTCACTGGTGTAACTCATAGTGAGCGACGAGATAGCGCGGGTCATGGCCACATACATTAATCGACGTTCTTCCGCTATCTTACCCTCTGCTAACGCCTCTTTGCTCGGGATGGTTCCTGTGTCGCTCCCCACAATCCACACGTTGTCGAACTGCAAACCTTTTGAAGAGTGCATAGTGATCAATGACAGCTTAGGTGCGGCCTCTTCTGATTGGTCTTTACGCTTTTTGCAGTCTAACGAAGACTTCAGTTGCGCAATACTTTCGCCCAGGCTCTCCCAGTGACGTCCAGCAATGACATCACCGACGACTTGAGCATGTTTTTGGTCCCGCTTATCGAGGTGTATGGCTAACAATTTAACGATAGATTGCATGTAGGTTCGCTTAGCATCCTCACGCCCTGCAGGTATGTCATGCCAGGCTTCAGCTAATGAGTGGAACTTTTGCAGGTCAGCATGATGACCAATCTCCGCATGTTTAAGGCCGCCAAAGGTCGTTTTCGCCGTCCGGCATAAACCAATAATTCTTGCCGTTTCCGCCTCTGGCACTGACAAAGCCGCCAAAGCCCGATGCAGGGTATGGTCATCATGTTTGCCTGAAATCACAGAGGCAATTTGAATCAAGCTGTAGGGTGCTACGCCATCAAAAAACGACTTACCGCCGCGTCGATTGTACTCAATGCCATGACCCTGAATAACCGTTTCAACGCGGTCAAGGATGGCATTGTTCCTCGCAATTACTGCCCACGTATGAGGCTCTTTGCTCACCGCATCTAAAATCTGGTTAAGCTGGTTATCCATCGTGCCAGACTTAATGATTTTGACAGTACCTTGCTCTTCCCTAACCGCATTCATCGGCTTATCAATCCTATCGGGGTTATTGAACTTAATCAGCATCCCCGCTCGATTCAGGATTTCCTTTGAGCATCTAAAGCAGTCTCTTAACACGTAAGCATCTGCGTTAAACTCTGACTGAAAGGCCACCATATTGTCGTATCCTTGGCCACCCCTAAACGAGTAGATAGCTTGATCGTCATCACCAACGACCACCAGCTTTTTACCAAGCAGCGCGTGTTCACGTAGCCACATGTATTGCAGTGCATCGGTATCTTGAAATTCGTCTACCAGAATATGCGTAGCCGACACAGGAGGGATTTCACTTTGCGCCAGCCAACTCACGGACAGTTGGCATACGACGTTAAAATCCGTCTTGCCCTGCTTAATCAGCATATCTTTGTAAAGCTCGTACAAGGCAACTTCTGTGCCACTATACTCTTTTGACAGGTCTTGGCTTCGGCCCATTTCATCAAACAGCCTAACAACGTCCGGCACCTTAAATCTGAACTTATCAATGAGGTCTAAATGGTCAGCTTCATTGAGCACCGACTTAACGAACAGCATTAACTCATTGGCCATTAATAACCGGCGATTAAGTTTGCCGCGAGTCATCGCTAACGCAGTTGAATGAAAGGTACTGATAGTTACCCGTTCCATAGCTCGTGGGGTAAGGGCGTGAAGCATTCGCTCAGTGAGCTCAACACGAGCCGCATCCGTGAACGTAAGTAAATGGACAGAATAGGCGCCATCTCTGGACAGTAAACGCTTAGTCAGCTCTACCAAAACATAGGTTTTGCCGCTTCCAGGTAATGCACAAACAAGGGTATTGTCGTCACGCTCGATGACTAACCCCTGATCTTTTGTTGAGCCCATTTAAACTTCACCATTAAATTTATGTGTTGTCCGAATGATAATTTTCACAGGCAAAACAATCAACCTTTAACCACTCATATTATATTTCAAGAAATTTGCCAAGTATTAAGCCTGTGTTAACATTGTTGGTAATTCTATCAGGAGTTCACCATGAAAAAGACCTACTCACTTGCCGCTGTTCTTGCTTGCACCGCATTGTTCTCTGGTTGCGCGTCAACACCAACTGACAAATCAGCACCTAAAACAGTCTCTCAACTCGATATTCAATCAGACGATTCGTTTGCTCTAAAAGTGCTAAAAGCAGCTGGAGGCGATAAAAACACTCAAGACACTGAACTATCTGCGGAAGATTGGCAAAAGGTTAATGGTGCTTCAGGCTCTGTCATGGCGATGAATATGGCTGCAGGCACTGCTGGTATTGGCGCATTCGGTGGCAGTGGATTAAGTGGCGGTTTAATGAATGCAGGCTTGTTCTTTCTCGGAACTACGAACAAAAAGCCTTTAGCAAAGTTTAACCTTATTCAAGTGATTCCTGCCGCAGATTTGGTAGGACATTCTCAGCAATTAGCCGACTATTTAGGCAAAGATGTTGGAACTGAATATAAGATCGGAAGTGTAAAAATTGGGAGCAAAATGACTCACCCAATGTTTGTTAAGGATTCTAAAGCCCAGTTAGCGCCAAACAAGAAAGAAGCAGGTTGGGCATGGTTAACTTATGGCGTCGCCACCCCAGCGACATCATTAAATGCTGAACAGGCTTCTTCCTTATTTGATCAATCATTTGATGTTGGAGACTATTTAGTAGTTACAACGTCAGTGAGCACTTGCGGAGAGCTCGTGCTGCTAGATAAGTTAAATGCTATCTCGACCACTTATCCAACTTACCTATATGTGCCTCCGGTGGATGCTGTTGCGAATAGAGACTGCCCCGATGCTGATAATTTGAGAGCAAAATATCAGCAGGTAATCGACCTGAATAAAAAACAGACCCATTTATTCATCAAACCTAAAGCCTAACAAAAAGGCCGTTACAATAAACGCTGTAACGGCCTTTGTTTTTATACAGGACAGCTCGGCGGTCTTGGGAAACCTGAACAATCTAAGTTAGTCGCAGGTGATGCGTTCTGGAACGCTTCTCGAACTTTAACACCAGTGTCAACCCCTAACTGATTTTTAATCCTGTCATCGGCACTATCTCGAGCTTCTCGGTTAACCACAGCATCTTTACCCGTCTTTTCCATGTCTGGTTCAGGGAACATACCTGATTCAGTCATCAACCCTACCCATTCGCTGAAATCCACTTTACCCAAGTCGATATTTGCTAACTCGTCTAGAGTCAATCCGCGACACGTTTCGTTGTCATGCCATGACACCGGATTTTGACCTAACTGAACAATTACTTGCTCCATAATTATTCTGGCCAAGGTACTCTTGAAACAACAATACTCGTTATGGGCCTTGTCGGTACATATCCCTAATGTCTTTTTACAAGGAACCTTACGGACAAAGAAACACTTTCGTTCTTTCAGCTCTGTACCCATTTTTAGCTCATCGTCATCACAGGCCGTCAATATCGTATAAAGCAATTTCAGCATGTTATAGATGGTGTAAAGCATCATAACGAAAGAAAGTGCTGCGACGAGGTTGCTGACAATCCCTTCCATCGCTTGAGCACCTGCTTCCTTCCCAGCCATCTCAACCCCAAGCGCTTCGGCGCCAGCTAGAATCGCTTCTTGCATTGCCTCTGGCATCACATCGTAAACCCATTGATAGATTTCTGTTTTTACCGTATCGATTGAGGTAGCCAAATCCGTAAAAAAGTCAGTAACAACGGATCCTGCTTCTCCTGATACGGTAGTTGTCGCATTACCTGCTGTAGCAGTAGCTTCAGACGAAAAGGATTTACCTAGATAATCCCATGCACCTTTTGCAGCCTCCGTCGCTGGTTTAGTTGAGTCAGATACCCAATCGACGGCATCATTCCAACCACTTTTTACCATGCTCCAGCCTTTTTTGGCATATTCCCCGCCTAAATACTCATTCACCCACGCGTTCTCACTGGACACTGCGTTTTGCCCAGCTTTAAAGGTCATTAATGACAGTTTAAATAAGTTGGATGTGGTATCGGTGCCTTTGGTGGAGCAGCAGTCATTTACCTTGAGTTGATCCCAACTACATTGCTCAACACTGCCGACGAACACTTGGCAGGTATCAGGATTAGTTGGGTCAGTACATGATGATCCGTTATCTAACTCGTTAATCGCCGCATACATCGCCGCGGTTTGAACAAAGTCTGTATTGGTCTCTTTAGCTTTTGTCTCGCAATTTCCATCAACGCAAGATGCATCAGTGAAACAAGTATTATTCTCCACGGTTTCGGTTTTAGTTATGACCGAACCGCTTTCGCAGCGATACGTGACATCCCAACCAAAACAGGTATTCGTTGCTGAATCTAGCCAACCTTCCGCACACGTAGAGGATTCAATACTGCACTTTTCATCTGAAGTGTACTGGGTACATTGGTCACCCATTGTGCGAATGTCAGAATAACCAACTGAACCACCATTAAGCGGTAATCGATTTCCCTTGAGAGGATCACACACATAATCTTCCATATGTGCGTACATGCAAGGGGTAAGACCATCATCACCCTCATATAAGGGGTCTAAGTTGACCAGTGCAAACATATCCTTGGTTTTTTCTAGTGCGTCGAGCACTTGTTGATCCGAGGTAATATCACGAAGCACTTCCCAATGAGCCAGATAGAGTGGCGCATTCGCACGTTTGGTCCAATCCTGTGAGGTATTCCCTCGACCAATGATAATTCGACGCTGCTTTAATGAGTCAAAGCTTCCACCATACATCTGCTTAGCGTTAAATATCTGACCATTTTCATTGTAAAACCGAGATGTCAGACCATTGTTAATTTTTACAGCGAAGACAGACCATTTGTTCCTCTTGGGTAAGACGTTTACAAACTCTGTCCCGTACATTCCTGGGCCACTATAGATACTGTGGGTTTGGAATCCGATGCCTTCTTTACACACCCATAGACCGTCATCGTTTTTATTATCGCCCTCGGAGTCAGTGGTGCCAACTATGTTACCGCAGTTTGAATTAGTCCCATTTGCCAAACTTGGTTCAAAATCCCTACGCATAACCATTAATACTACGTCATTTGGCCCGGAAACTGCCTGAACACCCGGAGCTCCTTCAATATCCGATAGATTCAGAACACCACCGTTGTTGATTAACTCTGAATCTAACCGAGCATCGCATTTCCAATCAGAAGCCGTACAAAAACTGTCAGGCGTTGACAACGAAGCCTCGCATCCTTCAGGGCTCTCGATAATTTCTTCTTCCCAATTTGCTATTAGGTCTTTATCAGTATTAATCGTGATTGTGGCATAGCCTTCACCAACGTCTTTAACCGCTACAATTTGTTCAAATGACAAGGTTCGGCTTTTAGCCAGCGCCGCCTTAACGGTAGTGGTAATATCTTCAGGATTTTTATGCCATGTGTTTTTCAATTCACCACAGCTTGTCCCATCTTCAGGTAGTTTACTAGATTCACGCAGGGATACGCCGTTAAGCGACAGTCTGTACCAATCGTCATACATCGATTTACCAATGGTTGCCGATACAATATTGACGTCATCTGCAAGGCGAAACGCTTTCTTTTCTGTATACCTCTTACAAGTACCATCGGGATAATCCGTCAGATAATTATCCCCTTCTTGTCCTATAGTTACGCTAATACACCTCTTTCCACACAAACCGTAGCCAGAGCCAAATATTTTGTTTTCATTGGGCGGAGTTAACACCCGCTCCCTATTACAACTTGATAGGTTGTTGCGGTTGGGCTTAAAACACTCCTGCGTTGTACTCTGTACGAGGGAGTCATCTACCGTGGTCTTAGTAACGGTAGACGCGGTACAGTCACCAAAGAATTGACCGCCATTACCATTAAGAATATTTTGCTGCTCCTGTGATCCAGATTTAAGGAATGAAGCATCCTTTCCAATAGTGTGTGGCGGGTTCTTGTTTTGAGCATCAAGCAAGGTTAGATAAGCATTGGCACTATGATCTTGCGCATCATTCGTTTCATCTTGATTTGCCCCAACAACGGGCTCTGACTTTCCATAAGCCGTGTTTCGCTCAACGGCCTCTTTAATCGATTTTTGTTGCGCCTTTTCGTCCTGATAAGTACCTGTTGCAGATACGTTGTAACCGTTATTGGAGTCAAGCCCGAGCATATCAGCATTGGTCATATTAGATGTGGTCATATCTGTTTGACCAACATTCCGGTAATTAAGCTTAATATTGTTAGTTGTACCTCCTGGCAGCTCAATGGCGCCTACCGCGGATTTGCCAAAATCGCGGCCCATCTGCATAAAGTAATCAGGATCTGATAAGTTTCCCTTCGCCGTAATACAGGTATTGCTGTAGGGATCTAACTCTTTTCCTGCTGGGCAGCTGGTTACTGTACCTGACGTGCTCACGCATGAGCCATTCTTATACGACGTTCCTGCTGGGCAGCTCGGGGCCGTCCCAGGTGAACACTGACCGCCATCTTGGTAATAGCCGGACGAACAGCTTACCGTAGACGGGGTTGTTTGCACTTTCACACAGTTGTCATCACCGGCAGGGGTGTAACCCGTTGGACAGGTGGAGACCGTACCTTCGTAAAGAGTGCGCTTACAAGTAGATTCATTCTGCTTTTGCCAGCTTTGGTCAGGCAGTGACACAGTGACTGTCTCGTCTTTTTTACAGAGTCCGAGGTCTACATAGGTCTGGGGACAGATTTGCTCAACCTTTTCAGAGGCTCCGCCCTCATTTGGACACGTTTTTCCCAATGGAGTTTGTAGCTTAAAACAGATCCCATTGCTATATGTCGTGTACCCACTGGGGCAATTCGCTAATGAGGATGCGCTTTGCCTTGCAGAGCAATAATTGGGATACAGTGGGTCTTGATAATTCCACGATTGCTGGATATCGAGCCAGTTAGTCCCAGTGGGGCAACTGTTAATCGTTGTCCGGGACTCATTTTTGGCGCATGTTTGTAAGCCATCAACAGTGGTGACGGAATAACCAGCTGTAGGGCATGTCACTACTGGCGCTGCATAGGTGTACTTAACACAAGTGCCATTTGAAAAGCTCCACCCTGTTGGGCAGGAATACTGAAGAGATACTGGCAATGGGAGATCTGCAAATGCAGGGCTACTTGTGAGAAATAGCGCCAGAAAACTCATAGTTAAAATATTGAATAAGTAAATGCTTCCTATTCCGTAAGAGATTGCCTTTTCCCACCACGTAACCAGTTTATCTTCCATTGTTATTGAACCCTCACACAGCAATCGGTGTATCTGAAAATTGAATAAACCGCGTGTTGGTCTTTTCCATTACCAGGAGACTTTCTACCTGAACCCCACCAAATCGTAGGCCAACCGAGAGGGTGACAACATTCATCCCATGAACCATCTAGGGTTGATTTATTTTTATCTTCGCTGTTGTCGTAATTGCCAGTTTCAGGATTTTGTAGATCCTCAATATTAAAAGCCTTCGTGGGTTTCACAGCTGATGCTGCTGCAGGATTAGCTTCAGGAGACGGATACATCATAGAAATTTTGTACTGCGCCTTAGGGATCATTGGACTGTACTCGGCGTTACACATCGCCTCTTTACCGTAAGTTTTTCGCGCTAACCCCCTGCGATGTAGCGCAGCAAGTGAACGAGTCGTGATTAACTGAGTATTGCGGATAAAATCATTGTCGGCCCCAATAAAGCCGGTTAATGGATACAAGGGACCATCTAAACCAGCGCAGAACCACAGTGCCTCGTTAGCACTGCCGCTACTAGCAGTGATCATCCCATCGGCAACACAAATGGCGCGGCCAACTGGATTCGCAATCGGAATTGCGTCAGGAGTGAACAGAAATGATAGCGCCGAGTTTTCGTAGGTGACATCGAGGATTGACATGTACGCAATATCGAGGTCAAAGTAACCAGGGGATGTGTCGCACTCAGGCAACAAGAAAAGACCTAACATCTTGAAAACCGGATTGATGATGTAGTTGTAATGTAAGAACGATACCGTTTCGGCAGATTGAGTTTCTGGGTTGGATGCCCTCCCCCGCATCGTCATGTCATTTTGTAGCAAGGTTCCACCCAGCGTTGGACTGCACCATGGCGTTGCAGAGACTTCAACTAAATGATCAGGTGACCAGTAACCCAGAGATACCCCAAGCTCCGGCACACCCAGAGCATCCGAGCATGAGCATAAACGACTCGAATTAGCCCCTTTAGGCACATTGTCCGAGAATCCGGCGAGGTTAAAAGGTAGCGTACATGACCAGCAAAAAGAGTTAATCAGGTTTGAGAAATAGCCAGCATCGGGGCAAACCGAGTCCGGCTTACTGTTCGCACTCACATTTACGGACATCATGGAAGCCAGAAAAACAGCTACTTTTGCGAACTTCTTCATCATTTGGCACCGCCATTTGGAGCTACTAATAGTGTCGGTAATCCCGCATTACTCAGAGTTCGTTGACCAATCTCAGTGACGCGGATTTCTCCCTTAAACAAATCAACCAATGCGGGTAAATGCTCAAGCTGAAAACGAGACACCATCGTCGGTTGCATCAAGTACAAGCGACGGCCTAGTTTTGTCTGCAACCGGTTAAATTCGGTTAAATCGCTACCGGCCGGCAGCGCAGATAGCAGCACGTAAACTTGCTTGTGCTCAGTCACGGAAAGTACATCATTCATCCACGCCAGCTGACGTTCACTGGTTGGGTCAATCATGAATAAGCGGGTTTCCATTTGGAGTAATGCTGTAGGATCTACAACATCACCGGCCTTGGCAAAATACTGGCCATCCGGCGTTGTTTGGTCTTGGGTAAAGCGAACACGCGGGTCAATTTTGTAACGCACATCCTCGTCTTTAAGGCTCTCTGTCAACTGAACCTCTTTACGGTTAACGAATCGGCTAACGGCCTCGTGCTTTTTCTCTTCCCAATCTACTTTTTTGAGCTTCTGTTGGATAAGTTCGAGCATGTCCATCTCAGTAATGTCGTAAGTGTCTGACAACTTCCCGAGCGAGCCGCTTTGCAACAAGCCTTCGGACTGCTTAACGAAATCTTCTAATGACTGTAGCCCTGTCGCGGTAACCACTTTGCCACCGTTGCGATACACCATTGTTGGCGCTACTTCGACTGCATAGGTATTAAACAAACGAGGGTCTATGATAACTCTTGGAGTAACATCTAAATCTGCTTCATCTATCACTCTATGAATGGCGTTGGAGGCATCACGCAGACTTTCAGATTCATCTTTCAGGCCTCTAAATACGACTGTTGTTTTAACTTGGCTTTGAGATGCTGCTCTCAGCGCTGATTTCAGCGTGTATGCTGGCATACCGAATGAAGCGAAAATGAATACCTCTCCGTTTGCGGCTATCTCTTGCTGCACAACAGGCGTGACAGGTTCTGGCTTTGGCAGCACTTGATGCCTGATCGCATCGGCCTGCTGGGTGAGCATTTGTGCTTGTGAAATGTAAGATTGCTGCCCCCAAGCAGCGGGGAGGCCACCTTGGGGCTGCTGGGTATTGTTCTGCCTCATAGCCTCGATTTGGCTACGGACTTCATCCATCTGTCGTTTTGCATCCAGAATAAACTGCTGGTTATCGTCTGTAGCCATTGCATCGAAATAAATGGCAGACATCGTTACCGCCACAAACAAGCTAACAAGAAACTGTCTATTAGATAATGAGGTAAGCACGACCAATCACCTGCTGAGTTTTGATTGAACCAAAGAAACGACTGTCATAACTGCCAGGTTCTGTGCCTAACACAAAGATCCCGCCATTCTCTACAGTCCGAGTACCAATGAGCTTTTGTACATCGATATTCAGCGCATTCGCCGCATTGTCGATAGGTGCTGGGAACCTGTGTTTTTTGTTGGTCACACTAAACCTCCCTATTTCTACGAGGTCTCCTTCGACACCTGCCACTAACTTTATGATGTTGATCCCTGACGGAAGAATGTCGGTTTGAGGAGACATGAACATCACCAGCTCGCCGCTATTAACGTGTTTTTGTCGTGTGTCTACCACGAATACTGAACCTGGAATGCATTTATCGCTGTTGAGTACCAATATCAGTTTATAGCTATGACTAAACCACGTAGTAGCAGCTGTAATGACGGCAGCAATACAAAATGGAAGTAAATACGTGTGACGCCAGTGAGCCTTGTCGAATTTGATCATCTACACATTTCTATTAGTATACAGTTCATGTATATTACTAGACGGAATGCAGTTCAGCAACAACGAGAGCGGCGATGAAATCTACTGTGAATGACTTAGAGCTAATTTTGAATCAACTAGGAATTGACCCGACAACACTGATCCCAGTGAATATTACAGGTCTTACAATTGAAGAGTTGGACCGCATTTCCGCACACGTAGAATGTGGGAAGAGTTTTGTGAATTGCTGTAGAACTCAGAGCATATTGAATGCTGAACTTATAGTGCAAGGGATCGTGATTGTCGCGATAGGTGATAATTTAATCGCGCTAGATCATCGATGGTTAAAGCGTGGCGACTACTATTTAGACCCCACATTTAGTTTATTCAACAGCACCAGCAGCCCTAATGATACCTATGTTCTTAGCTACTTTATGCAAATTGAAGTTGCAACCGCAAATGCTGCTAATGATTCAATATCCGATATTTCGATCGATTCATTAAGCAAACTAGCTCAATAGTGAACAACCATCTTCCGTTTAGACCCATTTAACCGAGGCCTCAACCACCTCGGTTTTTTTTGGTTTGGGTTAGATTTTACTTGTCTTGACATCCTCCTCGCCGTAAACGACGAGGATTCCTACTGCGGTTAGGCGCGAACGCCGGACTCGCTTCGGTGGGTTCCTGCTGCTGGCGGCATTGTTGCACCACTCACTTCACAGGCTAATCGGGCGTGTCCCGCCCTTAATACATTGATCGCGCCGACGACATCGGCGTTTTCTTCAAAGCCACATTCCACACAGGCAAACCGAGCTTGCGTGGCGCGGTTATCCTTCGATATGTGACCACAGCACGGACACGTCCGGCTGGTGTTTTTCGGTGGAACGGCGATCAGGTGGCCGCCATTCCATGCCAGCTTGTAATCGAGCTGGCGACGGAACTCAAACCAGCCTTGATCAAGAATGGCTTTATTCAGGCCTGACTTCGCCCTAACATTCCTACCCTGTTGCTCGGCGGTTCCTGCCGCTGATTTTGACATGTTTTTGACCTGCAAATCTTCAATACAGACTATCGCGTGGTTTTTGCTAATGTCGTTTGATATTTTATGCAGGTAGTCACGGCGGCTGTTGCCGATATTGGAATGAATGCGCTGAACTTTGGCTTTGGCCTTTTTCCAGTTATTGCTGAATTTTACCTTGCGGCTCATGGCCTGCTGCGCCTTGCGCAAAGCGGTTTCGTGCCGTTTGAAACTGTTGAGCGGGGCGTAGAAACGGCCATCGGACAGGGTGGCAAAGCGGGCAATGCCCATGTCAATGCCGATGGCATCGCCCTGATGCACGGCAATTTCAACTTCCAGCTCGGTCTGGATCGATACATACCACTTACCACAAACCTGACTGACCGTGACGTTTTTAATCTCACCTTCCACCGTCCGACTGTTGCGGTAACGCAGCCAGCCGAGCTTGGGCAGGAAGAGTCGATTATTGCCTTGCTCCAGTTTCACCCCTTGTGGATAGCGAAAGCTATCTGACTGACCCTTCTTTTTGAAGCGCGGGAAGTCTGCTCGTTTGGCAAAGAAATTTTTGTACGCCCGATCTAAATCTTTCAGCGACTGTTGCAGCGTTTGAGAAGGTGAATCAGACAGCCATTTTGTTTCTGGCTCTGCTTTCCATTGTGGTAACAGATTATTCAGTTCAAAGGCCGATAGTTTCTTTTCACCCTGCTCATGTCGTTCTTTTTGCAACGCCAGCGCCTTGTTATAGACAAACCGACAAGCACCGGAGAAGCGGCGCATCTGGCGCTGCTGCTCTCCAGTGACAATCAGTTCGAATTTGTAGGCTTGCAGTCGTTGCATGGCTTGCTCATACTGTGTCAATACAACTCAATTATAGATTGGTCTATGGAAATTGAAAGCGATTTAAGGCATGGCAGGCATTGTGTTTTTAAAATGCACGTTCATTTGGTCTTTGTAACAAAATACCGACGAAATGTCTTTACCAAAGAAGTGCTGGATGATCTAAAAATCTTTTTTGAAAAGGTCTGTCTTGATTTTGAATCAGAGCTGGTTGAGTTCGACGGTGAAGACGACCATGTGCATTTGTTGGTGAATTACCCGCCGAAGGTGGCCGTGTCGAATCTGGTTAACAGTCTCAAAGGTGTATCCAGCCGGATGATCCGAAAAAAGAATTACCCTTCGATCAAAAAGAAACTCTGGGGAGGTGCGCTCTGGTCGCCCAGTTATTTTGCGGGGAGCTGTGGTGGTGCGCCAATTGAGATCATCCGGCAGTATATTGAGCAGCAACAAACTCCGGCGTAGCCCTCAGAACGGCTTCGCCGTTGCGCTATTCATCCTCGCCCTGAACGGCGAGGTTTTCCGCACTATCCGATAAATAAAATGAGAACCCGCTTAACCGAGTTGTCTATGCTAGCTAATCAACAACTTAAATTAGTCTTGGATCGATTTGATATTTTAAATCAACGGCATTCTTAACCGACTCAATTACAACTGGATTGGAAGGGTTGACCAACACATTGTGCTCCAAGGGCACAATAAACGAGGGCACCATCAGTCCAGCCGCCGATTCAGACTCTATAAACGAATCTCCAAGCCCTCTGGACATTATGTCGTTGTATCGCCACCCCTCGGCCAATTCGCTTTGTGGCAACATCATCAATTCACTTTCGGGCAATTCCAGTTCAAGCGTGACGAAGTTATCGAATCTTCGGGGTGAATTGAGATGCACTAAGACTTCTAGGATTGCTAGAGATAGTGTAGGAGAGGTATACACCATCGGTACTCCCAATGAGTTCCAGCGCCCCCCATACATTGCAGCCCCTTGTCCATTCCATGCAGAATCCACGTACTGCTTTGATACAATGCGATAGAGCTTCACATGTAAACTCCGTGCATTAATCTATTAATTAGACGAATGACATCTACTGTGCCCGACTCAGAGCCCATTAACTCAATTGGTCTTTTACCGTTCAATCCAATTGCGGGTTCATTGAGCCATTGAATAGCATCAGCCTTGTTTCCACCAAGCATCAAAGTTGCTGCTTCATACATTCGTATCATCCGTGCAAACGCTTCGCTTTCACTAGGCTTCAGTCGATGTTCTTTATCCTTTACCCGACGGGCGAAGGTTGCCCGGCTTAAACCGGCATACTGGACAAGGTTCGTAACGGGCATGGAAACGGCTTCGGCAAAGCGATTCACAACATCAATACTAAACCCATGATTTATTGCGTCACTTAGCACAGGGCCTTCGCCAGCAGGCAACCCCACTTTAGCCCAGATAGATTGATGTACTTTAGGTTTTAATCTGAACTCACGTAATTGTTGAACTGCCATATCAATGACTCCTGCATTCCAAATTTATGTATAATTATCGCACTACAAGTCTCATTTGACAAATTTTAATGTCTCACATGATAATCTAGTTATAAAAAATCCCGCAACAATAGCGGGATTCTTTATTTGAACGGTTTAATTTGTGTAATGTTTCTCAATAGAATTTGAGTAAGCGCCAGAGTCATCCACGCCTCTAGCGATAATCACAGCGCTATAACCAGTCGACTTACTTACGTAAATATAAGAGCCAATGTAGGGTGATATTTCACCGTTAATGCTCCACTCGTATTTCGCCATCTTACCATCTTCGTCAGTACATATCAGATCTAGTCGGCGAATGTTGGAATAATTGCTTTCCTTCACGTTACATTTGGGTTCTACGTTTTTGGCCACGGGGATTTCCATTTCGTACTCCCGTTGGATGTTGAATACAGATGTCATAACCGCTTTTAGTCTATGTACACCCGCTTCAACGCCATTTACCACCACCCTCAGATTGGTAGGCTCCACCAGCTTGCCATCGAGATACCAACTGACCGTATTAATGCGGTCTAATGGGTGGCCCATTTTACCCGACAAGTTTGCAATCACGGTTAGTGGCTCACGCATCATAGTGTTGCTATAACGTGGCTCAATGTTCAACTGCGGCTCCGGCGCTTGGTTGGTGCCGATGTAGCTAGAAACGACCTTAGCGTTACCACGGTTGTCAGTAATAGTCGCCTGCACATTCTCTGTACCCGCTTCTTTTACGTTGAACACTACTTGTTTGTCGGTCTTGCGCACCACCTCAAATGTCTCGGGAATTGTCCACTCAACCGAGAACGTCACTCCCGAGTAGTACGGAGGAAGGTCAGTCGGAGTGTTAATCAACATAGAGCCTGACGTCGGCGCATAGCTGCTGCTCGTCTTACTTATAATCTCAAACGATGGGAAACTATAACGCCATGCTGCTGGAGTTAAGCGCTTCAGGTTTTCTGTCTCAGTCTGATAGCCTTCGGCCCATGATCGCACTTGGATATTCACCAGTTTATTAGTGACATCTTCAGCCGTTGGCGTGTAACTGATGGACGGCGCTAACGTCTTGGTGCCGTCTGGTAATGTCCACTCAGTGATGATTGGCGTACCCGCAGCGGTATCCGCTAGCTTCGTAGTCGCTTCCAGTGTGTACGGAACGCCTTCTTCCATCGCCTTGATCACCGGCAATGCCATTCGCACAGGTTGTAAACGTGCGGCACGTACAATCTTAGTAGCCTTCGCATACCTGGCGTCGCCAGCCAAATCAGTATTCACATAAGCTGCGCGAGCATAGATGTTATAGCGAGTTTCACTGTCCATCGTTAACGTGAAACTATCATCACCTTTCACCCAGTTCACGCCATCTAACGACCATTCTACTTCGGTTGATGTCAAATCGACTGATTCATCATTATCAAGCAGCTTATATTGGCCAATCTCGCCAGCATGTAATGCACTAACACCCTCAATCTTCAGTTCTGGTTGGTCGTACACCAACACCTCTTGGAAATCGGTGGTCTGTTTAATACCGCTGTACTTGTTAGCAATCTGGGCTCTAAATTGATAGATACCTTTGTTAGATAACAGGATTTGCACAAAGTCTTTGTTAGTGGCAATTTCTTCCCATGTACCGCCACTATCTTTCGACATTTCCCAAGTCACGTCGCCTTTAGCACGACGGTCATTTAGTGTATTAGGTACGTATAGCAATTGAGCCGGGAATGGCGCTTTACCCGCCATGCGCTTTATCAGGATATCTCCGTCAATAGCCTCACCTTTATAAATCTGGAAAAATGCAGAATTACTCTTAATCGTTTTTTGGTAATCAGCCAGTTTACTGTCCACAGTCACCAGAGCCACTAAGCGAGAACTGCCGATAGAAAAGTCCTTGAATGGGATTTCCGCAGATGCCACACCTTCACTGTTAAGCTTTAATGGCTCTGTTAGGTTTTGATAGCTAGTACCTTCTTTGTTTCGCGACTCCAATGCAATGACCGCAGACCAATCACCCATAGTCTCTTTATCGTAAGTCATTTTTCGAGTTAAGAAGTCCAGAGAGCCAATACTCACTTTAGCAGTGATCGTAGACTGAGTGTTTTGAAGTACCTCGGGGGTTTCTAGCTTCGCTACAATAGTATTAGCTGGCACAGTCAGAACTTTAACCTTCTTAGTGCCTAACGCGGTTTTGTCCCCAGTGTACTGAGCTTTTAGCTCAATATCTCTTGTGGTCCACAAGGCAGATGCCCCCACACTTAAAACTTTACCAATCCGCTTTTTAGACTGAGCTGAGCCTGATTGTGTGTAAGGGTATGACACCTGAGTGCCATCACTGCTAGTGATTGAAAAAGTTAAATCACCGTTAATAAACTCAGCTGACGTGGAGGTAATCACCCCACCATCAACTGTCGTCGTAAAAATGTCAGGTTTAAATTCACGGTATTTAGCAACAGTTACTACTGGCGGCTCCGGCTCAGTCACTTTAAATTCTTGCGAACCCACAAAGCTGAGCGCTTCTGAGTTTTTTCGGTTGATCATCCAAACCTTGTACTTAGCCTCGTTAAGTGAGGATGTACTGGTCGCTTTTTGGAACGTACCCGCGAGGACTTGCTGAGAGTTAGACCATTGAGAGCCTGTGCCATCAGGGAATTGTAGCCATTCAATAAAACAGCGATAATTTAACTGACCACCAGCTTTACGTGCCTGCTCAGCTGACGCATACATGCGACAACCAACCCCCTCGGTGTTTTTGAGTGGCATAGAGACCGCTTGAACACCTCTTCGATAGGTCTGGCTTCTGTCATCTATCTGCCATTTTACTGGCATATATCGAATTGAGACTTCCTGTACTGATGTGTTACCAGCATTATCCTGGACTACCACAGATAGTAATTTATCAGTATTGGGCTCTAATGGAGTATCTGGAGTTTTGAGCATTTTTAAATACTCAATCCCTTCATCAATACCATCTCCAAGAACTGATTGGCCATCCACTGACGCAGCAATCACCTTCCCCCCACCAGACATGGAATCAACAGCCGCAACGAGAATATCATCAAAGAAATAAATAGGGTCGGCAGCGTTAACAATGCCGCCGTTAGTGTTGTAAATCCTGATAGTTGGAGGATTTCTATCGATGTTACTGGACTCACCTACGACACCTTCCCAGGTGTTGCTGTAAGCGTCCGTCAACGTCGCGTATGGGATGTAAACGCCATCTGGAAGCGAAGACAGGTCAAACTCGAATGCCCATACATCGGAATGCTGCTCAACGAGCTTAGGGCTCAGCTTAAGTTCTCCCGTAGGTAAGGTAATAACATCGGTAGAGAGAATGTCATTTCCTGCCAGGTTATAGCTTGGTTGTTTGATTGAATACTGTGGATCTGGTTTTAGCGTAATAGTCGCCTGTGGATGCCACCACGTACCGGATTTACCCGCGTGAGGGGTAGCTACTGTTAATAGCGCTTTTTCGTTATCGATAGTTAGTGTCGTGCCGTCAGCAAATGTTTTAGTGATTGGCACCTCGTTACCCGAGGCCACCGCTTGCATCATATAATCGTCGAGTGTCGCGGTCCTGAAGTCCCATGCGAGATTGTATTGCGACTGATATTGGCCATTGATGGTTTTGAAATAGCCATTATCCGAATCTACGCTCATGCTGTAGTTGGTTGAGCCCGTCGAACTGCTTGTGTCGGTAACAATAGTCGTGCCAGCTGTGGACATGGTACATGATGTGCTGCCAATCGGGATGGTACACGCCCCGAGACTCGGCGCATTAACTACTTGGGTATATGGCCTTGAATCGGTCTTAACTTGGACGGTTTTGAGGATGTTTCCCTTGCTGTTGCTGGTTACGTCCGAACCTAACTGGATACCAGTGGTTAAGTCACTTACGATTTCAACGATGTTTGGGGAAATAGCTTGCGCCGCTTCCACAGTCATCGAACCTGTTTCAACCAGCACTTTTTCACTGCCACTGCCAGAATAAATACTTACGGTATACCCGATGATGTTATTGCCAGAGTTATTAAAGTAACCCTGAATACCATCGCTGTAAGTGCTTAACCCTGATGGCAAGCTCCACTCCAGTAAACAGAGCATGTTACCTTGGGATTGCGTAAAGGCTTTTGCCGCCGCTACATCCGTCGTTAAGCTACAACCCGCACCGGATCCTTGAGTTGGTTTGATTTGCACCTGCTGGACGTTTGCCACCACTCCTGAAGGTGGGGTCAAGACGATTTCGGGCATTTTTGCAGACAGTTCACCAGTGATGGTTACACCGGATACAGCTAAAGCGTTAAATGACCACGCCGATTGCGCTAGTATAAGTAGCGCTATAGCGGATTTACTGAAAGTTAAGTCGCGCATTCTGAACCCAACATTTTTTTATGATTACATAGGTTATCAGAATTATATAAATGGATAAATTTATTTACCCATTTTTTGAGCAATTAATGGGAATTTTGCGATGAATTAATGCACATTAAATTAATCAAATGTGCTTATAACACCAAAGAGATCCCAATATGGGATCTCCTTATGGAGTTGGGAAATTAATTGACTGATGCGGTGAGTTGTAGCGAGTTTATGGCTTGGGAGATTGCGGCAAAGTTATTCACCACTTTGACCATTTCACCACCATTGCGATAAAACAGCGTCGGCGTACCTTGGATGCCCAGTGTACCCATGAGCTCAGAGTTTTGGATGATGGCCATCTTAGTTTCTGGGGTTGGGGTTGCAGTGGCATAAGCAGCTTTAGTTTGCTTCGCCTCTTCGTGCTTCCACACCGCGTCCTTACCGCCATCAATCATGGCTTGGATTGCTGGGACAGAGTTGGCGCTGATCCACGCTAACGGCACCAAGCGCACATCCAACTGTTTGCTTTCAATCTCGGGTTTCAAACGTGCGAGTAAGTTACTGCAAGCACTACAGAAGGGTTCAAAGAATACATAAATCGCTTTCTCAGCTGACGCTTGTTCATAGCCCAGTTGAATGTATTTCGCCGCAGTGAGACTTTGCCAATCCTGCTCAGTGTAAGTTTGCTGAGCAACAGGTGCGCGTTGTGCTCGACCTGCTTGTTGTGGCTGATTCCTATCGGCTTCGGAGATGCCCAGCGTCGTCGCCCACTGCTCCGTTAAGTTGACGCCATTCGCATCCACCAGACCACCAGCAATAACAAAGTCGCCCGTGCTCCAATAAATTTGTTTTTGGCCACTCAGATCCACCAGCCAACCCGTGATATTTTGCGAACCGTCGGTGACACTCCATTTCTGGATCACTTTGTTATTGGCGTTACTGCTTAACAAAGTTGCTAGGGCCGGAGGGCCATCTTTGGCGACACCCGTTGGTAGTGATGTTTTATAGCTGTTGAACTGGCTCACTACCCAAACGAGAAGGGCAAGAGCCAAGATAACAATAAATGCGATGAACGATTTTTTACTTAACGATTGTAGTTTCATACCTTACCCATAAACCATAAAGCTCTTGAGTTATTAAAATTGTGTTGATTCTGACCTAACTTGAGGTATCAATCAACTCAATTGCATCGTTTAAATCATCAAGATTGATTTTGTAACCGAACAAATATCGCTGATTAACTCCCGTTTGCGAGCGACCTGATTTGGTTAAATCGCCAAATCCTCTCAGTTTCATGTCCTCAATCGCTAGCGTCACGCCATGTGAAATTTGAGAAATTAATTCAAGCCTATCCTTTGATTTTGGGCTTATTTCAGGGGGTAACAGTAAATCAAAGTACCCTACCCCTCCGTGCCTTGCTAAGCGCCCTCTAAGCTGATGGAGTTGGACAAGACCTAGCCTGTCTGGATTCATCACAATGCAGTGGGTTAACCCTTTAATAGTCAGCCCAGTTTCAACTAATGTCGTCGCGACCAGCACGTTTGCATCACCCGTATTGAGCGCATCGATTGCAGCTGCATTTTCTTCGTTTGTTAGCCCTCCATGCGCCAGAACAACCCCGCTACCATCCGGTAGGACGTGGCGATTACTATGGATGAATCGGCACCATTTCTCGTATGTCTCTGTCGCATTCTGAATATCCGCAAATGCCTCACACTTGCTTTCATCTTTTAGGGCGCAAACGATCAATAACTTTTGGCCGCTTTGAAGCGTCGCTAACGCTCTTATTGCCAGGTCTCGACCTGCGTAATGCTCTAACAAACGACTCTCAATACGCTTATCTACGAAGCAATGCTTTAGCTCGTACACCTTCAGCACTCCATGTTTTAGCAAAGCCGCTGTTCGCGGTACTGGGGTTGCTGTCGATTCCAGTAAATGCGCCCCGTCAGCGCAAAACAGCTCGCGCTGTTCAACTGAAAACTTGTGCTGTTCATCCACGACGGTCAGATCAAATGTGAATGGCCACTGTTTGTGTAAAATCGCCGTGGTACCAATCAACATTCGACATTGGGAAATCTCTTCAATGATCTCCCCTTCAATGACTAACGTCGGGCTGATGTCAGGGTAATACTCAGAGAACTCTCTATGTAACTGACGCGCTAAATTCGAAGTAGGCAGCATAATGGCCACTCGCCCACCGGCATCCACAACTGAGGCGGCACAGGTGCCAATCACACAGCTTTTTCCGGTGCCAACGTCACCAATTAACATCATGTGTTGAGATACTGCCGAGGTCATTTGCGCGACCATACTTAATGCCGCGGATTTTTGTTCCTCGGTCATTTGGAATGGTAACGATTTAATGCGGTTATCTATCGCCTCTGACTCAAAATGCAACGGGACACGCTTTACTCCCCACTGTGACGCCAATTCCTTTGCCTCCGCACCAATGAGGACTGCTGCTAACTTACTGACTTGCCGAATCCGTGCGTAACCTCGTTGAACACAATCGCGGAAATGGATCTCCTGTAACATCTGCTCGATGTTGTCACTCGGGGCTGCACCCAGAAATTGCTTTAGTCGTTTGTTACTTACGGTGGTAGCTGAAAGCAGCTCTCTAATCTTGTCAGCACACTCCTTGATAACATCACGTTCTGACAGTAAGCGGCTGAGAAAATCGATTACATTGGGTTCCGCTTTGCTCCTTCCCTTGGCCAGTTCATAGCACACATGCAAACGCCCTAAATCATCGGGGGCAATAAACTCCTGATTTTTTAAGATCAGTTGTTGGTTTTGATATTCCGGTAAGCCATAGACATAGATAGGGTGATGCTGATTAGCCATCGCGAGCCCGTTGCTCAACGACTTTAGATTTTCAGCTGTGTCGTAAACGAAGGTTTTAAGTCGAAACCCCAGTTGGTCTGTCAGCTCAACAATGATGAAGGGACTGCGTTTTTTAGTGCGTCCTAACTTGATGTCAGATACAGAGTGAATATGACCGCCGAAAAGTGTCATCCCAGAGAAGCGTTGATAGGGATTCAAGTCATATTGAACAAGGCGTAAATCTTTGTATTGCAGAGGCATGACAAGTCCAACTTGCCATAACTCAGTTATGCCAAACTTGGATAACTGCTCTAAAGACGTGTCTGTCATGCCCCAATCCGATTCGTGTTCTATGTCTCCATTAGATCACGCTTCTTGATTGAGGCAAATTTTGAGAATTAGCGGTTGGGACTTGCACACTGAACGAACTCTTGGAATCCCCTTTTCGTCGGCTGCGCTTCTCTTTCGTCACAGCGTCCTAGGAACTCGATTGGCTTATTAATAACCCCCATACACGAGGCCAACGTCCAGTAGCTCCCAAACGATGCGCTATGACCCGATTGATAGTTGTTATAGGCCGTGTGAATTAATCGACGAGTAATTTCAACAGGGATCTGATTGCTACCCTCGGTGTACTCTTTAGCAATGTAATAATCAATAATCACCCCTTCTGGATTGACTTCGCTTTCAGCGTACTTAGGAGCCTCTAAACTGCCAGGGATCCATTTAGCCCCTGTCTCATAACCATGTGCGTAATAGCGAAACTGGGCCATAGCAACAGCACAGCTTTCAGCCTCATTAGGCGCAGGTGATGCGAATGCTGGCGCCGTGAACGTATAAAAAACAGACAGCACCAAACCTAACACCATATAATTTATATTTCGCAACATGCGGCCCCCATAGTTAAAGTAGTTTCTACTAATTAATTTTTTGTACGTTATAGATACTGATGTACGATTACACTCAATCAGGTGTTTCATGATACTCTTCAGTCTAAGCGGTAATTAATGGATGATTCATGGTTAACTACACCCTCTCGGCTAAATCAATAACTGATGCTACCCAAAGCGCTCAGTTTGATTTACTTATCAAAAATGTTCCCGTGCCGGAGATTAGGGAAATTTTGAAGCACGACGATCCCATTAATGAACTTTACCGACTTGTTCGTAATGATGCTGCTCTCGCTGCGTTGTTCCTTCGTGTAGCAAATTCAGCTTCATTACCCGTCGTTAAAAACTTTGATGATTTAAAACGTGCAATCACCAAACTAGGAACGCTCAGAAGTGTCAATCTGATCATTACCTACATGCTAAGACAACTGTTGCCTAGCTCCGCTTATGACGTCAGTACACAACTCATAGACTATTCAATCGATACCGCCATCGCACTCGACAGCATTCAGCGCAAGCCCAGTTCGTATATCACAGGCATTGCGTTATTCGGTGGAGCTATGCTGGTAGCTGGTTACGCTGATCACATGGGTATTAATGTCACAATTGGTGAATGCACAGCACTCAACCTTGAACTACTTCCTGTGTTCATTCGACACTGGTCATTCCCTGAAGAAACACTGCAAGCAATTGAGCTGTATCTTGCCAATGATCATTCGAGTATCGCATTAGCGATTTCCGCTGTTGCCCATAAACATCGGTTATCCCCCTTCCCTGGAGTAGATTCGAGCCTCCCTGAGAGACAGATTATAGAAGTTGTTTCCAGTATCAACGCTAATCTATTCTTTTAAGTACTTTCGGGAGGCCTGCGAGCATCAGTCCTAAGATTCATTTTCGGCGTCGAATCGACGTCGCCATGTCCCGACTAGATCTTTTCCTTCCCTTTCAGCAATCATCTGGCAAGCGGTAAACATATCGACCCCCTTGTCTTTCATCATGATTTCAATCTGTTTTTTCTCGTCTGGAGCGGTAGAGTAAGTCAGTGCTTTAGCCCTTGGCAGATATAGCCTGCCTACAGATTTTGTTCCGCCACTGCATAACAGAACTTCACTGAAAAACGGCCTAACCGTCTTGATATTCCTCAGTAAAAGGTAATCCTGCTCAATGAACTTACCCTCTTTATTGAGTCGGGCCAGTTCCTCACCGTTTTGCATGAGGTAGAATAAGTGAGCCGAGTTACTGGCCATCGCGATACCCGCAGGCGATTCGTTGGCATCCTTCATCGATTGCGAAATACACACACCCAAGCTGTTGTACTTACGGAAACGACGCCAACCTGATTCGAGGAATTTTGCCAGAGTTTGAAGAACCTGACGGGTCTGCTCATCTACACCCTTGTTTTCCTTCAAGAACTCCCACGCTTCATCGAGAATAAAGGCTTTCACAATATGCAGTTGGTCATGCCTAAACATTTCCTGTTGAATACGTTGAATACACAGCATGATACACACTGCTTTGAGCTGGTCTGAACCGTTAAGTCCGTCAAGCTCTAGCACCACTAAATCCTTCTCAAACTGAATGGGCGGCTTGTTAGGGTTGAACATCCAACTGTTTTGGCCACCGCGTAAGTAACACCAAGGAGTCAATTGGTCGCTGATTTGCCGCACTTCTTCACGGGGATGTTTTGCACAAGCATCAGCGAAATCGTCAATAGTGGTTTCCCTACCCTTCTCGTTCCACAGTTGCATGAGCAATACTGACATTGCAGAGTATTGATAGCTGTTACAGTCTCCAAGTGGGAAAGCCATCAACTTCAGGACGTTCAACAGCATTTCACCTTGAGCGCCTAAATAGTTGTTAGCGTCACTATCTACAACGCCTTCATCAGTATCTTTTTGAGATTCGTCGATACTCTTAAAAGGACATAGGTTAAACGCAAATCGGTTGTCCGGCATAACCTCAACGAACTGTCCTGCGTACAACTCTGTTGTTTTAACGTATGAGCGGCCTGAGTCGATGATGAACACGCGGCCACCATCAGGATCACCGTGGATATTACCAAGTGCATCTGGATAACGGTTTTCTCCGGTTGAAAGTAGACCTTCAATCAAATAGTTAGCAGAGACCGACTTCCCAGCGCCAGAGGTTGCGGTTATAAAGATGTTGTAATTGGAGTCTGACTTTAATGGGTCAAAGGTGATTAACTGACCATCACGGGCAATGTATGTCAGCACAGGATGTCGCACTGCGTTCCCTGGCCACGATGCCACCATAGGAACGAAGAACTTGACCAAGTTACTCGGGAGAAAGTCAAAGCGTTCAATGAAACTACTGACTTCACTTGAGGTACACATTGGCAGACCATTTAGCCAAGTGAAACGGCCAATCAAGCTATCCACGCCAGCTGACCAACTAAAGCCTTCCATGCGCGTGATTAGTTTTTTAGTACTGTTCTTAACTGACTTTAAAGTCGGTCCCCACATTTGAAAGTTTAAATGAAAGCGGCAATGCTGAGCCTTTTCGCGCTCTAGATAATGCTCGTAGTATTCAAAATCTTGCAGGCCGTATTTCAAAGACGAAATCCAACGAGCCCACGGGCCTTCACCTATCTGTTTAGCCATTAGGCGGCGCTTGGAGTAATCCTTAGCTACTTTCTTAGGGCTCATTTCAACCACGAGGTTGATCATGAAATTGCCGGGAATAGCGCCATCATCCCCTTTCAACCAATCGCCAGTCATTAAATGTAACGTGCCTTGGTAAATGGAATCTGGGAACTCTTTAATGCTCACACTTTGAATAAATCGTTTAGAACCATCTTCCGCTTTAATCGCCATGTAATCAGAACCATCGACTTTGACCTCAGTGCCAGGTTCAAGTAACTGCGCACGGATGGGCTGAGAAGAACGGTAACAGCCTTGTCTGCCATCTACTTTAATTCCACGGCGCCAAACTGCATTCGGGGATGGGTTGTGGATCATCTGCAATCGGTTAATTAGGATCTCCGGTTGCATTTTGGTCGCTACACCAAAGATTTGTTGTAATGACGCTTCATGGTTGTTAGCCATATCGACAAAATCTTCGACTTCCTCTGTAGACGGCATTGCTTTCTTGATAGGCACCTTGATTGACGCCCATACCTCGAAGTTGCGAAGCGGTACACCTTCCATATCTCGCGAAGGGATTGAGGTATCAGCAAGCGCTTTATAATAATCAACCATGTATTCGGTCATATTGTCATTATCAATGACCGTATCGAACCGATTACGCTTGCCACGGCAATGTCGGTAATTGTCTAACACTGTTACTAAGTCGTCTGAAGCCACTAGCGAGAATTGCAGCACAGTCCCTTCTGGATAGACTTTTTTGAAAATCGAATCCAGCGTGGAAATCGTACTCGCACCATAACCACCTGACGGTGGGCATAGCCACGTTACGCCAAGGTAACCCCCTTCTAGGATGTAACCAAGATGTTCCCCTTCCTCACTCACAAATTCATCTAAGATTGGGATGATTGAGGAATATTTCTCAATGCCTAGACTATTTTTCCAGTTATTTACAGTTGTCATTTCGCACCCGTGTTAATTGCCGTTAGCGCGTAACGCTTCTTGAACAGCTTTTGGCGCTTGATCCAAAGTGGCCTTTGCCGCTTCTAGATCAGCATTGAAATTATTACGCCCAGGTTTACCTGTCTTAATGCCAACTCCGTTAATTTCGCTTGGGTTACCCCTTCGCTCTTCTTCAATGGATTGCTGACGAATATAAAGCGGAGTGATTTGAGCAGGCATGTTGAATGCTTCACGGCCATAGGTGTATTTACGGGTTTCAATTTCGGTATAGACATAACCGACGTTCTGTAAACGGCCTTTGTCGTCTTGCCATGGAGCAAATGCAACACGAAGCATTTTGGGCGCCTGCCGAACAGCGATAGGCTCTGGAGCGGGTAATGCACGGTTGTTATCAGCCGTAAACATGTAAGCATTAGTGACTTCATTCAGGGTGATTGGTTGGCCGTTAGCGTCCAAGCCATAGCCGGCCATGGCGCCGGAGTTAGCCACTGACTTTTTAGGTACTTTACAGTCTGGGCAATCTTCATCGCTTTCAGCTGCTCGCCGCGCTTTTTCTGCCTCAATGCCGCCAGGCGTATCAGCCAGTTTCAGAATTTCTCTAGTGGTGGTACAGGGTAATCCGCTGTTTTGAGTGTTTACACAAACCGTAGGCTCCTCACCCGTTTCGAACATCGATTGACATCCAAAAATAGTTGCCAAACTAACAGCGACCATGCCTAATTTTAATGCTCGAGTAATCATTATTTCTCCGTTTGGGAAATGAAATCAGTTAATGAATCGGGTAATCCGACGTTGTGCAGTCCGTGTCCGTTAACGAAATAGGGTAAACGACGGATCTGTAGAAATTGAGTAACCCCAATCGTGGTGGATAGCTTTTTAATGTCGCAGTTTTCGAGGGTTTCCGGGGCTGTGGTGAAATCACTGTTAACTAGCAAACGTAGGGATTCACTTTGGTCTTTGGCGCACCACAGCTCCCTCGCTCTAATCGCAGCCTCTTTACCATTCACTAATGGGGTAAGCAGTAACGCGATTTGCTTACCTTTAATCGAAAGGAGCTTATTGAATAGGTCTGCGTTTAACTTCGATAAAGGGTCCACAAATACAACTAGATCGGGCTCTGTTTTTGCTAAATCACCAATGTAATATGCAGCCATATCCTTAACAGAAACCCCTAAGACCTTATCAATCTTGGCAAGCCATACCGCCTTTGCGTTGGCTTCAGTTGCTATAGGTGAACGGTTCCAGCCATCGAATACCTCGCCGCCTTTAACGAGAATCCTGCCATCCGTGGAGGCGAGCACTTGAGTACCATCTCGAGACACCATCATCACCATACCTTTCACGGGAAGCGCTTGAGACCATACGATGTCGTTTAACATCGAGAAAGCATTCTTGATAAGCTCCTTACCCTCACTTTCCGGCATTTTCTCTGGCTGTGTTTGTACCTGCTTAGCTGATTTGTTTGCCTCTAACAAAGCATCTAAGCCACTGTTGGCCATAGCCAGCGGATGACACAAACCAAGCGATACTGCTAACGCAATTTTGGTTACCTTTCTTTTGATACTCATAGCACTTACAACTTAAAAAGTGTGTTGCATATTTCAGCAGTTTTGCCGCCACAAGTCAATTTTCAAGTCATTTTTCGTGAATTTCTTGTGCATTAAAATTTGATTGGTATGATGCAGTCATTATTAAAACAACTAGAACTTATAGCTAATAGCTAAAAGCTCACTCCAATAGCCCGCTCTTGCGGGCATTTTTTTGCTCCATTTCTAGAAATTTGCCTCAATAGGAAGCCGTGTAATGATGGTTTCAATTGAAGAGTTAGATTTTTGGAGTGAGTATCATGAGTTCATTTGATTTTGATTTAGATGCGTTAAATTCTGCTATGAACGCATTTTTTGACCCTGCCAGCGTGAGCATGGTTACCATCACCTGCCAGCAAACCTCAAGCATCATCCCTGCAAGCCTGACGCATTTAGTCAAGCCTGGTTATGTGGACGGCAAACCACAATTCTTATCTGACACCGGTGAACTTATCGAAGGTGTTTACTCAGACATTCCAAACGATGTGTATCACTCATTAGATGCCATTAGCTCAAGTCAGGTTAAGTGCTATGCAGATAGCCCAATGAAATACGAACAAGCGTATATCAACGGTAAAGGTAAACAGTTCAGCGCCAAATCCCGCGAGTCCGGTGTTCTAAGCCACGAATTAACACTAGAGGGAGCCGATGTATTTAATGCTCGCAGATTTGCCCTGCTCGACTCAGAGCAATTCCCAGATGATCCAAAGTCATTAACCGAGCTTAAAGATGCCTGCACAGCCAACAAACTAACAACCAGCGGCACCATTGCTGAATTAATCAAACGCCTTGAGCAAGCCAACGCTCCGCAAAAACCGTTTGAGTCACGTCAATTGGAGTGGATCAAAGCGAACATTGGTGACGAGTGTTTTGCGTTATGTGATACAGAACTACAGTCAGCGGTGACCTGTGCAGCAATCATTAAATTACTTCAGGATAATCAACATATCGCGATGAAGGCGCTTAAGCTGCCAGTGTCAAAGGAGATGTTTGATAGCGTTATAGGACTCAATCAAGCCATTGAACGCAACGCTCACGCGAACAAATTTTTAAATCGTAAAAACGGTATGGCGGAAGTCGCATTCTTTACAAGAGATCCTGAGACCGGATTGATGCTTAAGTGCAAAGTGGATTGGTTAACAGCCGTTAAAAATTTCATTGTTCCTTGCGATTTGAAAACCACGCGCAGTGCTAACCCAGCGTTAGCGGCCTACCAGTTCGCAGACTTACGTTACGATTTGCAAGCTGTGTTTTACTTAAAAGTGATTAAGCCACATTTGAAAGAAACCGAGTATGCAGAGCGTCTATTCCCACTCATCACCGTTGAAACGGGTGATTGTGCAATTTGTGAAGTGTTTGAGCTTCACGATGATGATTGGGTTATCGCTGAGCAAGATCTGCCAATCATTCTTCAGAATATGAAAAATAGCATTAAGAAAAACGAGTACCGAGGCTACACCGAACAAGGTAAGTCTGTTATCAAATTGGCAAGACGCAAATCTTCTCTGGCTGCAACTCGATAGGGTGGTGAAGGAATATGAATCTGCAACTCAAAGCACTTAAGGCTATTTACGACAAAAAACCTCACTTGGTGGCCAAGTACATCTCAGCAGGGCTCACGGGTAATCTATTGAACTTCAAAGATGGTGTTTTGCTGCGTGCGGCAATTACATCAAATCAGCCTGAGATTGCTAAGGCGATACTAAATGCCGGTGCAAACGGGTTTGTGCTAAAAGGGGAGGCTTATGCAGCAGCGTTTAAGCAAAACAATCCAGCATTGATTGAAATAATGCGGGACTGGGCGGAACGAAATCCGTCAGAGCTTAACACTATACCTGGGCTGGGCAGAAAACTCGGGCTTGATTCGGTGGAATCAGAGGTTTAAAAGTGAAAAATACAATTTATTATCAGTAACTTATTCACAGTTTCAGCTGGTGCAGATATATAGATTAAATCCAACATTGTAGACTTGAAAAGAATTTTAGGCTTCCTGAAATTGAAAACCCCAGCTCAAGGCTGGGGCAAATTCTTTAGGTCTTTACGCAAGGTCTTGGATATAATCCTTAGAGCCAGACGTCAACCTGACAAAAATTATATTTAATACTGACGCCGACGTCAACAACGAAGTTCGAGAGCAACGATAAATGCCACATACAATTAGCTATAAGGAAATTATAGAAGATTTTATTACAGAAGAACGTCTAAGAAGTTATAAGGTCACGTTTAAAACTCAAAGCGATATTGAATTGCTCGGGGCTTACTTATGGAACACCCACGTTTGTTCTGCTATATACCCTTTGCTTAGTGCCACAGAAGTGGCGCTACGCAACGCAATTGACTCTGCACTAACTTCTTCGGATTTAGGTTACTTTTGGTGGAAGAAGAACAAACTCCATTTTAAAAGTTTCGACCCAGAACAGCCTGATAAGAATCCTCCATTTGAAGTCGAAGCTATCAGAAAAAACTTCTCTAAGGCTACAAAGCAAGTTCAACAAGACAAAAAGAAACGTTATAACATTGCCAATCCAACTCCGATGCATCAAGAGATAATAGCAAAAACTGAATTTTCCACATGGGAGTACATTCTTAGTAAAGAGTTCATGGGGCCAGGTTTGATTTGGCCAACTCACCTGGGTACCGTTTTCAAAGGAGAATGGAACACAACTAAGACCAAAGAGCTGCTAATCAATACAAAAGATCTATTGACATCCTCCCCGCGCTAAAGCACGGGGATTCCTACAGCTAGACGGCGATGCCCCGCCGCGAGAATATTGGTTGCCGCGTTTATATCGCGGTCGTGCTCTGCTCCGCACTCAGAGCACACCCATTCTCTTATTCCAAGACCAGTTCTACCTTTCGGACTGCTGACGGGGATCGCCCCACAGCTCGAACAGGTCTGGGTGGAGTAGGATTCATTGACTATTTCGAACACAACTGACCGCGCTATCGCTTTATATTCCAATTGTGTTTTGAGCATTGACCAGCCTGCGTCTAAAACCGATTTTGCCATTTTAGTTTTCGCTAACTTGGAGCTGCTCACATCGCCAACAAATATTGCGGCATTTTCATTGACCAGCCGCGTACTAAATTTATGCAAAGCATCTTTGCGACGATTCTTGATCTTCGCATGAATGGCCTTGACTCGCTTTTTCTTATTTGCTCTTTGGGCAACGCCTAAATCCGCCTCTAGATCGCGGTAGAAGTTCCCCCGTTCTAATTTAGCCCCATCACTGCAAGTTGCCGTATCTTTTAACCCTAGATCGATACCGATGGCTGTCTTTCCAGAGGTGGGCGCTGAGGCGCCTACATGAACACACACATTAAAGTACCAGCGTCCTCTTGAGTCTTCAGAGAAAGATCCTGAAGTAAACTCGTATTGTGAAAGCCCGTAGGTATCCCAAACCTTAAAGTGCTGTTTTGCGAATAAGACTTGCCCACTCTTCCACTTAGCAGAACCTTTTTTAAACGGCACAAAGCCAAGAGAGCGTTTAGAGCCTGAGCTTATTCGCCAACGTAACTTCGCTCGTTTGAATTGTTTTCTTGCTTGGGCGTGTTTGGCGCAGACCTCTTGAGCTGTGTGGGATGGAATAATAAATCCAGATTCGTTCCTAAAACTTAGAATCGGTTTTTGCACATCGTAAGCCGACATCCAGACAGGTCTAACCGCGCCAGCATCGCTATAGTTGCGACTCGCTTTCATGGTTAGTTCGTTGGCCAGGTTAAAGCATTGATTTACTTCATACGCCATCTGTCTTAACAGCTTCGCATGTTTATCTTTTACCCTAACACTTAAAGTTTTGGTCTGAATGCTCATAATGCACTAATATAGGTTCTTTAAGCTTGATTGTAAAGGTTGGCCTATGGAATTACGAAGAGGAAGGCACTGCGTATTTATGATGCATGTGCATCTTATTTTTATTGCTAAATATCGTGGCAAGTTATTTACGGATGCGCATCTAAAAACGATGCGAGACATCATGGAAAAGGTCTGTGCGGATTTTGAGGCTGAGATCGTAGAGTTTAACGGGGAGCAAGACCACGTTCACCTGTTAGTGAACTACCCACCGAAAGTGGCTATATCGAAGCTGGTTAATAGTCTAAAGGGGGTTTCTAGCAGGAAGTTGAAACAGTACTATCCAAATCTTCATAAGCCAGCCTACATGAAAAATGCACTTTGGTCGCCCAGCTACTTTGCAGGATCTGTTGGGGGCGCTCCAATAGACGTATTAAGGCAATATATTGAGCAACAAGATAGGCCGCATTAAGTTGCTTCGCAACTTGCGCTATCCTTCCCCGCGCTAAAAGCACGGGGCTTGTCGCGCATTTTGGTCAAAACCGTAAGAGAATTCCGAAACAGGGTTTCCCATCACGAACCCGTGTGGAAAAAATATGGTGTAGAGACTGAAATTGATGCTATCGAACATTTGCGCGATAAAATAAGCAAAATTTTGCAACTTTTGGAATTAGTATCCCCGGAAAAAAAGCGTCTTCTGGAAAAGAACAAAATTATCGAGAGAGCTTACCGTGCATGTACATTGGGTGAATTGAGACGATTCCAACACAATATTGCTACACACAATGTAAAGTCTATTTCTAAACTTTGCCGATTAGTGCAAAGCGCACATGATGCTAACTCAGTCGAGAAGATTCAAGTCTATGAAATGGGAAAAATTAGTTTTTTGATTCACCCAAACTAGGGTGTCAAAGCAATTCACCCCAAAATCCGCAAACGTCGAAAGAACGAATTACACAAATAAAATCGGAAGCTAGTCGATAGCAATGCGGTCATCTTCGTTGGTAACGTCAATTCCCTTTCGATGTTCAAAACCAAGCTGGCCAAATCAGCGTTGGATGCAGGCAGGTGGATGTTGAAAACAATGATGGAATACAAATGCGCTCACGCAGGTGTTGTTTTTGAAGAGGTCAACGAAAGTTACACAACCCAAACTTGTTCGTGCTGTAGGGAAATCCCCGCAAGTAGTCCGAAACAGCCAAGAACATGCTTACTGTCGGGTATAATCGTCTAGCGGTAGGAATGCCCGCCCTAAAAGGCGGAGAGGATACCAACAATAACACACCATAATTTACGGAATTGAATAACAAACTCTCATCTCAATAATCCACATAGGGTACATCACCCATTACAGCGCAATCATTTGAAGTAAGTTCCTGTAAAGTATGTAAGCGCTAGACAGTATTAATCTGTGCTTGATTCGGTGGAATCACGGGTTTAATAATCGAAAATTTTCTTTATCTTCAACATTTTACCATTAAAAATGCTTGGTGCAGATATTTTCGTTCCATCTAAAAGCAGCACCAAGCTATAACCTCGTTAAATTATTGTTTTTATGCTAAAAAACTCAGAATTTAACGCTTGATTCCACCGAATCACTCCATAAAAAAACCAGCATCTCTGCTGGCTTTACTTTCTTAATTGGCTGTTTGTCTCATTTTCGCGCTACAACGATTTAGTTCTTCCAGTTCATAGAACTTCATTGCAGGAAGTCTGAATGGTAGTTTATTGGTAATCGCGTTGTTTAAGGCCGTGGCTAGTGTTAACATCACTTCTGCTGACATAAATACTCCGAATAAGTATGTTTGTTAGTGCATGACAGGTCAGGCTTGGCGGTCGGCCTGTCAGTTTCTTTTACTACTGGTTTTTTGCTTCTACTAAATCAATTAAGAATTGTTTTAGCTTCTCAATCTCTTGCTCCGACAATCTTGTTACTTCGACCTTGGTCTTTCGATTTTGGGTCGATAATTTAGCCCAACGATTGCGGTCGTCACCCTCGGCAATTTTATCATTTGCCAGCTTTTTGGGTTTTGATTGTTTATCAAAGTCTTCGAACACCTTCAGTATCTGACTGTTTTTCTGGCCATCGACATCAAATAGTCCCGCTACCGATGTTTCGCCTTCATTTGCATCGATGCAAATTTTTTCAATTTTCTCAAGTAACTGCTCGCTCAATAAAGCTGAAAGTTGATGCTTTTGAGTAATGTCATAAAGAGCCATAATTTGTGTTGAACTTAAAGCAGAAGGACAGGGGAACAACTCAATAATTTCATCTGGAATTTCTGCGGCTTTAAGTGCTCTCGTTACATACGAATAAGATACGTCGAATTGAGCAGCTAGCTCTCTCAGAGATAACTTAACTGTTTTGTTGTTGGCAATCTCGAGCTCGTTTTTCGCGAGTGCCTTTTTCATCTGAAAACCCGCATCTCGATAACTATACTTTTCAGAGGTTTGGACGTATTTAACGATTTCGTGAACTTCTTCTTCTGTTAGTACAAAATCGGTATACAGCACATTTAATCCAGCATTCTCTAAGATTGCTGCCATACGTCGGCGCTGACCATCAAACAAGTGATAACCAGTTGAATCCCGTGTTGCCAACGCATCAGAAAATTGCACCTTTGCAATAGTTTTACGGATCCGCAGTAATGAATTTGGTTTTACATCACCGGCTGGACGCGGGTTAAATGGGTGTACGAAAGACTTTGTTTTGAGTTCTTCCGCCGTTAAGTGCTTACGAGTGAATGTAAGAGTACGCCCACTGGACAATTTAATTTTAATTGAAGTAGCAGAGTCGTTCAGTACATCAGTATTAGCAACAAATGCAGACTCAGTAGTTTCTGGATGTAATTGACTATTTAAACCAGCAGAGTCAACTAAGGCTCTGCCAAATGGAACGCGCTTACGCGCTTCTTTAGCATTAGATACCATATTCTGAACCTCTAATTCTTGAAATGTGTTGGAATAGCGCCAAAGTAAATTGGTCTAGCGACTCTCTTGCTTTTTTAAGAGCTTTTGAGTCCCCTGTGTAGCTTCCAGGATGTACTGACACAACGGTATCAAATGTTTCTGCACAGCGCTTAAAGGCAGATAATTCAGGAATACTAGCCATCATCATGTCTTCAGCAAATACAGCGTTGGCAATCATTGAGCTATTAATATCTTGCTCGCTCTGCGAATACTTAGACATAAAAGCCAAATGGCCTTTCAAATTCGTTGTTGCGCCTTCTGCTTCTAAATGATCCAGCATTTCTGGAATACGAGTCACGTATTGCAATGTTGAATGTAAATCAACGGTTGAGGGCGGAAGTGGAGTCACTAAAACGTCAGCTGCACACAATGCACTTTTTAAAAGTGAGTCTAAGTGTGGGCCGCAGTCGATAAAGATAAAGTCGTAATCGTTGATTAGCTTTTCACAGACGTTGCGAGATAACGCCTCAAACGGATTAATTTCCGAACCAAAACGCTGAGCGCATAGAGCTTCCCATTGAGATGCTATAAAAGCATCTGCAATGCTTGACGGTATGATGTCAACACCAGGCACTTGAGTAGGTATGACAAACTCGTCTAACAGCTCTTCACGAGTTAAGTCTTGAAATACGGCTTGAACGACAGTGTTATCAATTGTACCAATGGAGTTTTTATGGCTCATGAACATACTGGCTGAGCTTTGAGGATCAATGTCCAGTACTAACACTTTTAAATCATGCTGAAGCATTTCAGAATGGCAACGTAACGCTTGGGCAATATTTACGGTTGATACAGTCTTACTTACACCGCCTTTGAGGTTACAAAGGAATACTACATAGCCGCGTTCAAATTTCTCACGCAATGCTTTATGTCCACGATGCTTGTAAATATCGACTACTTGCTCAACCGTTAGATCATAAACTTCAACGCTACCGTTTAGCTTCTTATCGAACTGGTAACCAGTAGCTTCCATCTCATTAATCGATTTTTCTACGATCTTACGAGTGAGGCCTCTCAGGTTAGCTAATGCGCCTTTTGAGTAACGCTGGTGAAATGTATCTAAACCAAATTCGATTTTGTGCTGTGTAATAGAGTCAGACATGGTGTTAAGCATTTTTCGTGCCCTGTCAGCAGTCGTTCTCATACGAGCTTTGAAGTGTTCATTCATAGCAATTTAACTCCATTTATCAATTGCGTATAAGATTACAGCTAAAAGGTGTGGATTTCAATATTTGGTACATTAAAATCCGCACCTATTTAATGGTGTGCTAATTTCCTCACCTGGATGTTAGTGTCTGATGATATTAGATATACACTCAGCTTCATATCATGAAAGGGCAATGATGCTTTATAGGTGAAGACTGTAGGTTGTAGGTTTACTTGTTTGCTATGGAGCATTCGGGAAGTTGAACTAGAATCGAATAGAATCCTGTTTCTTCTTTTGATCTTAAAAGGATCAAAAACAAGATCTATCTGCTTGGGAATATAAAAAGATATGATCTTTTTATTAAGATCTATTAAAGATATAAAGATCTATAGGGTAGAGTTTTTTTATTTTGAATCAATATGTTATGCGTGTTTTTCAAATAGTTTTTTCGCTTTACACCTAGATCTTACTCGTCAGGTTCCCAGATCTCACTCGCTTTATGCCAAGATCTAACTCGTGACAGATCAAAAGTTTACTCGTTTAATACACTGATTTTACTCGTGTTACCCATAAGTATTACTCGTGTAGTTATCCACAGTAAAGAGTTTTGGTTGTTTATTGCCCTAAACACAGAGTAGATGCGCCTGTATTGATTGAATTTTATACTTTCTCATGTGTTTTATTCGTGTGACCCCTAGAGTTTATTCGTGTGAAAGACTGTACTTTACTCGTATTTATGAAAAATCAGTTCGTTGTCGCATCCAATTTTAAAATAACCCAAAAATAGACCAATAGTTTACTCGTTCATATGTCGGTAGTTCACTCGCTACTATATCAATAGTTTACTCGTCTATATGTCCGTAGTTCATTCGCTTCGATACCAATAGTTTACTCGTCTATATGTCTGTAGTTCACTCGCTTCTATATCAATAGTTTACTCGTTCAAGTATCTGTAGTTCACTCGCTTCTATATCAATAGTTTACTCGTTCAAGTATCTGTAGTTCACTCGCTTCTATATCAATAGTTTACTCGTCTATATGTCTGTAGTTCACTCGCCTCTATATCAATAGTTTACTCGTTCACATGTCGATAGTTTACTCGCATCTATAACCATTAGTTTACTCGTTCCTTTATCTGTAGTTCATTCGCTCCTAAACCTGTAGTTTACTCGTACCCATGTCTATATTTTATTCGTGACCAACTCAATATTTTTTTCGTGCACTAACCCAATAGTTTACTCGTATTTGAGTAAACTATTGAGAAAGACCAAAGGTTTGATATGGAGGGGAGGGGGATCAGGTATTGACGTTTAACAAGAAATCTAACTTATCGAGTGCAGAACTCTTCAGTTTTGGTCGTTCAGTTTGTTCAGATTCGTTTTCTGCTTTCTCAATCGATATTTTTCGGTAGTGTTTGTAAATGTCGTAAAATAATTCTCTACAGCGCGGTCTGTATTTCTCATAGTGTGATGAGAGAACGTAGTAAGCTACGGCCAGCTGCTCAGTCTCTTCTTGAGTAAGCGTTTCTTTTTTCATACGCAGACGATTCTCTGCATTCATTGCGACTTCCGCTGCTGCTTCAAGATCCATTGGATGCAATTTGATGAATTGATCTATCCAAAGGTACTCGAACTCAATGCTGGTAATTTTGTTGCCTGTTTTGTTTTCAATGATGCCATGACGTTTTTTACCAGAAGGATCTGTGTTGAAAAACATTACCTCGTCACTACAAGCCTCCTCTATTTCTTCAATCGACTTTACCAGCGCCTGATTGACGAATACCGATGTGTCCTTCATGGTTTTCTTGCCTGGCAGATAGTTATCTTTGTCGTCAACTAACCCGAAAATACCTTTGAGAGTCATAACGTCTGTCTTATACAACTGCTTCTCAGGGGTTTTGAACCTCGATAATAGGTCATACATTGGTTTAGAGTATTTTCCCCTCAGTCGTAGGAATCTAGCCACGTTAACGGAAGCGTATCCTTTTGACGCGTCGTGAAAAAAGTCTCTCAAGTCATAATTTGGTACCATTGTTAACTTTCCACGTGCATATTTCACTGTCGGGAAAAGGACGGATGATTCAAATTCATGAGTCGTCGGATGCTCTGCTAAAACCGTTCGTTTCTGAAGCCTAAGAGCGACAGGTTTAATTGTTGCCGCAAGGCTTTTGGATTCAACTTGAAGCCAATCAGCCAACCTAGAGGCGGGGATAGAAATTTCGAGCTGGGTTTCTTCTTTCCACTCTGTCTTTTGCATCTGGATCAGAAATAGGGCAAGTAGATTTTGCTCATGGGTCGTCATCGATATACGACTGTAGATTAAGTTGTGGTTTTTCTTATACGTCTGCGGTAATTGCGCTTCTGGATGTACATCGAATTTGTCAGTTTTGACTTTCTTCGATGTTGTAGTTACCCCATCTGAACCCTGTAGTACCTGTTTGTTGTTTGCTTTATCTGTCATGGCATCCTCCCTATGCATCAATATAGCGTTCGCCATTTTCTCATTCCATATTTTTTTCGTATTCCCTCCATATTTTTTTCGTGTTGACCCAACTATTAAATTTCAATCCCTATCTTTTCTTCGTGTATCTCCATATTTTTTTCGTGTTCACACAATATTTTACTCGTCATATACCTATATTTTATTCGTGTAATCCAAATAGTTTACTCGTCTTAAATTGTGATCAAAATTAACTCTGTAAATGTAAGTTATTGTTATATAAGAGTTAAGTGTGGGCGGTGAACAACGGGATCTTGCAAGTAAAAATCTGTATTTTTTTTGCACAAATATGTTAAATTTTTGAATCAGATTATTTAAAGGCAAAATGAAGTCTAAAAAAAATCGTTAGGTATTGTTTTAAAAGGGTTTTTAATGGTTTACATAGATTTCGATATAAATATTTGTGTATCAGCATTGATTTTGACAACCCAACTGTGAATGACACTCTAAAGATGACGAGAAAAATCTATGAGTAGACGAGTAAAATCTCGGGCTCACACGGTTTATTTATTGGAATTTTGAAGTAAATCGTGGCAGGGAGGGGAGCGCAAATTTGCGTGAATTGATTCAGAGGCCAATATCGGGCCATCTTTCCCCGATTGCGAGGCATTCATGAAAGTATCCAGTTCTAGCCAGTTAACCGATTTACTGTCTTCCGTTTGGCCCAATAACGAAGTTAACGCCTTACAAGGTCTGCTTTCATTGTTTGACACGTTAATTAATCACGGCGCCAGAGTATGCGAGCAGCCAACGCCGGATATTACTCCCGCTCAAAAGACGTTGTTTGTTCAGGCTGTCTATTCAGAGTTATCGAGCGGTAATCTCGACCCCATTGGAAAAGCAATTAGTTTTTATGGTGCCGATGCAGGGTTTACTCACGACAATCAGGATTTCCGCTTGTGTATCCATGCCGGTGATCGTCAGCCATTAACTGTGAAATCGTATTCATCATTGCAGTCCGGTTCGGGGCTGGATGTACAGGGTTATCTGTTACAGCTGGCTAACGGTTGTCAAAGCAACATCGTAAACGACCCATTTCATTCTCTCTGGATACGACTAGAAGATCCGAGTCGTAGCAAGCTAATTGCCGCATACGTGCAGATTACTCTGCTAATGAAAGCGATTTCTAAGCGAGTAGGTAGGGCGGTATCACCGTTTTGTGTGGAACTGGTGGCAATAAATATTTAAATATACAAAATTTGTGTGATTATGAGTTTGTGTTTTAATGTGCTCGTTAATTACTTCTTTGGAGAGAGCAAAATGGGTTCAGTTAATAAAGTTATCATTGTTGGCAATATCGGTCAGGAAATTGATTTTAAGACACTTCCTAGCGGTACAAGCGTAGCAAATTTCAGTGTGGCCACGAGTGACACTTGGAAAGACCAACAGGGTGTTCAGCAAGAGGTGACCGATTGGCACAAGATTGTTGTTTGGGGCAAGCTGGCTGAGATTATCAATCAATACGGTGGAAAAGGCCGTCAGGTCTACATCGAAGGCAAGCAAAAGACTCGCAAATATAAAGATGCCAATGGCCAAGAACGCTACACAACAGAAGTTGTCGTGGACTTTGATGGTCAAGTACAGCTTTTAGGTGGTTCACCAAAGGATAATGCAGGCCAAAGCTCTGGTTATCAGCAAAACGCACCACAGCAGCAAGGTTACCAGCAAAACGCACCGCTGCTGCATGGATACCAGCAAAATGCACCGCAGCAAGGCGGTTATCAGGCGCAACCACAGGGCGGTCACCAACAAAATACTCAGCAACAGGCTTATAACTACCACCGTTAACCTTTAGGGTTTGTTGAACTAGCCGCCTTCGGGCGGCTTTTGTTCTGTCCACAGGGGCTCATAAAGCCTGCGGCGCCGTGCCTTTAACTGGCCGATCCCAATAAGTCGGAGCCAAAAGGTTTTCGAATATGGGTTTAATGGCTTCGGGAGAAAGGAAAGCGAATTTATGCTTGCTTGAAAGAAATCGATGTTATCCGCAAACATTAATCTTAAATTATTCTATAGTGCTATATAAGGATGTTTCTCTGAAATACAAGATGTTATCATTGGCCATCACAGTCTCTCTTGCTGGCCCAATCCACGCAAGTGAGTTACCGATGTTGTTGGACAGACCCGCTGACTCTATTCCATTGGATAGGTCTATAGAGACAAAGCTCAAGCAAGCAGGGGGTTCTCCTTCGATTATTGCAAAGGCGGTAGCGTTGTCAGCGGCTAACATCAATATAAACGCTGATGCTGAGAACGCAGAGATTAACTGCAAGCCATATCCTCGTGGTAAATACTCTCAAACACTGGTTCAGGATTGCACCACTGTACCTGTTGATCTCTCCAAGACCGTAGCAGATGTGATTTTCTTTTATCACCCTCGTTGGATGGAGCAAATGCCATCGAAGGGGCAGGCATTTAAAGCAATCAGAGAAGAAATAGCTACAACAAATAGGGTGTTAGCTCAAAATACTCCTGCACAGCTCAAACTGGTAGCATTTGAAGAGCCGACGTTTGCTGGCTATCGAGATTTCGAAGTGGCTTTATATGGCGGGGAAGAAAAATACCAAGAATTACTCGCTGTGGGTTTGGATGAAGTGCCAAACAGCTTCGATGCCTATAACAATCGTTCATCTAGCTACACCTACCAAGGTGAAAAGTGGACTAAGTATTATTATGGCGCTGAAGGGATGTTAAATCTGTCGTGGAACTATTTACCATTTTATTTAAGTGGGCGAATGGGTATTGAGACTCTGCCAGAAGATACCAAGATGCTGTTAGATTACAGCCCAGACATTGAAATTTATGGTCGTTTAGCCGAGCCTGAATACAGTGATTTCGAAAAAACACTCTGTGGCTCAGCTGGATTTAACGCTGCACAGCTTACGTCCCATGGTGTAAATACCTGCCCGAACACCGTTGTGCATGAAATAGGGTATGTGTACTTGGCCGATCATGACCTAGCGCACCGCAATACCGATAATATCGCTAAATTTAAACGTGCTACTGATTCCCCTTGTGATGGCGGTTATACGGTAATGACTTGGCAATCATCTCCGGACACCAAACTGTATTATTCATCCCCTGAAGTGATTGTAAATGGTAGTGTTTGTGGCGATGAAAGCCTGAGTTTTGTTGTGTCTCGTAACGGCGATTTATCAAAGTCAGCGTCGGTGAAAGTGTTCATTGATAACGCGGTAACACTGCTGGATTCAGATTTTATTGATGTGAAGTTTGCCGCCGGTGAAAGCACTAAATCTGTTGTAGTAAGCATCATAGACAATGCCTCAACCGCTGAAAACAGTAGTTTAGTGGCGGAACTTGTTACCCCAAGACTATTGAAGGTGACGGGCAGTACGATGGCGATCACTATCAACAATGACGATGTACTACCTGTGGTGACTCCGCCGACTACCTCGACTACTCCAACCACCCCAACAACACCAGAGCCGGAATCATCTAGTGGTGGCGGGTCATTAGGGTATATCAGTCTCGTTTTCCTCGCCTTAGCTAGACGATTACGAAAATAACCCAGCGCTTCAAAGACAGCTCCCATTGGAGCGGTTTTTTTGTGCGTAATTTACAGTCATATTTGATGACCAGAAATATTTAAGTGATAGGTTAACAGAGTAAGCAGTATCGAGCCTGGGAACCCCAAATTTTTGCGTGAATTTCCCGATATGAGTTAATGAGCATGAGTCAAATGGCTCAATAATTCTGAGAGGGAAGGGTAGTGGATATACTGAATATTGCTGACATCAATGTGGCTGAATACGTTGAATACGATACGCCAGAGCAAACGCCTGTCTGGGCATGGATTGAAGAAATCGCGACGTATACGCATCGCAAGAACCATGACGCGGATAACTGCGGCATTTGGGAGTTCGTTGTGAACACCTGCTGCATTTCCGATGAAGATGGTGATGTATCAATAGATGATGTGCCGCAGGAAATCAGGGGTGCGGTCCTAGAGGCCATTGATAATGGCGCAGCCTATATTCTGTTTCATCAAGGCACCTAAGAAGCTGCCTAAGATGTAATTTAGCCCCTATAGATTTGATTCTATCTGGGGATTTTGTGTTAAATTGCTGATGAAACAGATGAAACCTAATTTTGTATTAAGCATATCCAAGCGTTATTCACAAAAATTGTGGATAAAAGGAAGGTTAAAATGAAAGTCAGATTTTTGTGTTCAGTAGCTCTAGCGTGTTCACTCTGTGTTTACGCAGACGGTGGAATAGAACAGAAAAAATCCTTTACCCAATTGGATTGCTCTGAGACTTCGCCTGTAGGTAAACAGCTCGGTTATCAGTCTGATTTTGATGATGGCAGTCGCTCAAGATTGTACTATCCCTTCGTGAAGGCTTTTGGGGGGATCCATCGAGAGTTTAGTTTGTTGAGCGGCTACAACGATGACCGCTCTCAAACCGCTGATTACTTTTACAAGCAGGCTGGGGTATCCCGCGTCAGGTATTTTGAAGCCACGGTCAACTTTAATTCTGAGTACGGCGCTAACAAAGTACCGTTGCACTGCTTCGAGATAGAACGCACCTATATTTTCCCGAAGGTCTAATCCACCAGATCTGAAATTTGCCAGAAATTCAATCATTGGTAGCCTATTCACAGTAGATAACCCAATGAGGAAAAATAGATGGAAACTCAATCAGTAGACCCAAGAGAAGCGTTTGTTAAAGAAATCACTGACGAGTCAGATGTTAGCAACTGCACTTCTTCAGACTACGAAAAAATTGAGGATGCGTTTCTTGCTGCCGCAAGCGAAATGGACAAATACCTTGAACAATGTGAAGCACTTCGAGCGGCTGGCTTTGTTGAGCTGGCAGTCAGCCTAGTCTCGTTAGACAATCATCGCCAAGCCTACGACTGGGCGCGTGAAAACCTCTAATGGCTAAGAGCGTCCCTTCTAATTAATACCCGCTTAGTGCGGGTTTTTATTGCCATTAAGCATGGAAAAAGGCGCTTAATCGCGCCCTTATTGCCGAATAACACAGTGGTCTCATAGCGATTCATTCTTCTTGTAGGCAATGATCACAAGCATTGCAGCTAAAACAGTATTGACAACCGCAACCCGCGCCGCCGTCGCTTACGCCGCAATCACAGCAATTAAAGAGAGAACTACAGTCCCACTTGCCGGATTGATTAAGGCATTGAGTGCTGCCACCTTCGCTCGTTGTTACTGTCCCTAGGATATTCATCGTCATCTTGTACGCTCCTGCTTTGAGTTTCTAGCAGCTTCTCACAGATTCAAAACGACACAAATTTCTAGGGAATCTCTCAAACGGGGATTGATGTTTTTCTGATGGCTCAAGTACGACAGCTCCGGGACACGCTTTCCCCCCAGGCTGACAACTCTGTTAGGCGATTACATGGGAATTGTTGATTTTGGCCAATGCCCGGATAGATATGAAGCGACGTTGAGATGTGTGTTAAGCACTGACATAGATGTGAGTGTTTTAGTCCGGGACTTCTTCAGCTCCGGGACATGATTCCCCCAGGTCCGTAACTCTGTTAGGCCTTTACATGGGAGATGTGTTGTTCCCGGCAACGCTCCCAGGGGACATATATTAAGGAAGGCGCACTTGATGAAAGCGTTCTTTGTATAACTCCCAAGCCTGATTCTCTAACTCATTTATTCGATCATTTTCCTCATAAGTGTCTGCATCGGGGCTCAGACCAAAAAAATCATTCCATCCATTCCACTCTCCGGCTTTTCTAAAGATAAACTCAGGATGCCGATACAATTTATTATGAGGATTGAACTCATTCCCCACGCTAAGCCATGCGGCTAAAATCGTTTCTATCTGTTGATATGATTGAACCATGCGCAAATTCTCGTAGGGGTATTTAATAGTAAATTATGTCACATTATTTTAAGTAAGGGAGGGCTAAATTCAAACTTTGATTCGGTGGAATTAAGCTGAAAATATTTAAGTTAACACTTTACATTCATGCTGTTAGGTGTGATTTAGCTTGGTGCAGATTTGCAGGAATTTGAACGGTAGAAGCAAAAAACGGAACCATCGGCTCCGTCTGCGGCTTGTGTCTCTTAAGAAAGCACACACTCAATGCCATTCTTATCAATCATGTTAAGCAATCTTAACGCGGCACCCTGTGGCTTAGACTTTCCCTGTTCCCATTTTTGAATGCTCTCATTGCTCATATTCAGAATCGTAGCGAGGACACCTTGGCTAATGTGCTCACGCTCCCTAATATGCTTTATTCGCTCTGCTGTCATTTCATCTAGCTTTGCGCTGAGCGCGAGTGCATCGATTTTTCGCATGGTTAGCTGATCCATCGTGCCATTTTTAGCTAAACGCTGAGCCAGTTTGTGCATTCTATCTAAGCGTTCATCAGTCATTTCGAACCTCTCTTAACTCACCACTTAAGATGTTATTCGCAATATCATCCTCAGAGAAACTACGGAACGTGTTCCCGATTAGCTTGTACATCTCTAATAGCTTGTCAGGTATTTCCTTTCCACTTTTGGGGATATCGCTTTTTCGCCATCCGTCTATGAATTGACATCCTCCTCGCCGTAAACGACGAGGATTCCTACTGCGGTTAGGCGCGAACGCCGGACTCGCTTCGGTGGGTTCCTGCTGCTGGCGGCATTGTTGCACCACTCACTTCACAGGCTAATCGGGCGTGTCCCGCCCTTAATACATTGATCGCGCCGACGACATCGGCGTTTTCTTCAAAGCCACATTCCACACAGGCAAACCGAGCTTGCGTGGCGCGGTTATCCTTCGATATGTGACCACAGCACGGACACGTCCGGCTGGTGTTTTTCGGTGGAACGGCGATCAGGTGGCCGCCATTCCATGCCAGCTTGTAATCGAGCTGGCGACGGAACTCAAACCAGCCTTGATCAAGAATGGCTTTATTCAGGCCTGACTTCGCCCTAACATTCCTACCCTGTTGCTCGGCGGTTCCTGCCGCTGATTTTGACATGTTTTTGACCTGCAAATCTTCAATACAGACTATCGCGTGGTTTTTGCTAATGTCGTTTGATATTTTATGCAGGTAGTCACGGCGGCTGTTGCCGATATTGGAATGAATGCGCTGAACTTTGGCTTTGGCCTTTTTCCAGTTATTGCTGAATTTTACCTTGCGGCTCATGGCCTGCTGCGCCTTGCGCAAAGCGGTTTCGTGCCGTTTGAAACTGTTGAGCGGGGCGTAGAAACGGCCATCGGACAGGGTGGCAAAGCGGGCAATGCCCATGTCAATGCCGATGGCATCGCCCTGATGCACGGCAATTTCAACTTCCAGCTCGGTCTGGATCGATACATACCACTTACCACAAACCTGACTGACCGTGACGTTTTTAATCTCACCTTCCACCGTCCGACTGTTGCGGTAACGCAGCCAGCCGAGCTTGGGCAGGAAGAGTCGATTATTGCCTTGCTCCAGTTTCACCCCTTGTGGATAGCGAAAGCTATCTGACTGACCCTTCTTTTTGAAGCGCGGGAAGTCTGCTCGTTTGGCAAAGAAATTTTTGTACGCCCGATCTAAATCTTTCAGCGACTGTTGCAGCGTTTGAGAAGGTGAATCAGACAGCCATTTTGTTTCTGGCTCTGCTTTCCATTGTGGTAACAGATTATTCAGTTCAAAGGCCGATAGTTTCTTTTCACCCTGCTCATGTCGTTCTTTTTGCAACGCCAGCGCCTTGTTATAGACAAACCGACAAGCACCGGAGAAGCGGCGCATCTGGCGCTGCTGCTCTCCAGTGACAATCAGTTCGAATTTGTAGGCTTGCAGTCGTTGCATGGCTTGCTCATACTGTGTCAATACAACTCAATTATAGATTGGTCTATGGAAATTGAAAGCGATTTAAGGCATGGCAGGCATTGTGTTTTTAAAATGCACGTTCATTTGGTCTTTGTAACAAAATACCGACGAAATGTCTTTACCAAAGAAGTGCTGGATGATCTAAAAATCTTTTTTGAAAAGGTCTGTCTTGATTTTGAATCAGAGCTGGTTGAGTTCGACGGTGAAGACGACCATGTGCATTTGTTGGTGAATTACCCGCCGAAGGTGGCCGTGTCGAATCTGGTTAACAGTCTCAAAGGTGTATCCAGCCGGATGATCCGAAAAAAGAATTACCCTTCGATCAAAAAGAAACTCTGGGGAGGTGCGCTCTGGTCGCCCAGTTATTTTGCGGGGAGCTGTGGTGGTGCGCCAATTGAGATCATCCGGCAGTATATTGAGCAGCAACAAACTCCGGCGTAGCCCTCAGAACGGCTTCGCCGTTGCGCTATTCATCCTCGCCCTGAACGGCGAGGTTTTCCGCACTATCCGATAAACGTCAAGCGTGTTGTGGTGCGGAGTGGCGCATTGCTTACGCAACGCAACTAGCTGTTGATGGTCTTTGATAATAGCCAGCAGTTGCTCAGCACTGGCATTTCCTAGGATTTCTTCTAAGACGCAGACGAGGTGAAGGATCGGTTTTAACGCCAGCTGTTTTGGCTTAGCACGGTACTGATGTTCAACTAACTTACTGATTTTCATCTCTGGCCTATCTCTGTCATCGTTTAACTTAGAACCGAGCTGGTTTGGTGACTAACGCGGTACGCCAATCACACGCCAGCTCTGGTAAATCATCGTCATGGCCGCTATCCCTATGATACCAGCTATGTACCATATCCTTATGGAGAAGAGATGGCAGATCACCACGGCTTTCAGCGTCGTCACGCACTGACAATACAGTCTCCACCCGGGCTTTCCAGAAAATGATTTCACCGTCCTCTTCCTGAGTCGCACATGTCGCGCCGGATGGCCAATCGATGTTAGTCATTAACACCTGTACGACCATAATAAAGTTTGATAAAAATTATGGGTGTCATGAACGGTAATACCGCTATTGTTTGATAATTTATCTGAGGACGAATTTCAGTTTCTCATAATTAAGTTTGATCATTTTCAAACTCACTTTTGGACATAAACGTGATAGATCTTTTGCTCTAATTTGTCTATTTCGGATTAAAATTTCTATGGAGATAACGCTAAGCTAAGGGACACAAACGCGTGGGGTAAAATAGCGAAGCTCACCGCGAGTTTGTGTCCCCGCAGGCCACCTAACGTTTGAATTCACCGGTCTGCGCAGCTTTTCGCGCAGGTCCGGTGGAATGATGGGTTAGCCCATGTCACTGAGTTGAATTAATGGTGCACATAGGCACGCTTCTTCGCTTTCTTCAACTTGCCGTGGACGTGTAAGGCGATAAATTATCCTTACCGTGTCATCATCTTGATAAAAGTGATCACGAGCTGATATTTGAAATTTTATGCTTTGATCGCCGAAATATACATACTCACCCAATTTTGGAAGTGTTGTTCCATCTTTGTACTCTGTATTGGCACACTGAATTTGGCCGCCAGAAGGCGGCTAGTCTTGCACTATATCCTAGTTGTATGTTGCTATATTGGAGCGGTTGACTTCAAAGCAACACACAGGTTGAGAGCCTCGTAAACCCCTGTAATTCATTGTTGATTATTACACCTGCACAGTGTACACCTGTAGGTGAATAAGGATTTTGATTCGTGAGTCATGCTATTGAGTTTGTCGAAACTTCGCTTTTTACATAGCAGATTAAAGAACTTGGCTAAATTTGCCCTACGCGCCAAAATTTAAATAAAGTTAGATTTGGCGAATACTTCTAGAATCCCCACGGCCACTCAAATTTTGATGAATACGCTATTGGAGTTGTCGCAAAAGTCATGACGAATGAAATCATGGCGGCGAGACCATAGCGAAAATGGAGACTAATTATGCAAAATTTTACCTGGAGTAATTTTGGTATTTTGGTAAAGGTGTCAAAATCGCCAACAATGATTCTGATAGAAAATGAACAGGGGCAAGTTTTAAGAATGAGCCTAAGTAAATATCAAGGTTCAGCAATTGAAGTTTATCAAAAAGCTCAACAATTGATAGGTAACGCGGTCACTGTAAGAACAAGTCAAAATACAGCGAATTGGAGTACCACAGAGTGGTTTAGTGATCTTAAGAAAGAGTCAAATTTAAGTGCTCCAGTGGCGATTATAGATAAAACCACCTGTTTAAGTTGTGACGGTGAAGGTTTTTATTTTTTCGCGGGTGGTACTAAGAGAAATAGTTGCTCAAATTGCGAAGGTACTGGAATTCGACCGGAATTCAGGGAGCCCAAAGAAAGAACCGTTAAGTTAAGTGATAAGAAAAAATTCAGTGTGAAACCACTTAATGATTATAGTAATTCATATGTTGACGGTGATTTGGGTTATATCAATACAAAATATTGGAATGGGAACTAAACTCGTGAGGCCAGCTGAGATTGGTAACTGTCGGAGGACAATAAACGTTGATCGGAAACGTGCCTTTCCAAGCGATTTGTAGGTTATAAAAGATCATTATAGAGGGGCGTTGCTACCAGAAGGACTGTGGAAATGACAAATAAAGTCTGATCAATCTCTAGCAAGATTTGGGGCATTACCCCATCAACAGTGGTACTTGCTCGGAAAGTGAATCAATGAGCAAACGAGTTCGCTGCGGTAGATATTTAGTCTTAGGCCAAACGACATGAATATCAATCGGCTGCACTCGATGGCTGTCCATCACCAATTCTAGTTTGCCTGTTTCTACGTAGGGAGCCCCTAACCAATTAGGTAACCACGCATGAATAAATTGAGCCACCCAACCCAATATAAATCAATAACGTAATGCACTTTATGTTTGCTTACAACCAGCTCTAGCTCAAATGATTTGAATTAGAGCCATCAAAAGTCGCAGGGACTGCATCTGAGGTAATAGCTTGAGCTAATTCTTTCAAAAATGGTGTATTTCAGACGAGGTAAATCGTCCCATAGTGCTTGGGAAGTGTTAGGCAAGGATTGCTGTCGAAGTGATATGCAGTTGTCAGTTACTGTTAAAGTGCTGGCAGCATTTAGCAAAATGCCGTCGTCGCTTTTCGAGATGTTCGCAATAATCGGTTAGTGCTTGCAGAGTGCCCACTGGACCATGAAATAGTTTGCCAAACTCTGTGGTTAGTTTGAGCCAATTGTCATGGGGGATATTTAATCTGTTCAGTATCTTGGTGCTACTTTCGTTGATACATCCACGTTTATCATTGCGAATGATTCGGCCTGTATCATCGACTAATTCGAGGTAATCCATTAATGAAAACGCAATGCCATTGGGTTGGTTGTCGCACTCGTTACCAATAAACGGCAGGAGATTGCTTGGCTGCTCACCTTTTAATGCGGCCCGAATACGTAGTTGGATACTGGTATGGTCGGATTGTTCTAGTGTATCAGCGAGTTGCGCTCGAATCGGATTTAAATCAACGTAAGTCATACAGGCTAACACCGCAGCTTTATCGAGTAGGGCTTGCGATTTAAATCGCCCCTCCCAGAAACGACCTGTACAGTTATCCTCTTGATTTGCTTGTCTTGCAATCGGTTCGTTGAGGCAGCGCATAAACCATGAGATATCACATAATCGACTGCGATAAAGGGCGATTGAGTGCTTTAATCTGTTAACCTCATACGCCTCGACCAACTCACCTTTGGCGAATTTGTGCGTTAACACATCGCCTTTAAACAACTTATGCCATTGCTCAAGCACTTCGCGGTCAGTCCAACGATTTGCCGTCTCGATATCGACTCGTAGCACCACATGCAGATGATTCGACATCACTGCATAAGCAGCTACACCAATTGAAAAAACTGCTTCAAGTTCAAACAATAATGACTCTACCCAACCACGCCGATGGTCATAGTTTTTACCCGAGTAACTATCATCGCCACATAAAAAGGCACGCCGCACCACGCGACTACAGCAATGGTAATAAGGTGTGTCTTCAAGGCTTATCTGAGTTCGGCGAGGGCGCGGCATACAAACCTCCTTGTTCAATGCTTAACCAAAGCATAGTAGGAGGTTTACTTCCGCGCTATTAGGGCTGGGTGTCTATGTTTTGGTTTCAGATAAAAATTTCTATGGCTTAACGCCCAACTCAGCGGGCAATTGGAGCGCAGCGTAAATTGATCCGCTGCAGTTGCTTGTGTACGCCCAGCATGGGCATGAACTAATGAGGTGAAAGTCCTCTGTAGGAAGGTCACCGTTCGATAACATGCTGTTATTAAACGTTAACTACTAGCGAATGGCAAGGGCTTACCCGTGAGGGGCGGTCTAAAGGAAGCCGCTAGCAAATTTGCGAGCTGATGAACAAGAACATCATATGAGGCGTAGGCTGAAGGTGAGTTGGCACAAGACGACGAAACCACGTGATCTAACGGCCACCGTAAATGATGCAGCAGTGCAAAGAAAGTTCATGTCCTTATCTGGGGAGATCTGCTTAGCATGCGATCGGTCATTAACCAGTAAGGCTCTGGTCTACAAGTGTCTTGGCTTTTCAATTTCATCGACTGGAAAGAGCGAATTAGATGAAAACCGATAGCGCATGACGGGGCAACTCGGCATGTGATTAAGCAGAAGTCAGCAGACGGCATAGTAGCCCAACGCCTATCGTAATGGATGGGATATGGTGAGGGCTGAACATTTAGAAGAAGGAGGAGTCTTGCCAAACTTGTCGGTATTCACTACGTCGCCAGACGATTACTATCAACAGCGTATTAGCCAGCAACCAGCCTTCAGCAGCAATCTATTTCAGCAACTACTCGAACCTGAGAATCTACACCGAGCTTGGCGACAAGTTAAAGCCAATAAAGGCGCGGCGGGCATCGACGGCATGACCATTGAAGCCTTCCCGCGCTGGATGCAACAAGGCGGCTGGCAACAGTGTAAATCTCAGCTTGAGCGAGGAGAATATCAACCCGCAGCGGTCAGGCGTGTAGAGATCGATAAACCCGATGGCGGTAAACGCAAATTGGGGATCCCCACAGTGATTGATCGTGTGATACAACAAGCAATCGCCCAGATACTCACGCCATTGTTTGACCATGACTTTTCTGTGAATAGCTTCGGCTTTAGGCCGAACAGAAATGCCCAACAGGCGGTGCTGCAAGTCAGGGATATCATCAAACAGAAGCGCAAATTTGCTGTTGATGTTGATCTGTCCAAGTTCTTTGACCGCGTCAACCACGATCTGTTGATGACTCAGTTAAGGAGTAAGGTGCAGGATAAGCGTCTGCTGGCACTTATTGGCAAATACCTACGAGCGGGCGTCATGGTCAACGACCAATTTGAAGCAAGCTTCGAAGGTGTCCCTCAGGGCGGCCCACTCTCACCATTACTATCAAATATCATGCTGGATAGGTTGGATAAAGAATTGGAAAGCCGAGGACATCACTTTGCCCGCTACGCTGATGACTTTATCATCTTGGTGAAGTCTCAACGGGCGGGAGAACGTGTTCTCAAGAGTATTACTCGTTATCTTGATTCGAAGCTAAAACTGATCGTTAACGAGCATAAAAGCCAAGTGGTTAAGGTAGGCCAAAGCAAGTTCCTTGGTTTTACCTTTAACCGAGGAAAGATCCAATGGCATGACAACACGTTGCACATTTTCAAACAAAAGATACGACGACTGACGAACCGCAACTGGGGAGTCAGTATGAGCTATCAACTGTTTAAACTGCGGCAATACATGCAAGGTTGGATCAATTACTTCGGCATAGCCAACGCTTATCAAGGGTGCGTCGATTTAGACCACTGGATCCGCCGCCGAGTGCGTATGTGCTACTGGCGTCAGTGGAGAAAACCACGGACTAAGGTGCAGAATCTACTTAAACGAGGGGTCAGGATCCAAGCAGCCGTTGCTTGTGGGATCACAAGTAAAGGCCCTTGGCGTAGTTCGAAAACACCAGGAATACAGCAAGCACTGAGTAACGAGTACCTAATGAAAGCTGGATTGTATTCACTAAGAGAGGGATGGATTGCTGTTCACTATCCTAACCAGAAAACAGGTTAGGTGTTCTAAATGAACCGCCCTGTGCGGAGCCGCATGCAGGGTGGTGTGGGGGCTGGAGGCTAGATAGATACCTCCGGCTACCCGATTATGCATTTTCAGAAAAACACCTGCTCGGTTACAATTACTCCAGCAACCTGCTTATAGAATGGTTTGTTCTTCTCATCACAAAGCTCTATGAAACTCTTATACGTTGAGGGCTTGGTGAAAAGCAGAGTTACATCTTTCAATTGTATTAGTTCAGACTAGATCTGACACATCATCTTGAAAAGATGAGAGTTACCCACTTTGATAAAGGTGTCGAAACTTCAATCAAAGAAAAAAGGTAACTCTCATGCTTCATACTAACAATCCCATCATTAAACACAAAGCGGGTTTACTCAATCTCGCTGAAGAATTAGGAAACGTGTCTAGAGCGTGTAAAGTCATGGGGCTTTCCCGTGATACTTTCTATCGCTATCAAGAGCTGGTTGAAAACGGCGGCGTTGAGTCGTTGATCAATCAGTCTAGAAGAACACCTAATCTCAAGAATCGTGTCGATGATGTCACTGAAAATGCCGTCTTAACGCATGCTATCGCGTTTCCAGCCCATGGACAGTCTCGCACGAGTAATGAGCTTCGAAAACAAGGGGTATTTGTCTCTGCCAGTGGCGTGCGCTCCATTTGGTTACGGCATGGCTTAGAGAACTTTAAAAAGCGATTAAAAGCCCTCGAAGCCAAAGTCGAGCGAGAAGGGATAATCCTGTCGGATGAACAAGTTGCTGCCCTTGAGCGTAAGCAGCAAGACGATGAAGCCTGCGGTGAAATAGAAACGCATCATCCTGGTTATCTCGGCTCGCAGGATACCTTCTACGTTGGCAATCTAAAGGGCGTAGGCCGGATATATCAGCAAACTTTTGTCGATACCTACAGCAAAGTTGCTTTCGCGAAACTGTATACCACGAAAACCCCAATCACCTCGGCCGATTTACTCAACGACAGAGTTTTACCGTTCTTTGAAGCACAGGCGCTGCCCATGTTGCGCATCTTGACTGACCGAGGAACCGAATACTGTGGCAAAGTGGAACAGCACGACTATCAGCTGTATTTAGCGATAAACGATATAGAACACACTAAGACGAAGGCACGACACCCACAAACGAATGGCATTTGCGAACGGTTCCATAAAACCATTTTGAATGAGTTTTATCAGGTGACTTTCCGCAAAAAACTCTATGGCAACATGGAGGAACTACAGAAAGATCTGGACGAATGGCTGGCTTATTACAACAATGAACGAACCCATCAAGGTAAAATGTGCTGTGGTAGAACACCAATGACCACATTAATCGATGGGAAACGGGTTTGGGCTGAAAAGAATTTAGCTCAAATCTAAGCTGACAGTGACACCCTAAAAAATGGGCAACTGTCAGATCAGGTCTGAGCTAGTACATAGCCGAGAGATTTCAAGCTAATCTGACAGTAAGTTATGAGCGTGAAGCTGACATTAACGCAAAGCACACGGGGGACGACCATGTAGCGGTTGGCATCCCAACGGCCGCAGGCCGCGAATACTGCGCCTTGTAAGCTTCAATTGAACTCGTACTCTTTGTCACCTAGAGTGATAATAGTTTTTATCCCTCGATTCATAAGTTCGAAGCCGAGGTGAGTTGGCTTTTGAGACCCTGATGGCATATAAGAGACAAATACATCGACATTTTGGTAAAAGCAAAGCTTGACCAAAAAAATGCCAAAATTATCAGGTTTCGTAAATTGGTAATAAAAAACTTCGGGATTGTCTCCATATTTCGGTTCGTCGGCCAGCTCAACTCGTACCTTTTCTTTGATAAAAGCCTTGAATGCCTTTGGGTTTTGCTCATTTGTATGAAGAAACCCTAGATAGGGCTTCAGCTCACCGTTGAATTTCTGTTTGAAATGGTGATGGTAAATTCCATATGCGATGTGGCTGAAACAGTTAATTAATCTTTCATAGTCGGGAGTACCCCAAAGAATTTCGATGAATTTGTTTTCATCCCCTATTCTCACAAGCTCTTTTCGTAGAAACACTTTTTCCAATAACTTGTATGATGTTCTTCTTAATGCTCTTTGGATCTTCCCGCTGTAATGCTGATAGCCGATTGAGTTATTGCCAATTATTCCGGCGATGCTAACCATCAAGAATTCATCGTCATGTGATTTTTTTCCATTGTGCTCATCGCATGAAGGAACAGTAATTAAGTTAACCCTTAAGTTTTTCTTGACGTCTTTAAATTCCGGGAATAAGCACTTTGGTGGGACATGCTCAGCAGATGTGGCTGATTTTTCACACATGTAGCATTGATCTTTTTGCATGCCGCCACTCCCGACGAAACGAAACCAAGCTAAAAAGCGCATTTGCGGCTGGTTTGAAGCGTAGCGGAGAACCAGTTCGATAACTTGCGCTTGTTAGAAATAAACCGCGCTGAATTAAATAGCTACCAACTCCGCGATTTTTTCAGCAATCTCAGCCATTGAATCTTCCGATGTGTCTAAACCGGACCTCGACGCAAGCAAAGGGCTTACGTTACGAAGAGCTTCATACGTCGTATTGTGCACGATAGGAACGAGTCGGTTTCCCGCCAGTAAAGCAGATAGCTCTTTATCAGCAACACTTTCTTTGGGCAAACGCTCAAGCATTGCGGGAGTTACCAGAACAAGTCCCACTTTGGAATTTGCTAAGCCCTTGTCGATGGCGCGCATCATTGGCACACCAAGGCCAAGATCTTTTTCACTAAACCAAACTTTTACACCAGCAGCTTCAAGTAAATCATGTAACTCCTTAGCTGACTCTTTACGATCAGCCCACGCATGGCATAAAAATGCATCTCGAATATCAGGCTGTACAGCTGCTTTAACTTCAACCGCCTGCCTTACAGGCGTTAAGGATTGAATTTGAGACGAAGTATAGGAAACTGTAGAGCTGGGTTTAGACCAGCGAGGTTTTGAGCTTCTGGAGCTACCACCACTACTACTAGAATAGCTACTAGCGCTGGAATACGAATATGGAGAACTATAACCGTTGTAGCTACCGTACCCGCGACTTTTATAACGACATGCTGGACAATTTGCTGCGGCTGCGGCTGAACTATGCCCTCTCACTGGTGCAGTACATCTCGCCATGATGTTGTCTCCTTACTTTAATTTATTTCTAACATTTTATTATTGGGCTTGCTCATTTCCTAGGTTCAGATAGAGAAAATATCATTTGATAAACAACTGAAAAATAAGCGTAAATACTCAATTCACATTTTCACTATTTGGGAAAGCGAGCACACGTTATATTTCGGAACTTGTGTTTCATTTTTACGTACTTCGCTTTAGTAAGTACCTAATTTATAGCACGTAAATAAAACTAGCAACTAGCTTATACACAATGTTAACGGGATATTTGACCTGATATGGCGGATATTTCAAATAGAGCTGTATATAAAAACATATACACTTCACTTTTACCACAAAGACAATGAATAGAGCTAAAGCGAGAGCCGACAGTCTGTTTTTGGCACTAAGTTTACGGTCAAATGTGATCAAGCCAGCTCATGATTAATGTCAGATTAAATTCAGATCAATCCAATTTATTTTTCAGTTACCTTATTTTCTCGCAATCTGTTAAGAGCCTCAACGTGCTCTTCAGCCAATTGATCATACATCGAATACACTTGTTGAATATGGGCAAGTAAAGCAGGAAATTCAATTGACTTCTCTTGCTCAAGCTTTTGAGTCTTTCTTTTAACTGAAGATAGCTTATGTTTTAGCCTTTCTAACTCCGCTATATTCTCATCCCGTTTTAGTCGTTCAGCTTGCTTAACTTGCTCATCTTTAATTATGCACTTCAAATCTGGATAACGGTTATATATGACAGAGTGACTTAAACCAGCTCGGTCAGAAACTGATTTGATACTTACTTTTTTGCCTTCACTAACTAGTTCATGTAAGGCTTTCAATAATACTTTTCTAGTTTCTTCACTCATGCTTGATCAACCTGGCTTGAGGGTTCTAGTTGATTGATAACAATTCTAGCTGCCTCTAGGTTACTTTTTATAACCATACTAAATGAGTCCAACTTCTCTCGAACACTTTCAGGAGCAGATTCGATCTTCTTGATTTTATCTTCGCAGTTAAGCTTAATTGCTTTCCAGTAGGTTAAATGCCTGGGTGTAGCGATGTATCCATCGCAGTAAATACAATGGCTTGGATCAGTTACATTCTTAACCTTACAATCTTTGGCTTTAGTACAATAGCCATGCCCAACTCCTCGCAAATCATGTGAATTTTTCGATATGAACTCCACCAGTTGATTCATATCTTTGAAGTGTGGTTGAATATTATTTTCAACTTGGCTTCCCAGCATTTCTTTGATTCGACTAGAGAATCGAGCACCACCTTGTCCGGCAATATTTCCCTCAAGTGACGCTTCGACAATCTCGCTCACCGTCAAACTTGTAATATGCTCTGAGAATTCATCCGCTATATTTAGCAGTTCTCCGATAGACTCAAATCCACGCTGAGCATAGACCAGTGTCATATTTTGCCATAAGTGCTTGTACTGGTATCTAATATCATCTAATTCACCTAAGCGGTTTGCGATGATAAACTAGGCAAATGTATGCCTGAACTGATGAGGTGTGAAGTTGAAGTAATCGCCTGCTTTATACGGTTTAAGCCGTTCAGAATTATTAGGAGCAACTGATTTGTAATTACATCCAAGACGCTCCAGCTGCTCTATGTCTGATGGGCCAACGGGAATTTTAAAAAAATCACTGATGTTAAAAGCAGCGGAATTTGGTCTCTTGTTCATTCGATAGAATCCGCAGCCAGACAGCGTGTAGTTAGCTGCGAATAGATATTTATACTTTAGCCCTTGCTGTAACTCATTCAGATAATCATCTGATATCTCAGATGACAGGTACTCAACGATGGCAGTAGCTTTCTCATAAACGGAATTATTTAATGAAGAAATTAAATTAATATATTTTGCAACGATTTCTCCGCAAACCCATTCTACATGCTGCGAACCATCTGTTGTTTTTGTTAACTCGGATACCAATGAGTACTGAAGTTCGCTAGAACCAATATCTCTAGTCACTAAGCAATCAATTGCAAGAGCCAAGGCCTCTCCATCACGCATACCCGTGAAGGCCAGAACTAATATATTTACTAAACCTCTTATTCTATTAATCTTTGCTACTACCGCTTCATTAATAGTGCCACGGATGCTTCTGTAGCGCCCCTTTACAATTTTGTAATGACCTTTTTCAATTCTGCGTATCTCATCTGATTGAAGTCGAATCCATTCGTCACGAACTTCATCAATCATATCAAGTTCAGAGATAACTTTTGAAATTAATTGTTTTAAGATTCCACTAGGGATGACAGGATGCTTCTTCCTTCCGTTTACTTGATGAGCTGACACGAAAGGCGTGAGCTTATCTGAAATCACATTAGATGCTTCCTCGCTAATTAAGCCATAGCATCTCATCCATTTGATAGCCGTGTTAATTGAAATGCACAAGCTGGGCTTATCTTTGGCACCAATGTAACTAATCGCTTCAGCACAATAATGTGATATTTTCAAACGATTGAGTTGATCGAGTTTTATCCACGAATGGATGCGCTTTACGCAGAGAAATCTGGCAATAGTCATCAGACTTCTTGCCCCATTTATAATAGTACTCCATTTCAGCGGCGGCATACCCTCGCCAATCCCTGATGTGTATAGTGCCAATATAAGTATCTTGAATTCATACTCAAACTCGATACTGAGTTCATTGAACGAGATACCAAGTTTTTCACTTATCGGCTTCCAGGTGGCATCTGAAAGCCTTACCTCCCTGGAATAACCGCTACGGTCAGAACCACTCCAGATAATTTCATCTCGTAAATCCAACCAACGCTTTTCGCAATAAGGCTTTAAATTGTATTCCCCATTACCACTGAGGCACTCGGAAAGCACGACAGAAATACTCATGTAACACCTGCGATATCAGTTATGGCAAAACTCCAGATTGGATGCAGCCCGTTATCTTTAAACAATTTCTGACCTAAACTAACCTGATGAGAGCTTGTAATTTTAAGCCTAGATACGATTTCATCTACCCTTTCAGATAAGGCGTGATGAGCCTGCTTTTGAAGGCTAACATCAGAAAAATGCGCAATTGCCCCCTGCATATCGCCCAGTACATAATCTTTGAAAGACAATAATTGCCAGACATGATCGGCATCAGCAACAACCCGATAGTGCTTACACCATATACACGCCATAAAATCACCGCACCTGTTGATTTCACCAGAAGCTAATATCCTGTTTTGCTTTGCATAACGGTGCGCTTCTTTAGAGCCTCTCTCTGCGTTACATCCTCCTAACGGGGTTAGCTGAGTATCGGAATCGTACTCAGTAACAATTACGATGTTAGAAGATAACTCTTTTCCAATAAAGTACTGTTCCATAATCTTCGCTGCATCGCTTAGATTTGCTTTTAAAGATGCTTCATTTACTCGTTGATAATTTTTGATAAAGGTCGGGTATGAATGTTTAAAAGCATCTTTATATCTTCTAAAATCTTTTGAAAATTGAAGATAGACTTCATTAGTACCAGTTTTTCTGAGTTTTGCGGAGTTATATTTTACAGAGCACCCAAGACTCTTAAGAAGAGTAGCTATTCTAGATACAATTCCGTTGTAATCTATAATATTCAGTTGACCTAGCTTTTCATAAATGAATAGGAACCTTGAGTTATCATACGCACTATACTTGCTCCTTATAGAGTTTGTTAAGGTATCCCGTATCGTTAGGAAATCATGAATTGCTGATCGTGATGATTTATAGTCAAATTTAAAGTTGTCTGTTTGATAGTTTTTGCGCGGCTTTTGGAGAAGTATTGTTATAGGGCGATTGCTGGTAGGTATGTCAACCTGTTGGATATCCGAACATTCTAGTTTAGCTATTGCAGATGTATTCCAACACGTCTTTATTTGAATTCTAGCAAAGTGCATTGCTAACCTGTCCTGTAATGGCCAGTCATGTTTTAAAATTCCCTTTTCTATATGAAACGCCAGCTCCCGTACTTCCTCTAAGTTATATGTATCACCACTTGTCATCCTCAAAGCATGCACTGTATGCTTATTACTAGTTACCCGATAAGCATTGATAAATTTTTGAGCAGTGATTCCGCACAGCCATCTTACCGCAGAAATATAGCTTTCAGCAGTTCGTCTTGACAGCGATTTAGCAAGAACATCCGCTTGTATTCTGGATAAAACATCAAGCTGGATATTACCGTCATTCACAGATAGAAAACTCAAACCGAGTCCTTTTATCGCATCTCGATTACAATATTTTGAGATGATTTTGATTAGTATTGCAAAGCGACTATAAAGCGTTTCAGCTCCATAGTTTTTCTGATTTAGAAGTTCGGTTTCCTCTTGATGAATCGAAATAATTTCCTCTCTAAGCTTTAAACAAATTTCAGAAATGGAAGATATATCAATTGTCTTAACTCTTCCGGATTTTTCATTTTCAAGGCCTATAATATCTTGGAATAATATTCGCTGATTTACTTCCACCCCAGCATAGTGCTCATACAGATTTGCAGCCGCTGTAGCTTCATATTGCTTGTAGTATCGAAAAATTTCTTTCAGTGGGCGATACCCATTCAATGCCAAGGCATCCAGCCCCATTTCCATAAACTGCTTTTTAAAATGATTGTCTTTCTGGACAAATTTTAAAATTGTTCTTATGGAGCACGACAACCGTCCCTTTAACCCACCTAAGCAATGCCCATACTCACCTGAATAGTAAGTATTTCCAGTGAGCGCCGTTATCTGGGCCAATGCAACTGTTGATATGGAATGAAGTTCAGTAACATCCAGTCTTAGCCCGCCAACTATCAACTTATGTCTAGTGAAAAGATCTGGATATACCGCTTCAATAAAAGATCTTAGCTGCGATCGTACGGCTATAACTCTATGTTTTTTAATGCCCGCTTCAGCAAGACTTTGCTCATCAAGGACGGATTCGAGCAGTGCTGCAAGATCTGAATTCTCATCTGACGCAAAAACTTTGACAATACTAACAACTTGTTGAACAACTGCGATTTTGGTAGCTTTTGATAAGGCCTCTGAGTCAATGAATTTCGTGATTGCATTTTTGACATCATCTCCAAGCTGCTCAGATTTTACGTAGATATCCAATAAACTAACCGAGGTACTGTGAACCAATGCAGTCGTTGGTTTACCTTCATAAATCTCTGGATAAGTTAGTTTGCTAAGGAAGTCCATTGCTCGACTGAAAGCAATGGCTTTCTGCTTATCTAAATTTCTAAATGCCCTGACTTCTATAAAACACCAATATTTTTTATTACTGAGCGCTTCAACTCCATGCTCTTTAAGGTTAATAAGCTGTTCTGAACATGCCTCAGGCCAGAACTTCATGCCCTGTATAATTCCTGCACGGTAACTATTCAGTGTTGTCTTGTTAGCTTTAACTGAACCACTTGCAATTCCATTTTGAATTTCAAAAAAGTTCCGCTCTAGCACTGGGGAGAGGTCGCAAAGCATTTGCCTAGGCATCATTCCCCCTAAGTAAGTGCTGGTAATCGTCAACTAATCGAGCATCAATACCATCGAAGATAGTGTCTGACCAACCTTTCATTTCACTATCAAAGGTGACTGCTCGAGCAAAGTTTAAATACTTCCTGGTCGTTGAGAAATTTGAGTGACCAAGTAACGCCATCAACTTAAACTCTATGAATCCCGGCTCTAAGCCTTTGTCGAGCATATATTTTGCAAGATTGGTTGCGTATGTTGAACGTAAATCATGAAAGCTCCGCTCCAGAACACAACCTGAGCGTGACAGCTCTTTACGTGCAAAAATAGCAGTATTGCTAACAGACTTTTCAGAAATTCCTGTTCCAGATCGGTTAAGAAATAGCGGCTTATCGTGCTGAGTGCCATTGTTAACTTCCCATTTCATAACTCTGTGCATTCGTTCTGCACAATTTTTGTAGCGCCATAATCGCTGCATCAATGTTCGAGGGATTAATATCTGGCGCTCTTTATTACCCTTTCCAGTGATGGTTGCATGGTATGAAGCCACATCAATTACGGATGGATCAATTACATGGGAATCCAGAAACTGTGCAATTTCAAAGGCTCTCATTCCAGTAAATAGAGCCAAATCCACCCATAAACGCCTTGCCGAAGACTTCAAGTACTTAGTATTAAATAGAGAACAAAGCTCGTCATGGGTATAAGGTGACAATTGATCGCTGGGTAATGACTTTTGCCGGTATTTTCTCGGGATAGTTAGGTCGGATGTTTGAACAGTTAATCCAGGTGATCGATGGCTTATAAAAAATACTGAGTTAATATTTGAATGCTCATTACTACGCTTGATATGCAACTGCTGATACTCAAAAGGTAGTTTTTCGATAGTCCCTCTACGATGTGCCCACTCGTAAAACTGTCTAACATGTGTCATATACAAATTGGCGCTATCGCGGCCTAAAGATTTTGCTTGGATCAAATCGATTAGAGATTTTCTAAATCGATAAACAGGAAGCCAATACTTGGCTCGCTGTGTCGATGCTTGAGCGGTAACCTGACGCCAATCAACGTTTTCTTCTGCCAGCCAACTCAGAAAAATACATAACGAGTTAGCTATTGATTGCAGCGTCTTGACAGAGACACCACCTAATGAGTTCGACCTGGCAGCCCGTTTAGGAGCGCGGTACAGCCCTTTATAGCGATGCTCCAGATACAAATTCATTTCCAGTGCATCAAATTGGCGTCCACTCGACCAGATAAGAGGAAAATTATCTACCCAGTGGTCATCTCGGTACTCAATGGCTCTTATCCCATGCTCGTCAATTTCACCAGAGAACACCGGCAATGTCCCCACGTTAAATTTCAGTCTATATATACCTAGATTCTTTTTTTGCATCATCACCTATGACATAGAGCAGTTAGCGAACAAAAAAGCTTCTGAGTAATTTTATTTTGCATCAAAAGCGATGAAACAACTTTAGCTTGACATTTAATCAGGATCAACAGATTATTTATGCATCATCGGCTATGAACAGGAAAAGGTGTGAGACTTAAACAGATCGCAACCATCAATGCAGGCTACCCATTTCGAGGAAAAATCCCTGAAGTGCCTGGCTCTGCTATGGTCGCGGTTCAGATGAAGGATGTTTCGCTAACCGAAGGGATTCGCTGGTCAGACTGTTTGGAAACAGAGTTAACCGGCAAGCGTGAACCCGACTACCTCACCACAGGTGATATTTTAGTGGCCGCGCGAGGCAGCCATAACTACGCCGTACAGGTGGATCAGGCACTGGCTACCATAGGTAAGCAGGCTGTTGCTGCACCACATTTTTTTGTGATTAGCCTTAAAAAGAAAGACATCCTGCCTGAGTTTTTAGTGTGGTTACTGAATCAGACCCCAGCTCAGCGCTATTTTGAGCAGAATGCCGAAGGCACCTTAACAAAAAGCATTCGTCGCAGTGTGCTCGAAGATGTTCCTGTGGTTGTTCCACCGCTGGCAAAGCAGCGAGCAATTATTTCGATGGCGGCTACGCTACGTGACGAACATAAACTGATACAAAAATTAGTGAGCAATGGCGAACGAATGATGAGTGCTATCGCTAAAGACCTATTCGAAAACAAGGAGGTAAGCCCATGAGTGACCAGCATCAATTATTCGAACAACTCAAGCTAATTGACGAAAATGGAATGGAATTTTGGTCAGCAAGATCAATTTCTAAGCTATTAGGCTATTCCGAGTATCGACACTTCCAACCCGTAATCACAAAAGCAAAAGAAGCTTGTATAAATAGCGAACACGCCATAGAAGACCATTTCGAGGACGTACTCGCAATGGTCGCCATCGGCTCAGGAGCACAGCGAGAATTGCCTGATATCAAACTGTCTCGCTATGCCTGCTATCTGGTTGTGCAAAATGGTGATCCAACAAAACCTGTGATCGCCGCAGGCCAAACCTACTTTGCGGTACAAACTCGGCGACAAGAGTTGGCCGATGATCAGGCTTTCCAGCAACTTAAGGAAGAGCAGAAGCGACTTTTTCTGCGTAATGAGCTTAAAGAACATAACAAGCAGCTTGTAGAAGCTGCACAGCAAGCCGGGGTTGAGACAAATCTCGATTTCGCAATCTTCCAAAACCACGGTTACAAAGGCTTATATGGTGGATTAGATCAAAAAGCTATCCACGCTCGAAAAGGACTAAAGAAAAGCCAAAAGATTCTCGACCACATGGGATCGACCGAGCTGGCAGCTAATCTTTTCCGAGCAACCCAGGCAGAAGAAAAACTCCGCCGCGATAATGTCCAAAACAAACAGCAGGCAAACCAAACCCACTATGAAGTCGGCCAGAAGGTTCGCCAAACCATTGCTGAACTGGGCGGCACTATGCCTGAAAACCTGCCCGCACCAGAGAAAAGCATCAAACAACTAGAGTCGGCAGCAAAGAAGTTGAGCGACAATAACGACCAGGACACGAAATAATGAACGATAAGATCAATCAAGACAGTATCAACAAGGCGCTATGGAATGCCTGCGATACCTTCCGAGGCACAATCAGCGCAGATACCTATAAAGACTTCATCCTCACCATGTTGTTCCTGAAATACATCTCCGATGTTTGGCAGGATCACTACGATGGGTACAAGGCCGAATACGGCGACGAGCCGGAGCTCATCGAAGAGATGATGAAAAATGAGCGCTTTGTACTGCCCAAAGCAGCCAGTTTTTATGCCCTTTACGAACGTCGTCACGAACCCGGCAACGGTGAGCGTATCGACCAGGCACTTCACGCTATTGAAGAAGCTAACGGCACCAAGCTAAAAGACGCTGGCAAGAGTGTGTTCCAAGACATCAGCTTCAACACCGATAAACTGGGTGAAGAAAAGCAAAAAAACACCATTCTGCGTCACTTGCTGGAAGACTTTGCTAAGCCTGAGCTGAACCTTAAACCAAGCCGCGTCGGTACGCTGGATGTAATTGGTAACGCCTACGAATACTTAATCAAAAACTTTGCTGCCAGCGGTGGCCAGAAGGCCGGTGAATTTTATACCCCGCCAGAAGTCAGTGACCTGATTGCCGAACTGTTAGACCCGCAACCGGGCGACAGCATTTGCGACCCAGCTTGTGGCTCTGCTTCGCTATTAATGAAATGCGGCAGTAAGGTGCGGAAAAACCATAACAGCAAAAACTACGCGCTGTATGGGCAAGAGGCCATTGGCTCGACCTGGTCGCTGGCCAAAATGAACATGTTTTTGCATGGGGAAGATAACCACAAAATTGAATGGGGCGACACCATCCGTAACCCCAAGTTGCTCGACAAAAATGGCGATCTGATCCTGTTTGATATCGTTACGGCCAACCCACCGTTCAGTCTGGATAAATGGGGCCATGACGAAGCCGAACACGACAAGTTCAGCCGCTTCCGCCGTGGTGTACCGCCGAAAACCAAAGGTGACTACGCCTTTATCCTGCACATGATTGAAACACTGAAGCCCAAGTCAGGTCGTATGGGTGTAGTGGTTCCACATGGCGTACTGTTCCGAGGTTCAAGCGAAGGTAAAATTCGCCAGCAACTAATTGACGAAAACCTGCTCGATGCCGTGATTGGTCTGCCAGAGAAGTTGTTTTACGGCACAGGTATTCCAGCGGCAATCCTGCTCTTTAAGAAAAATAAGAACGACGATAACGTCATGTTTATTGACGCCAGCCGCGACTTCAAAGCCGGTAAAAACCAGAACCTGCTTACCGAAGAGAATATCGCCAAGATTGTAGCTACCTACCACTCTGGCAAAGACGTAGACAAATATGCTTATGTCGCAAGCATCAATGAGATAAAAGAGAACGACTACAACCTGAACATACCCCGCTATGTCGATACTTTTGAAGAAGAGGAAGAGATCGACCTGATGGCGGTACGAGGTGAACGAGAACAACTTAAAGCGCAACTGACTGAGCTGGAAACCGAGATGGCCAAGTATCTTGAGGAGCTGGGTTATGGTGCCTAAGGGTTGGGAGGTTTCGCAGTTGAAAGATTTGATAGAGGGCTCAATTAAAAACGGTTTTTCACCTAATCCTGCTGAATCAGACACAGGTTACTGGGTACTGGGGCTGGGAGCACTTGGAGAAGATGGAATTGTTGCCTCAGAAATTAAGCCTGTAGCACCACAATATAAAGTTTTGAATAATCTCCTAGAAAAAGACGATTTTTTAGTTAGTCGATCAAACACTCCAGACAAAGTCGGAAGATCTGTTCGCTTTAGAGGTGAAGTCGCAAATTGTTCATACCCAGATTTAATGATGCGCTTTCGCATAGATCAAAGAAAAGCGAATATGTCTTTTATTGAGCAACAATTAAAAAGCTCAAAAGTTAGAACATATTTTAAAAATTGCGCCGCTGGTAGTAGCAGCACAATGGTAAAAATCAATAAAGGAATTCTAGAGAAGACTCCAATACCTACGCCTCCGCTCCAGGAACAACAGAAAATCGCCCAAATCCTCTCCACTTGGGATAAGGCAATTACCACCACCGAACAGCTGCTTGCCAACAGCCAGCAGCAGAAAAAAGCCCTGATGCAACAACTGCTCACCGGCAAAAAACGCCTGCTTGATAACAATGGAGTCAGGTTTAACAGTAATTGGCGAAAGTTAAAAATTCAGAAAATTTTTACCCCAAGCACAGAAAAAGCCGGAAATCGTCCGTATCGAGTTTATTCGGTAACAAAGGACGGACTTATTGACCAAGCAGAGTACTTCAAAAAAGCGGTCGCCAGTGAAGACACTTCAACTTATAGAGTAATTCGGAAAGGTCAGTTCATCATGAGTGGATTAAACTTCTGGATGGGATCGGCTGATGTTCACAGTAGCTCGGAACCAGTAAAAGTGTCTCCAGCATATAAGGTGTTTGATATCTCAGACAGTGCAGATGTTTCTTTCATGAAGCACTTTGTAAGAAGCACAGTATTCCTGCGTATTTTAGTAGGCTCTTCAATAGTCGGTGCATCAGTAGTTCGTAGAAATTTCAGTCCCGATATGTTTAACAGTTGGGTTGTCGAACTACCAAATATTGAAGAACAACAAAAAATCGCCGCCGTACTTTCCAACGCCGATCAGGAAATCTCCGCCCTGCAACAAAAGCTCAATGCCTTAAAGCAAGAAAAGAAAGCGCTGATGCAAATCTTACTTACCGGCAAGCGCCGCGTGCACTGCTAATTAGTTGACTTAAGGAAAATCATGAAAATCACCAAAATTAATATCGAGAATTTTCGAGGAATTAAATGTGCTTCTTTATTGCTGCCTAAACACGGTGTATTGATAGGAGATAACAACACAGGCAAAACGACAATTCTTGAAGCTCTGGATTTGGTTTTGGGGCCTGACCGTTTAAATCGGATGCCAGTGATTGATGAGCATGATTTTCACCAAAGTAAATATCTAACTGAAACTGCAAAATCAGCTGAAGACGCTGCTGCCGAGGAAGAAATTGAAAAATCGACAGATGAACTCGAAGAATCAGTAGCACCAATTATTTCAATTGAGGTCGTCATAACCGATCTAAGTGAAGAGCAACTTGCTACCTTTGGTAATGAATTGGAATTTTGGGATTTCGAGAATGGAGCCCTTTATGAAGAGCCAAATCCAGCAGGGGTTGACTCGGAGCAAATCTCTGAAGCGCTTCGTGTGACATTTCGCGGCTGGTATGATCCAGAAGAAGATGACTTTGAAGGTGCAACTTACTTCACTAGAAGCCTTGTTGATGGTAGTGAGCCAGTTATCTTTACACGCAAGTACAAACAGCTTTGCGGTTTTTTGTATCTGAGAACAGTTCGAACAGGCTCAAGGGCATTAAGTTTAGAACGTGGTAGCTTGCTGGATATTATTCTGCGCTTAAAAGAGGTGCGGCCTCAAATGTGGGAGGCAACACTTTCAACCTTGGCAGGAGTGACTGTTGCAGATGATCCTGCTCTCGGTGTCTCGCCTGTTCTACAGAGCATAAACACCGCGCTTAAGAAGTATGTACCTAAAGAATGGGGAGGCGAGCCGCACCTCAAAGTATCAACGCTTACCCGCGAACATTTACGTAAAGTAATCACTGCTTTTATCTCGTCAGGTGATGGCGACCATGCGGGGCCGTTTTACCGTCAAGGCACTGGCACAATCAATATGCTAGTTTTGGCAATGCTGTCGCAAATAGCTGAAAGTAAACAAAACGTGATCTTTGCAATGGAAGAGCCAGAAACTGCGATCCCTCCATATGCACAAAAACGCATTATTCACGAAGTACGTAAACTGTCATCACAAGCCATTTTTACATCTCATTCCCCTTATGTACTCGAAGAGTTCACTGCCGAAGAGACAATCGTATTGGCGAGAGATACCGAGGGCAAGTTAGCACAAAAGATGATTAATTTGCCTGCAAATGTGAAGTTGAAGCGCTACCGTCAAGAGTTTCGCACCAGATTTTGTGAGGGGTTGTTGGCTCGGCGTGTACTTGTTGCAGAGGGACCAACCGAATATTCAGCATTTCCAGTTGCCTGCCGACGGCTTGCCGAGCTTAACCCTGAACAATATCTGTCTCTCGAAGCACTTGGTATCTGCATTGTAGATGCGGGGGGCGAAACAAATATTCCAGGAATGGCAGACCTATATAAGAGCATTGGTAAGCGCGTTTTCGCTATTTGTGACAAACAAGGTGCGGAAAATAAAGCACTTATTGATTCTCAGGTTGAACTTCTTTTGATGCATGAGGAAACAGGCTTTGAAGACCTTGTTTTAAAAGGTACAACTGAGGATGCGATGACACGATTTGCATCAAGTTTGGACTGGCCGCAACACTTAGAAGCCAAGTATCCGAACCCTACCGATTGTGCCTTTAAAGCATTAAGTGAATATTTTGCTTGGGCTAAAGGTAATTGGGGGATCGCTGATTTCCTTGCACAATGCAGTGAGGATGAAATCCCTCTATGGCTGAGAAGTGCCGCTACCACATTAGTACAAGTTTGCTCTAATCATGCCGAACCAATAGAACCTTGTGATACACCCGAGCATTTAGATGCAGCTGAAGAGGTTCTCTAGATGCAGCTGACTGAGGGACAGAAATCTGTACTATCAGCTGAAGGCCATTTGTTAGTAACTGGCGGGCCAGGCTCAGGTAAAACAACAATTTCGATTATGAAGGCGGCTCAGATAGCGAGTAGTGATATTCGTCCTGGGCAGAAGATTTTGTTTTTGAGTTTTGCGCGCGCCACGGTATCACGCGTGATTGAAGCGATTGAACTAGACCGCACAATCAACCTGGAGCAGAAACGGAAGATCGAGGTGGATACATACCACTCATTTTTCTGGCAAATTCTAAAAGCACACGGCTATCTTTTGGGATTGCCAAGACGACTTGATATTTTAACACCACAGAGTGAAGCAATAGCTCTATCAAAAATCAGGTCTCAATACCCAAAGAAAAATTTAACTTCTGAACAGAAAGAGCAAAAAGAACTGGCAGAGCATGCCGAACGTTATCGGCTGGCCCATGAAAATGGGCGCTTATGCTTTGACTACTTTGCATCTTATGTTGCTAGGTTATTGAGCGCTAGCAATAAGCTAAGGAAGCTACTGGGGACCATGTACCCTGTCATTATTCTTGATGAATTTCAAGATACGAATGATGATCAATGGGCAGCCGTTCTTGAACTGGGCAAGTGTAGCAGATTGATTTCACTTGCCGATCCGGAACAGCGAATTTATGAATGGCTCGGCGCTGATCCCGAGAGATTGGATCATTTCATTGAGGCATTTAATCCCACAGATATTGATTTGTCTACTGATAATCATCGCAGCGCAGGCACTGATATTGCTAAATTCGGCAATGACATATTACATGGCAAATTCCGCCAGAAAGAATATGTAGGCATTGAAGTTGATACTTTTGAATCCATTTACCATAAAGCTATCACAAAGCTAATAACGTCCGTCTATAGCGCGAGATCCCGATTGCTAAACCAGCATAAGCCCGATTGGTCACTAGCTATTTTGGTTCCAACCAAGAAAATGACACGTTTAGTGTCTGAAGCGCTGCATGAGCCTCCAGCGAAACTGACACCAGTTTCACATTCAGCATCGATTGACATGGACGCCGCAATATTGGCAGCAGAAATCATCGCTCATTTGATGCAGCCAACTGATGAATTTAATCAACTATCAACTTTTGTTGACTTGATATGCAACTACTTTGAAGGAAAAGGCGGGAATCAACCGACACAGACAGCGCTAAAAGAGGCAGATCGCTATCGAAAGGCTTATGCAGAATACATGACAAAAACCTCGCAAGGAAAAAGCATTCGCACAACGAGTGTGCTAGTTAAAACAATCGAAGTTCTTAACTTGGTACGAAATTGTGAATTTAAGGGGGACCCAGATTCTGACTGGAATTCAATCCGCAGGATATTGGCTAGTTCATCGTGCCGAAATATGGCAGAAATTGCAGAGGAAGTACGGAATATCCGCTTGCTAGCTAGAGGTAGTAATCTACGAAAAGATTTGGCTAACAATTGGCGAGAGTACGCGAGCTATAAAGGATCTCTAGAGATAGTTAGAAAATCATTTATACAAGAACATTTCTCGAAATCATCAAAACCTGAAAGTGGTGTTGTCGTTATGAATATGCATAAAGCTAAGGGCAAGCAATTTGATGAGGTAATTATTTTTGAAGGGTGGCCAAGATGGGCTGGTAGAGAAATTGTTGCCAACACAGATAGGATCGTTTGGAGTAATTCAAAAGAGAATGTGAACAGTCAGGCGAGGCAAAATTTTAGGGTAAGTATTACTCGAGGCAGGCAAAAGACAACAATCCTGACTCCTATTGATGATTGTTGTGTTTTATTGCGACAGTGAATGAATTATTGCACCTTGGGTATCAGGGGTTGAAGAGAGATAACGAATGACACAGTACACACCCAAATTTCAGGAAGAATATAGTGCTAAGTTACCGGCGCTGACGCTATTGACCAACCTAGGGTGGTCGTTCCTCTCTCCTGAACTCGCGTTAGCCGCCCGTGGTGGCAAGAACGATGAGGTGGTTTTACGCGAGGTGCTGCGTAGTGAACTTCAAAAGCGCACCTTCACCTTTGCAGGTAAAAGCTACCCGCTGTCTGAAAAGGCTATCGACAACCTGATTGCTGAGGTATGCAGCCCTGCACTTAACGAAGGCTTGTTAACTGCCAATGAGCGTATGTACAACCACCTGCTGTATGGCATCTCCGTCAGTGAGTTTGTGGATGGCAAAAAGGCCAGCCCGACGGTTGCCTTGATTGACTGGCAGAACCCAGCCAATAACAGCTTTGTATTTACCGAAGAGTTTACCGTTACCCGCACTGGCGGCGTTGAAAGTCGCAGACCGGATATCGTGTGCTTTGTAAACGGTATTCCTCTGGTAGTGATTGAGGCGAAACGCCCCGATGGCAATGCCAAAAAAGGCCCTACCATTGACGAAGGCATTTCGCAAAGCTTACGTAACCAGCGCCATGATGAAATCCCGTTATTGTTCACCTATAGCCAGTTGCTGCTTTCCATAAACGGCAACGAGGGCCGTTATGGTACCTGTGGCACGCCTACTAAGTTCTGGGCCGCCTGGCGTGAAGAAGACATCTCCCATGCCGAGATGTACGCCATCAAAAACAAAACGCTTAAAGATAAACAGCTGGCAGGCTTATTCATCCACCGTCCGGCGAAAGATCTGGATTGGTATCAGAGCCTGACCGCTTCGGGGGAGCTTGCTGTTACTGGTCAAGACCAATTACTAATCAGCTTATTAAGCCCGGCCCGGTTGTTGGAGATGACTCGCTACTTCACCTTGTTCGATAAGAAGGCTGGCAAAATCGTCGCCCGTTATCAGCAGGTATTTGGTATTAAGCGCCTGATTGAACGCATCAACACCCGAAGTAGCACCGGAGGTCGTGAAGGTGGTGTGATCTGGCATACCACGGGATCGGGTAAGTCATTCACTATGGTGTTTTTAAGTAAGGCGTTGATACTACACGAAAGCCTGAAACAATGCCGTATCGTGGTGGTGACTGACCGGGTAGACCTGGAAATCCAGCTGAGCAAAACCTTCGCTTCTGGCGGCGAGCTGGCCGGGAAAAAAGATAAAGAAGCAGCGATGGCAACCTCTGGCAAACGCCTGGCCGAGCAGATTGGCAAAGGTACTGAGCGGATTATCTTCTCGCTCATCCAGAAATTTAATACTGCTACCAAAATGCCAGAGTGTGTGAACAACAGCTCTGACATCATTGTGCTGATTGACGAAGGCCATCGCAGCCAAGGCGGTGAAAACCATATCCGCATGAAGCAAGCGCTGCCCAATGCTGCCTTTGTCGCCTTCACCGGCACGCCACTGTTAAAAAACGACAAGACCACCAATAAGTTTGGCCCCATAGTGCACGCTTACACCATGCAACGCGCGGTGGAAGACCAGACGGTGACGCCGCTGCTGTACGAAGAGCGTATTCCCGATCTGGATGTGAATGAACGCGCTATCGACAGTTGGTTTGAGCGCATTACCGAAGGGCTTTCAGACGAGCAAAAGGCCGACCTAAAGCGAAAATTTGCCAAAAAAGGCCAAGTTTACGGTGCGGATGATCGCATTCGCTTGATCGCCCTGGATATTGCTAACCACTTCGTAAAAAACATCGACGAAGGTTTGAAAGGCCAGTTAGCCTGCGACAGCAAAGCCTCCGCCATCAAATACAAAAAGTATCTCGACGAAGCTGGCTTGTTTGAATCTGCGGTAGTGATGAGCCCGCCGGATAGCCGTGAAGGTAACACTGCTGTCGATGAGGCCGCCACACCCGAAGTAACCCAGTGGTGGAAAGACAATATTGGCAGCCAGGATGAACAGGCTTACACCAAGCACCTGATTGAACGCTTCGACAAAGACGATTCACTGAAGATACTCATCGTAGTTGATAAGCTGCTCACCGGCTTTGATGAGCCAAAAAACGCTGTGCTGTATATCGACAAACCACTGAAAGAGCACAACCTGATCCAGGCGATTGCACGGGTAAACCGCCTGCACACGAAGAAGAAATTTGGTCTGCTCATCGACTATCGCGGCATTCTGGCGGAACTTGATACCACCATCCAGAAATATCAGGATCTAGCTTCCCGCACTCAGGGCGGTTACGACATTAATGATATTGCTGGCCTCTACAATCAGATGAGTACCGAGTACAAGCGCCTGCCACAGCTGTATAAGCAGCTATGGGCCATATTCGATGGCGTGAAAAACAAGAACGACATTGAGCAGTTGCGTCAGGTGCTGATACCAAAGATTGAACAGCGAGATGGAGAGCTAGTTGACGTGCATCTAAAGGTACGTGAAGACTTTTACGAAGCCCTGACGGCCTTCGCCAGTTGCTTGAAGGTAGCGCTGCAATCCGCCACCTTCTTTGAAGACAAGAGCTTTAGCGACCAGGATCGCCGTCATTACAAAGAAACGGTGAAGCAGTTCTCCAGCCTGCGCCAACTGGTGCAGCAAGATGCCGGTGAGAGGATTGACTACGACGAATACGCCGAACAGGTTAAAAAGCTGCTGGATAAGCATGTTGTGGGTGTTGAGGTTAAAGAACCCGGTGGCGTGTATGAAGTGGGCAAGATGGGTCAAAAGCAACAGCCGGAAGACTGGAGCGAAGATAAAACCCGCAACGAAACCGACATCATCAAAACCCGCGTAACCCGAATGATTGAACAAGAGCTACGGGATGACCCCTATGCTCAAGAAGCGTTTTCCAAGCTGCTACGCCAAGCTATTGAGGAAGCTGAAAAGCTATTCGACCACCCACTGAAACAGTACATGCTATTCCGTGAATTTGAAGAGCAAGTTCAAGACAGGCGCTTGAACGACATACCCGATGCCTTTGCCGGTAATCGCCATGCCCAGGCTTACTTTGGCGTATTCAAGAAAGTGCTGCCTGAAGCTTTGGCTCTACTCGACAGCCAGGTTCAGGATAAGTGGGTCAAAGTTGCCTTTGAAATTGACCAGGCGGTAGAAACCTCTGTTGCGGAGAACTCTATCAACCCACTGAACATCGAGGCTGACATTCGTAAAAAGCTACTTCCCCGAATGTTTCAGGAATGCAAAGGTATTGGTGGCGGTATGGATCAGGCAAAGAAGATTGTTGAGATGATTGTTCAGATCACTCGGGTCGGTTTGAGTGAGGTTTGAACGGGAATGACCAGATGAATGTCCCTATTAAACCTCAATCCACGAAACCGTGTCTGACCATGAGCTTCCGTTACGGTGACGAGCAAATTACGTTTGAGCGAATTAATCGCCCGCAAGCAACAGGTAAGTTATTAATCAAGGTACATCCCGATTGTCGAGTAATCGCATCGGCTCCTGAGGGAGCTGAAAACGAAGTCGTGTTATCTGCTGTTAAAAAGCGTGGCCGCTGGATCTACGAGCAGCTTAGGGATTTCCGCAAACAGCTTGAATTCATCACACCTCGGCAGTACATCAGCGGTGAGAGCCATTACTATCTAGGGAAGCAATACCTACTGAAAGTGATTGAAGCGCCCGAGCAGGTTCAAGGCGTGAAACTGCTACGTGGCAAACTGGAAGTTTCAGTACGAGCAAGGTCCACCGAAAAGGTGAAAGAGCTACTGACTGACTGGTACAAAGCGCGGGCCAAGGAAACCTTCGCTAAGCGCCTCGATGCCATGCTGGATCAAGCTCTTTGGGTAGAAGAACGACCACCGCTACGCCTACTGACCATGCAAACCCAATGGGGCAGCTGTTCACCTAATGGCCGAATCACCCTGAACCCTCACCTTGTTAAAGCGCCTCGAGAGTGTATTGACTACGTGATTTTGCATGAGCTTTGCCACATCGCCGAACATAACCACAGCGAGCGGTTCTACCGGCTAATCAGCCAGGTAATGCCAAAGTGGGAAAAGACGAAAGAGCGGCTGGATGGGATGGCTTTTGTTATCGCAAATTGATTACTGAATTCATAGGAGCAAACATATGCACGACTACGCAATATTTGGGCACAGCAGAGCCACTATAGGAAGATGGCTCGGTGTTGCATCTGTAATTTTAACAGGTGCTGTTTCTTCGTTATTGGTTTGGCTATATGAAGCTACAAACATAGAAGCATTCGCAACTGCCATAATAACGCCAGCCATAATTTATTTTGTCCTTCACTACTGTTTTGATCGGTTTGGCTGGAAAATTCCATTCTTTAGCATCCCGGATATTACTGGCATATGGTCAGTGAAAGGTGAAACGCTAAATGAAGACGGCTCCATAAAGCACAATTGGGACGCCGAAATAGACATTGAGCAAACTTGGGAAAAAATCTCTATAACTTTAAAAACGGCAAAGAGTTCAAGCGAAAGCTATACCGCTACTCTAGCCAAAAAGCCAGGAACAAAAGGCGGCTGGATTCTTCACTATAGCTATACGAATAACCCTGATACTAATCAATTTCATGAATTGAATTCTCACAAAGGCTATTGCGAATTAGTTTTTAACAAAGATCTAAACCAAGGCGATGCTGCTTACTTTAATAGTAACGGGAGAAGGACTTTCGGAAGAATGACTTTAAGGAAAGAACAATAATGATCAACTTTGAAAACAGATTAGCAAACCTAAAAAATCGTCGCCAAGGGACAGCCGAAAGAGATCGCCTGGAAAAAGGAATGTATTCTTACTATGGCGATCTAAGATCGACAGAGGCGCATGAAAAACTACATGAAAATGCTGCGATAAAATATGTAATTGGTTCAATGGCGGCAGTCAGCCAAGAGTCTACAAAAGTTTCGAAAGACGAGGGTGAACGAGTAGCATCAACACTGATTGACATGCTCAAAACGTCTGGAATAAATGCCGAAGCTAGAATGCAAGGCTCTGTTGCATTAGATATTCATATCGAAGGTCATTCTGACGTAGATATGTTGATACTGAAATCGGACGTAATTACTGTCCAAAGACCAGCTTTGCCCGGTACCTATTACTCAGATTCAAGCGATACTCGGTCAATGGTTGATATAATAAGAGAGCTGAGACTTCAGTCGGAAGCGAAACTCAAGTCTCGCTATCATGCCGCTGACGTAAATACTAGTGGGGCCAAGTCGATTGCCCTTAGTGGGGGTAGCCTCAAACGAAAAGTGGATATCGTTCCAAGTAGTTGGCACGATACACATGACTACCAAAGATCAAAGTTTGAGCACTTCAGAGCAGTAAATATTTACGACAAAGACAATCATGCTTTAATCGAGAACAAGCCTTTTCTTCATATCAAGAAGGTAAATGACAGAGATACGCAGTACGGCGGCAACCTTAAAAAAGTAACTCGGTTAATGAAAAACATCATTGCCGACATGCCAGATTATAAAAAATCAAAAGCAAAAAAACTGACTAGTTATGACATTGCTGCGATTGCCTATTCTATGAACGAAAGATTGTCTTGCAGCCAATACCTACCGCTTACACTCCTTGATAACTTACGTTCATACTTGCTAATCATTTCATATCTTGATGACGAAAGAAACGCGCTAATCGTCCCTGATGAGTCAAGAAAGATATTCAATGCAGAAGAAAAAGTAGAGGCATTAAGGATACTCTACAACGAAGTTAATGACCTTGCTGAAGCTGTTCAAAAAGCGATTAACCCTTTGAAAGATAAATATGACGGTAATGTATTACGAAATCGCCAAGTAGTGTTTTTTTAGCAGATTAAACGCCCTTCTTGCAAAGAAGGGCGTTATACTTAGTCAGAAATCAAATCTGAAACTGACACCATTAAAGCTTCAGATATCTGATAGATTTTAGTAAGTGTGATGTTTTGATCGCCACGCTCAATGTGCCCCATATAACTGCGGTCGATGCCTGCTAGATCGGCCAAGGCTTCCTGTGACAATCCTTTTTCTTTTCTTATCTGGCGTACTCTTTCCCCAAATGCGACTAAACGTGGATCTTTCATAACAGCCCTGTTCAAAAAACAGAACTATCACTAAGTAACGAATATATCGCCACGGGATATATCGCTCATTCTGTGGATTTTGCGTTACTCTTTACCCATCATAAGAAAATTGGGAAGAGCGAATGTGGAACAGTAGTCAACAAAAGCAGCTGGAACGAATACTGAATCACCCAGGACTTAAGTTTAGAAAAGTCAGCAAATACAGATACCAACTCTATTACAAAGATCGTCAATGGTACTTATGGCCTAGGTCTGGGCGCTACCAACATATCTCACCTACCGGCGTAACATCAGAAGTATTCATTGGTGAACTATCAGACTTCTATCACCGCTATCTGACCGGGGAGCTAGATTTGCCAGAAAACTTCGGCAAGATCTGGTCTAAAGATGATGAAGAGCTGCTATACGATATGATTGACCTAGCCTATACATGTAGACAAATTGCCGAAGAGCTAAAACGACATCCAGCTAGTATAGTTACGCGATTGGCTAGGTTTCTTGATGATGAGAGCCTTCTGAGTCGGCTCAATGAAGATATGTATGATGTAGCTGTAAAGGAACTAGTTGACTGGGATTAAGCCGCTGACTTTGTAACACTATTTAGAAAAACTCCAAGATGGCATTTACTAAAACAAATTGAAGATGACATTGTGTAGAACTGACCGCCTTTCTTGCCTTCAGCAAGGGCAAATTCACCCAAGAAGTATTCGTAGATATGTCCAAGAATATCTTTGCTGTTAAGTGATTTGTGCGTGAACGGGATCGTCGCAATCAGGTTGATAAGCTCATTCAATTTCGCTTGGTCGATTTTGAGCGACGCGTAGTGCTTGTTCAGTACGCCTTTGAGTTTTGGGTTATCACGCTCAATGCCCTCCAGCGCGTTATCAATCAAGTGACCGACAGAGGTGATTTTCTTAGGCTTACCGTCAATCACCAAATCAGCACCGCCAATCACCAGCGGGCCGTTGTCTTGCAGGAACTTCCAACGGGATTCAGTCGGTAGCCAAAACACGTTTTTCTCGGTGTAGAAATCGCGAACTTCTAGCTCGGTGGCGATCTCTTCCGCCAATTCTTCTTGTGAGAAATCAGCCGGATCTAAGTAATACTCATGCTCTGGGTTAGTGAGGTCGGCTTTAATCTCATCCTGACGCATGGAGAACGCATCTGAGACGTATTTGACGAAGATTAGCCCTAAGACAGCGTGTTTGTATTGCGCGGCGTCGAGCGTTGCTCTGAGTTTGTCAGCAGCATTCCATAGCTTCTTTTCTAATGATTTTAGAAATTCTTGTTCCAGTTCGTTCATCTTTGGCAACTTTTGTGACGTTTAGATCGAAAAACAATACCTCGAAATTGGCATGTTTTCATTGGTTTGTGCCTTACTTTAAATGTTTTCTATCAAAAAGAGGACATAAGATGATGGACGCTTGGAACAAGGGCATACGTGTTGGGCAGAAGAAAGCGCTGAAACTGGAGGATATTTGGCGAATTCGTATTCGGCTGGAGTTGGAAAAGCGCTTTGAAGAGTTGTCGCTGTTTAATCTGGCGGTCGATAGCAAACTTCGCTCTTGTGACTTACTGAGCCTGAAAGTTCGCGATGTCTCCCGCAGCGGAACAGTGCTATCCAGAACCACCATCCGACAACAGAAGACCCATCGAGAAGTCCAGTTTGAGATCACCCCTAAAACACAGCAAGCCTTATCGCAGTGGATCTTTACCAATCATCTGGAAATGGCGGACTACTTGTTCCCGAGTTACCGGCGCAAAGGCCAACATTTGTCTTACCACTACTACCTGACGCTGGTAAATCGCTGGGTAAGTGATATTGGGCTCGATACCAGTCAGTACGGAACCCATTCGTTACGGCGAACCAAAGCATCATTAATTTATGCCAAAACCAAGAACTTACGCGCTATTCAATTACTTCTTGGTCATGCTAAGTTAGAAAGCACGATTGAATACCTTGGTGTCGAGATCGAGGATGCACTAAGGATTTCGGAGAGTTGTGAGACCTAGGGTATCTTCCCAAGATTTAATATTAACTTCTCAGAGAGGTAGGTGTGCAGTGATACGCTCATTAAAATTAGCAAACGTTGCAACATACAATGCTTCAGGTGTTCATTTGTCTGACCTAAAAAAGATCAATTTCATCTATGGCGCTAATGGTTGCGGCAAAACCACTGCATCAACTTACTTAAGTCAACCCAATGATGACAAGTATCAGCACTGCCAAATCATATGGGAAAACGAGCGACCATTAGGCACTCTAGTTTATAACAAAGCATTCAGAGAAAAGAATTTTGGCTCTAGTGATATCGCTGGTGTTTTCACGCTTGGCCAAGCGACAAAAGAACAGATTGATTCCATCAAAGAAAAAAAAGCATCATTGCAAAATGAACAAGATCAGATTGCACGCCTTATTGTTAGTTTAAATCAGCAGACGGATGCCACTAATGATGCAGAGAATGATATAACTGAACGTTGCTGGAAAGTCTTTAAATCTTATGAATCCGAATTTCGCTCTGCGTTAACAGGCTCCATTGGTAGTAAGGCAAGATTCCGAGACAAAATGCTTTCAGAGCTAACTAACACGGGTTCTACAGCACTCTTATCACTAGAAGAATTACAAACAAAAGGCAAAACCTTACTGGGAGAGAGACCACCTGTTTACCCTTTACTCAGCTCTTCAACTAGCACAACCCTTCCAACGATAGAAGAAGATAGTATTTGGTCAAAAGTAATTATTGGTAAATCCGATGTTGCAATTTCAGAGCTAATCTCGCACCTCAGTAATAATGACTGGGTAAACCAAGGTAGAAATTACATAGGATCAGACTCTCGTTGCCCATTCTGCCAACAGAATACGATTGATGATGAGTTTAAAAAAGAACTTGAAAGATATTTTGATGACACGTTCTTAAGAGACATTGAACAGGTCAAAACATTGGAACGTTCATACCGGAGTATGACAGATAGTCTTCTTGAAGAATTTCAAAACACTCTGGATACGGAGAAGAAAAATACCGATACGAAGCTCGATACTGACCTATATCAAACTCATTTAACCTCCCTAAAGAACATCATAAAGTCTAATCACTTAGAGTTCGTTTCAAAATCTGAAAAAGCGAGCTTACAAGTAAATGTTACAAGCTCCAGAGCGGAAATAGCTAAACTTAACAGCTTAATTAAAGAAGCAAACGACACCCTGAATAAACATAACAAACTAGCCCGAGACTTCGACTCTTCTCTAGCTGTTTTTATTCAAGAGATTTGGCGATTCTTAACGAATCAAATAGAAGACGACTTAAAGAAGTACAACAAAGGAACTAAAGGACGAAATAAAGCTGTCACAAAGATATCTGAAAACCTTACCCAAAGAAGAACTAAGGAATCTGGGCTAACACGGGATATTAAAGATCTGAGTCGAAATATGACAAGTGTCCAACCTACAGTCGATGAAATAAATAGGTTGTTGGTTGGATTTGGCTTCCTTAACTTCAAAATATCCCCATCAACAACTCTTCCGAACCATTACAGTATTGAACGCCTAGATGGAGAACAAGCTCAAGATACTTTGAGTGAAGGAGAAGTAACCTTCATTACTTTCCTCTACTTCTATCAACTAACCCGTGGTTCGTTTTCCGAAGAAGAAATAGCTGAAGATCGGGTTGTAGTTATCGATGATCCAATATCAAGTCTTGATAGCAACGTACTTTATATTGTTAGTGCTCTGGTTAAAGACCTCATTCGAGAAATCAAAACAGATCAAGAGTCCAGTATAAAGCAACTTATCTTATTGACTCACAATGTGTATTTCCATAAAGAGGCTTCATTTCAAAATGGTCGTTCAAATGGCTGTAAGGACACAAATTTTTGGATCTTAAGAAAAGCTAACAATGTCACTAGTGTAAGCGCATACGAACAAAAGAATCCTATTGAATCATCATACGAATTACTCTGGCGTGAGTTAAAAGAACGAAATGCAAACTCCGGTATTACCATCCAAAACACGATGCGTAGAATAATTGAGAACTACTTCAAGATTCTCGGACGCTTTAGTGATGACGATATATTATCAAAATTTGAAAATTTGCAGGAGCAACAAATTTGCAACTCACTAATGTATTGGATTAATGATGGTTCCCACTGTCTCCCAGACGACCTTTATATTCAGCATCCAGATGACTCAACAGAGTTATATATATCTGTGTTCAAAAAAGTCTTTGATTATGCTGGCCATCTCTCACACTACAATATGATGATGGGAGAAGAAGCAGACTCAACACCTATAGAGTTACCGATGTAGCGCATAGCAAATGCCAATGGGTGACTCTTGCCTAAGTCGCTTCTGTCCCAAAATGGGCATTTTACTTCTCATAAAACGAGCCATTTCACCAAAAGTTAACTTAAGTCTGCTTTAGCTTTAATAGTGCCGATTTGTCCAAAATGGAATTTTATATAACTCTTTGAATAATTGATGTTTATCTGGATTTCGTTCTTTACATTTAATCCCTAACCGTGTCAAAAATAGAAGCTGAAATTTTGTTTTAATTGTGTAATATTAATAACTGATGTCAACCTCAGGTTGTCTCAATCCTTCACACCTAAAGCTACAACACATAAATCTCATATAGCTGAAATAAAGCAAAGAATGCAGCGCCAAGTCATGCACGGTATTGGTACGTCTGTACCTTTTACATTTTCAGATTGAATGAACTTTGCTAGGTCGAGTTCGGGCACCTACCAATCTTCTATTCGAGAATTTAATTTCTGCCTAGTAAATACGAGGAAAACTTCATGCTAAAACGCGCTAAACCCTCGCGCCAATGGCGTGCCCATCACTGCCACTATCTGGCGTGCCGCTACAGTGAGGAGTTAATCCTCTCAGTCATTAACGACGATGAAAATGTGACGTCCTCTGTTCTGGGGGCTTTAACGGGCGAGTCTGTCGAACCCTTTATGCGCGTGAGCTTGGATGAGGTATTAGTCAAACTCCAGAGTAAAGACCGCGCACCGCAGAACACTGAAATGGTGCACCATAATGCACTATTTCTTTGTCAGCTGTTCGGCTTAATGCCGCAGATGCAGTCGGTGGTTGAATTCATGATAGTGATGAATGCCAATGCTGGACTCAAGGAGCTGACAGACTCACTCGTCGATGCCGACTTCGGTGTGCTTGAACGTATGTTACAGGCAAAAGCCAAGCTGGATTTAGAAATCATCCTTTCGCAGTTAGCCGTGTTCGAGCGGTATCAGCTGATTTCTGACGCATCACTGGATGACCCTTCCCAGTTGATTATGCCCACTGCCTTGGTGTCGATATTAGTGAAGTGCAAGCTCACCAGTGCCGTGGACTTTCTAGCACCGATGCTCAGTAAAAGCCCCGAGGCACAATTTGACCTGTCGCAGTTTGCGCATGTGAATACTGACTTACTGGCAAAGTACCTAACCGCCATTACCAAAGCCCCTATCGTCGGCGTGAATATTCTGCTCTACGGCAAGGCGGGGACAGGTAAAACTGAGTTGGCTCGAACACTGGCGAAGACGGTAAAACGCAGCCTGCTTGAAGTGAAAAGTGAACAGCTCATCGAGAACCGATACCGCAGTAATAGCAGCTACGGAAAAGCGACGACGTTACGTCTTGCCCATCTTAATTTATTACAAGGACTGCTATCTGGTAGTGAAGACAGTTTGCTATTGGTCGATGAATGCGAAGCGCTGTTTCTGCAAGCGGATGAGCAGTATTCCAAAGAACGGGTAATGCAGGCATTAGAGCAAAACCGTGTACCTGCCATTTGGATAACCAACCACGTGGACTTACTGGAGCCGAGCTTTATTCGCCGTTTTAAGTTGGTCATGGAAGTGCCTGTACCGGATGAACCCTTTGCTTATGCTATCCAGCAGCAGTTACTCACATCACTGAAGGTCTCTGAAGATTACCGCCTGTTATTGGCTGAGAAACCCAATGTCACACCTGCCATGGTCGGTAATGCAGCGCATGTTGCCATGACACTCAAGCTTAAAGGTGGCAAGGCTGAATCAATCGTGGATGAAGTTATAGAAGCCACACTGGAAGCCTGCGGTGAAGAAACACCACCCCCGAAGTATCAAGGTGAATTGGCATTTGATAGCAGCATGTTCAGCTTTAAACACAACGGCAGTTCAACCACTGAGGTACTCGCCTCAATCAACCATGCGGTTGAACATGCCCTGCCGATTAGGGTAATGCTCAGTGGTCCTACTGGAACAGGCAAAACAGCATGGGTACACCACTTAGCCCAGATGCACGGCTATGAGCTGATGCACATCAAATGCTCTGACGTACTAAGCAAGTATGTCGGCGACAGTGAGCAGAACGTCGCTAGGCTCTTCAGACAAGCGCACAAGCAGCAAAAGCTGATGCTCATTGATGAAGTTGATAGTCTGCTCAGCAAGCGTGATAGCGCTCATGCGCTCTATGAAGTGCAGCTCGTGAATGAGCTACTGTCACAGCTTGAGTGCAACACCATGCCAGTGTTTGCAGCTACTAACGCGCTTGCCAGTATCGACAGTGCGGTTATGCGCCGCTTTGACGTTAAGTTAGAGTGTGACTATCTGAACTCTGAGCAGCGCCAAGCACTATATAAGCAGGTCTTTGGCGTTAAACGCCTGACCAACCAAGAGATAAGCACCCTAAACACGCTAAACCAATTAACGCCTGGCGATTTCGCCATCTTGGCAAGACGCCAACGTTTTGAACCTAAGCGCGACCACCGCGCGACTGCCCTTGTACTTCTCACTGCCGAGAACAACCGCAAGCAAGGGCAACCTCGTATCGGATTTATCCGCTAAATTTTAAAGTCAGCTCGAACTCAGTAAATATTGTGACGTGATATAAGTTAAAATCGATTTTTAATAAAGATACAGTATTCTACCTATTGTAATTAATTAAGTTCATCCATGGAGCAGAAAATGAAGTTTTCGCAGAGAGTGAAGGAACATCTAGGGTTTTATGTTTATGCGTTAATTGACCCATTTACAGGGAAAATATTTTATGTAGGTAAAGCATCTGGGAATAACCGTGCATTTGACCATCTAAAGGAAAATGTTAAAGAGTCTAGAAAGACGACGATGATCGATCAAATACGCAGTCTAGGACGAGAGCCTCTGGTTGAGATTCTCCGTAGTGGTTTATCCAGCGAGGATGTGGCCTTTGAGGTTGAGGCGGCGATTATTGATTCGATTGGAATGGAAAATCTTACTAACGAGGTTCGGGGACACGGAGTTTCGCGTGGGCGCATGAAGGTTGAGGAGCTAAAGTACTTTGATGCAGACCCTATATGTGTAAGTAACATCGATGAGAAATGTATGATGTTTTTCATCAATCGAACTTATTCACCGACTCTATCTGAAAATCGCTTATACGATTATGTAAGACAATTTTGGCACAACGTATCGGCTAAAAAACGTGAGAGTTTAGAATATAAAACTGCATTAGCAATCGTTGATAGCACTGTGGTGGAAGTCTATAACATCGTGGCTTGGTATCCAGCGGGAACCACTTTATCAACCCGAGTGTATCAGGGAGATAGTGATAGCAATCGCTGGGAGTTTGTTGGGCAAAAAATTTCTGAGCATACACTTTACGGAAAGCGTCTTGTAGACGAATCGGGTGATGACTTAACAGCCAATCAATTAGGCTACGGCTATATCAATTAATTTATAGAAGCAGACTGCTAATCAACTGACTGACCATGTGTTATCACACTTGGTCAGCGTGAAATCCTGCCAATCCAAGAGTCGAAGCCAAGTCGCAAAAAGGAAGGGGAAACTTCTTCCCTACACTCAGAGATTGAGGAAATTTGGAAATGTCTACTTTAATTGGACTAGCTCAGGCTTGATCTTGTTGTGAAATAGTAAACTCGGCGACTAGATAAGAGGTATTTTTTACACCTCAGACAATCTGGGAACTACTAATTTAGGATGAATGTTACTCGGAACTTTCCTACCTTAGCCAGCGCAGTTAAGGCGCTTTTGTCCCAGAGCGACAGACATTTTAAGTTGTACCACAAAACACTATAACGAATATTAATTCGTATTTCGTTACTTTTTATGCAATCCGTTAGCAGTAACCAATATGAGGTTTAGTAAGGAAAATTTCCAGTAACTTACGGCACTAATTCAATCGCTCTAAATGATAATGGGGCAAAAATGTGCTAACTCTTAATCCGCACATTCACCAAAAGAGCCAAAAAATATCAAACTATTATATAAATGATCAAACATTATTAAGAATTATCAAACTATTATATAAACGCACAACACCGATAAGGCCTTGGAGGTTTCCGGCATCCCAGGCATAAACAAAGGCTGGTCGAGTTGAATAAAAGATGTTGCTACGTCCATGATTTCCTTCTGATAACGTCAAATAGGTGTTGAGCTAACCCGTATTGGGTGATGTTGATAGGATTTAGCCAGTAAGCGGCTAATGCCCTTGGCCAGTTTTATTCCCCCTAAGCCCATAGCCTGCCAATAAAGGCAGTCAAGCGCCCCTAAGCAAAGCGCGATTTTATAGATCTCTTGTGACCGCTCAACGGCACGAGTTAACTCTGATTTGCTCGCGCTAAAGTGCCGACGTAAATGAACACGGATGGGACGCTGTTGGCGTAAGCCCATAACATTTTCGTCATCGCCGGTGATTTTTTTGGCTGCTTTCTTACTGGCCATACATCCTGCCTAACTGTGCTTTTGGGTGAGCAGTGACAATATGGTGCGCCTGATTGATTCGGTCTCACCAAATGTCGTTGGGATTGGGCAACGCAGAAGGGACTGTGCTGCCTCGGGGTGTTGCTGGATATTCTCTGCGTTAATCTCAAATAAGTTGATGGCTAATCGCAGTGAGTGTGGGGTTTCACCCAGATTGTGAGTCTCAATAACCTGGGCTAGCTGGTTTTGTTCACTCGCTGCCAACAACGCTTGTTCGATTTCCATGTCAGCCATAAACAATTAATTCCCCGTCAGTTCCGTGGCCATCTGAAGCAGCTGCTGTGGCGATGGCGGTACTTTGCCTTCGTCTTGGTATTCGCTTCGAATTTGCTTAATGCGGAGCAACACCTCTGCTCTTGGGATCTCCATTTTGAACTCTTCAGGAATGCGCAGCGTCATGCTGCTATCGATGACGAGGTATCCCATGTCAAAGTAGAGCTGTCCCAGTTCTTGAGCCGCCGAGCTTAAATCCGCTTGGTTAACCGATTCCTTTGACCATTGCTGAAACATCTCACCTAAATCTGCTACTACGATTTTGGATTGAGTATTGGTTTGTTCGGCGCTTACGCCCGTGCCAAAGAAGCTCATGCCAAATTTCATCACGCCAAATAGCAGCACTAGGCCTGCCATCACCATGATCATTTTGACGGGGGACAAGCCCTGCGGAGCCGCGGGTGTCGCTGGCGTTGGCCCAGCGACGGATTGTGCAACCTCAGCGGGAGCGGCTTGCTCTGGCTCAGCCAGAGCGCCGATAGTCGGTTCCAATTTTTCAGAATTTACGTTTTCGGTTGTCATTGCTTAACCCTTATATTTGAGGCTAACACCGCGTTGAACAATGAGGTCAACACCTTCAATACCGCCGTGCATTTCCAGATACGGTCTGGCTTCGTCGGCTAACTGCAGGTAGAAGTCAGCAATCTTGTCGAATGCGGTACTTGAGCCACCAGCAAGTGAGCTGGTCGCCGTGTTTTTGAAATAGGTGCCGTCATAAACCACATCTCCAGACACTCGATTGGTCGCGGCTTGTGTGAGGGTTTGGGCGCCAGTGCCATAGATGCCTGCCCAGAAGGATTGCTTCACCACTTCACCGTAGAGTGTTACTAACTTGGCTGGGATACCGCTATGACCGTCTTGGCCTTGCACTGCGGCAATGAACGGCTGCTCAATCGCACGACCTCTCTGGTCGATACAGCTGATACTCTCAGCGCGGATTTCGACACGACGGGTACTGGCACTACCACGGGCCGCGCCAATCACGGTACAACCCACTAGATCGATAGTGAAACCGTTAGGCATCACCCCAACATCTACGATTTTTAATAACACTGGAGCTGGGTTTGATTGCGCCGATGAGCTGGTAGGTACATGTTGACCCGTAAGCAAGACGGTTGGTATCACTGTGCCAGCTGACAACCATGTCTCAGGCTCTTTTTCAGTTTTCTTGCTAGAACCTGTATTCTCTTGAGAAATCGCTTGTTTTGCTTTGGCTGCGACTTGGGTTTTGGCTGTTGACGCATTACCAACATTTGCTTCAGCACCTGTCGCAGCGGCCTTACCTAAACTCACGTCACCACGGTTCATGGTTAAAGGCTTTGACACTGGCGGGGTCATGGCGACATTCGACTTAAGGCCTGCCATTGGGTCTAGGCTAAACTCGGTACTTGGCAATGAAGGTGCTTGCTGGGCGATATTTTCTGGTCGAGCTCCTTTCGCGCTCACACTGTCTCGTGCTGTTGCGGCATTTTTGCTTTGTTGTTCAACCAGCATTTGCATTTGATGCGCGATGGTCTCGAGGCGCTTTTGTGATTCAAGCTGAGACATTTGCAGGGTATCGACCTGTTGCTGAATTCGCTTTTCACTAGCTTTTTGCTCGGTGTACTGTGCATCAATCGCTTTTTCACGCTCTTGAATTTTCTTTCGCATCGCTATGAGCTGGCCGGAAGTCTGGGTGGACTCCAAGCGCTCGCTCCCCATGGTACTCATAAACATAGGCTTCGCTCTGGCTGGGATTGAGCTGACAGGGGTTTTCGGCGCTGAAGGGAAAATGGCTTCAGCCACAAGATAAGCAGGTATTGCCAATATCACGATTAACGCGATAGTGCGCTGATTCGACGGAAGCGCAAGCCACTTGCTTTTTAAATCCTGTAACGCTTGCATGTTAACCTCCTACACGACTACGACGTGGAACTTTCATTTGGCGCTCGAAGTAGCTGCGGTCACGCAGAATGTACACTTCGGTGCTTTCCCTTGGGCCTAATGTCGCTTTATCTAACACACCAACGGCCATCACATCTTCACGACCAGGCCCCATGCAGGCCTCGTCGCGGAATGAACGTAAGCCATTGACATCGTTTCTGACCTCCATGATGTCAACGACCAATTTGGATCCAATTAAGCGTTGTTTCACTTCATGGTAAAGTGGGAGCATTTGGCGAATATCGCACGGGTAACGCACTTCCGCCGGAATGGTGTCACCTTCAAGTAGTTCGTAACCTGCCGGAACTTCGGCTTTGGCCACAACTTCCAGTAACGTCATTACATCGTCAACATGGCTGTCAGCGACGGGCTGGTTATTAGCAATACGCTCACGCTCTGCTTGTTTTGCCGATTCCAGCTCCTTAGCTGCGTTCTCGCTGTAGATAGACACGGCTTGCAAAGCTGCATTGCGTTGACTCGCGTTATAGCTAACGGTTAACTCCACGAGCACTGGCGGGACGTTTAATGGCACCAAGTAGAGTGATACTGCGGTCTCTGGTGCGCCATCTTCTTCAACTATCAAGTCAATCGCGCCAGCGTTAACGCCAGGTGTGACGTACACAAAACCTTGCTCACCGTAAACCAGCGCCGCATCACTCGGTACTGACGTGGTGATTTTGGCGTTTTTGAACGAGGTCGCGATTCGGTTAGTGGTTGACAGCGAAATTGGCAATGTCGTTGTGCCACCGGCTTTCAATGCAATCACTTGATGGCTTTTGTACTGCTTGCGTAAGTAGTCCATTGAGTCATCACGACGGCTAATGACTTCTCCGGCATTGGCAGGGGAGATCGCCGTCGGATTAACAGGGCTCGCGCCGCCGTAAGTGGGGACTTGTTGATGATCTGCCTGTTGCATCGGTTGCTGCGATGGCGGCTGGGTCACTGGCTGTTGATAGAGCGCTTGTTCATTGGGCGAAACCGATAATGCAGTTTGGGTACCAATTTCTTGGCTCGTATCGATGGCCAGAGGTTGATTCGCATAAGGGCTGTTTAATTCAGCCTGTAGCTTTTCTTCTGCTTGATTGAAATCAGTACCCAAAACAGGTACTCGTTGCGGATTCACCGATTCAGTCGGTAACGAATAAATGTCATCGTCAGCCGCAAAAGCAGGAGCGATCATTAATGAAAGAAGGATTGCAGTTGAAAGGGGTCTTTTATTCATAGGTCTCACCGTGACTCGATTTTAATCACACTGTCTTTATCCAAGGCCGTTGTTGCGTTTTTACCTTGGAGAATTTCACGCTCACGTTGAGCAGGGTTAACAGCAGCTGGATATTGTTGAATATCCAGAATCATGGGATTGCCGTTTCGGATCCCGATTTTTAATTCAAAGGTGTATGCAGTAGTATCAGCTGCGCCTGTTTTTAATGAGATTGTGGTTTGTTCACCCACAACCCATACGTAATCTGTGACAGATGAATATATCGCGTCAGACGGGACGAACTTCTGACTAACACCCCTAAGCGCCATTTCTTCGATAGCTGCGGCCATCGTCGCTTCCGCTTCATCGGGGTTAAGTTCTAACGGGATCATCTTGGTCACCCTGTCGATGACGAACTTAGCATTCTTGGGGGTGATGTTGCCGATAATGGTTGCAATCATCAGGCCCCATTGGATTTTGAATTCTTGAGTCACGCTATTGCCGTTCATGACAATCGGCTCTTTAAAGTCGTTCGGCATGACAATGACTTCGGTCTGCTTGGTCATCACCATGAACAGCAAAAGCACCACGCTAATGCTTAGTGCCAGATTAGAACGACCTATGTTTTTGTTAGAGATATTGAGATTGTCGTAACTCTCTTTAATCTTCGATTTCCAAAGCATGTTGACCTCTTACTTAATTAATCGACGAATGGCTGGTGACATGAGGGTTTCCGGCCCTTTGGAAATCCACAAACCGTTTACCCATAACAGATGCTTTAATACGCCACGCCCAAACTTTTTAAACAGTGTTTCTACTACGGCCATGCTGGTAATTGCCGCGATAATGCCTAAGTTGATGTGACCTGATGCAAGACCAAAAACCATCACAATCACCGCCAGCTTGATTGAGTCCCAGTGGATAGTTCCAACTTTGATAGCGCCGTTACAACGCTTAGGAAATCTCGCTTCACTCATGTCTCACCCCTTGAAAAAAAAGGGTGCATATAAGATTGCACCCTTCCTTGATACCGCAAAAATTGTCGCTATTAGTGAACTAGGCCAGCTTTCAGCGCTTCTACGGTTACAGTTAAACTGCCGTCGATAGTTGTAGGAGCGTTAGCTAGTACCAGAATTATGACTACAGATGCTAAGAAACCAATTAGGTTTGGTTTAATCATTGAGAATGCGATAGTGCCTAAAATCGACAAACCCATGATTGCCTTAGCAGGCGCACCCGTCATTAAACCCTTTACCTCGTCCCACATTTGGTCGAAGAAAGTGTGTAGGGTCGCGCCAGATGCTGATACCGCACTTGCTTCTCCAGCAAACAGCAATGAGCAACCTACCGCGACAACGATAAGTGCGAAAAACGCTCTTACGGCAACAGGGGCTTCTTTAAACTGCTGGATCAGTCCTTTCTTTTCGGTTTTAGCGCTTTGGTTCATTGTGGATCTCCGTTAAATGTGACGGTCAAATTTTAACTGTTTGCTTGTTACTGTCAACACGTTATTTATAAAGCGTGTGCTATCTATATTAAAGATGGCACACGGAAGAGGGGGTTACATGTTCTTCGCGCTGTTAGCCAAGGTGGTTTTCAACAACCAACCGATAATGACTGCGGCGAATAGTGGAAATAGCGGGAATATCTCATTGGAGATTAACGCAGGGGTAATGCAGTAAAGCTCTAACAGAATTGCGACCAATATCCCTGACCAGAGCGCAACCCTGAAGTAACCCGTCGAAGGCGCCGTAAACTCATGCTGCTTAATTTTCCGCTGCATCAATCCGTCAACCGCTGACGCGGCTATCAAACCAATGGCCATCCAGAACCAGAAAATCAGCAGGGATACTCTCAGTAAACACTGATACCAAATGGTTTTGATGTTTTGAGCAATCCGTGTAAGCGGTGTACGCCACAACTGGTCCCCCTTTAAGCCAGTGTCTTGGTGATACTGGTCGATGAACGCGGCTAAACCAGATTCCACCATCGTCGCTTCGTACCAACCCTTCGCCCTGAACACCACAACCTTTGTCGCCTCAGTGCTAATGGCCTTTTCGATATTTGAGATTTCCTTTCGTAACATCTCGTTATGCTCTTGGGGCTGCATGAAAATCAGTACATAAATACTGATTAATGCCCCAGCCGCTAAAATCAACCTGCCGTGCAGGGTCTTACTCTCAACTACATCGTCCATAATCAACACTCACTACAGTAAAATCGGAATACGACATTGATAGGTCTTACCGTTGGCCAGACGTGCGACGTACTGCAACTTAGGTAATTCCGACATCAATGAAAGAGGGTACGCTGGCTTGTCAGCTTCCATAATCCGCTCACCCACCGAGCCCGAGAAGTTATGGAGCTTACTGGTCGAATCGGTGTTAGAGCTTAACTGCCATTGCTTTGACTTAATTGGATACTCCGGGAGTAGCGCCGCAAATCGCTCCCTGGTGATATCATCTCGAGCTCGCAGACAGAACCAGTTAGCGGTTAAAGACAGGACCCGGCTCGCTACTGCTTCACCGGCTTTATCAATCAAATCGGGAACACCCTGCGTAGATAGGTGCAATTCAAAGCCTGCACCACGACCCATCGCTGCTAAGTTAATTAGGCCGTCGGAGAGTGCAGAGTGGATTTCGTCACCAAACACCGACACACGCACCCCTTTTCCGCCTTCGTAGTTGTAACGTGAAGCAGCTGCCGCGCAGGTATCCTCCATAATGAGTTTCGATGTAGCTGCTGAAATTGCAGGATTACCCGATGAATCGGTGGCGATGTACAACACGCCGCCCGTATCAATGAATTTCTTGATGTCGATAATAGGACGCTCGTCTTCCGTATCATTCGGGTCAGGGCTTAACATCTTGTCCAGCGGCGCAGCGGTTAACTGGGTTAACATCGGCTTGGTGGTCGCTAACATCTTACTTTGGTGAGATTGGTCGTGCGTTAAGAAACCAATAAAACTCGATACCGCGTCTTCACCTTTGTCGTCAGGGATTAACACCTGTTGGTAGCGCATGATTAAACCCTGTAGCAAACTGCCGCGGCCTTCCTCGGCAATTTGGGTCGCCATGTTCGCGTACCAATCTGGCCCGTAATGCATAGTCATAATCTTGCTTAAGGCTGCTAGGGCTAATTCGCTTTTGCGGTTTAGCATGTAATCAGCGACCATTTTGATTGATGGTCGCTTACCGATAAAACGTAATGCTTCAGCCGTGACGTAGAATGAGTCCCAGGCATAGGAGCGAAAACCCTCAGAGCTTCCTGAACCTTTTTCTAGGACGTTAGCTAAGCGCGATGCAATCTCGGTCGTCACTGTAAAGTTCACCAGTGGGTCGATACGCACCGACTGACTTGGCTCAGCAATGTTGAAGTAATAAAACGGGACGCCTAAACGCTTCGCTTCTGCGCGTAATCTGTTCTTCCAGTTTGGATCGTTCTTAGGGTCTAACACTAATACAGAGTTACCACGGTAAAGGGCGCCAACACTGTTAAGCGTTAACATCGTTGTTTTACCCGCACCTGGTAATCCGGTGTAGAAACTGTGAGACCAGAATAGCGACGCATCCAGCCACAAATCCTGCTCGTCACCACACCCCTGAATCCACGGCCGACCTTCTAATTTCTCGGTATCTGCTTCGACTTTCTTCAGTGCTCTTCGCACTGCCCAAGGCAAGAAACCCTTAGCGTGTTCTGGGCGTTTACCCACCAGCTGATAAGCTCGGTTTGCTTCGGTGATCGTCCACTCAAAGCCGCGACCAAAGAAGGCCTTATCCCTCTGGGTTTTGCTCAGCGCCCACAAAGCGCTAGATTCAACGAAGTATTGATAGTTGTAGACCAGCTTAACCTGCCGACGGATTTGCGGTAAGGCTTCTTTTAAACGCTTAACAGACATACCAGCTGTGGCCGCAATAACTGAAACTGCAACCAGCGATACATCGTGTCCACTCACCCCGTGGTATACCCACGAGCCTGCCGTGAACAAGGAAGCTCCAGCCCAAGCATAACTGGATTTAATTTCATATATCGGCCTATACATGTTTTCCATGAACAAGCCGTTGGTCTCGATGCTTTTACTCATGCTCTATTCCTACTGTCTCAAATACCATCCATGCAACTTGGTTGCTGTCTGTCGCAATTGAGGCGTTGTCGCCTGCTGTGCGCTTGAGGCTAGTCGCCTCTTTTTTGGCTAACCCAGCTTCTTGCTCGTAAGTGGTTAACGCGAAACTTTGGATTCGGATCACCCCTGAGAGGCGGTCAATGCCGGACTTGCCTGCGCGAGCCATCGCCCAAGCAATGAACACTTGCAACTCTGGCGGGTACTTGCTCTTTTCCTTCGGAGATTTATTACCAGTGGCGTCTTTTAGTTGTGAAAGTGTCGATATCTGCGGAGCAGGAGGGGGAGCGCTCGCAGTCGTGGGAACGGGCTCTACGGTGGTTTCGATGGCCACTTCAGCGACGGGTACGGATGTTTCCGTGTCAGTAGTTAACATCGATAGTTCTTCTGGCGTAAACCATGACAGCTCATTCTCCGGCATGGCCAAGGACATCTCTTGGGCGTACTCAGATAACGGTGGAAGTTCGTCAGTCATTAACGAAGATAAATCTTGCTCCTGGTCTTCAGCAATCAAGCTATCTACCGCGTCATCAATGAACGACGGTTCTAAATCAAACTGACCACTTAATTCAGGTGATACTTCGTTAGGCGTTAACTGTGATAAATCTTGCTCCGCGACTTCTGTCATCGTGCCATCAATCACATCATTGATAGATGACTCCTGCGTGGGCAGGTTATTCGACTCTGTAATGACCTCGGTGGTTAGGGCTTTATTCTTTTGCTTTCTAGCTTTGCGTTCATCTGCTTTAGCTTGAAGCTCAGTCAGCATGTCACCCACTGGCTTGGCCAGAACGTCGGTTAGCTTCAGCTGGTAGAACTTTTGTTTGTTAACGACATGAATAACTTTACGCGGCGCTTTAGGGTCTGGAACCAGTAACTTGTTATCCATCAAATCCGTCAGCACGGCACCCTCGTCAAAACCAAGCCCTCTCATTTGCTGGTCGATTTCTTCGAATAGACTGGCATTCAATGTCAGCACTTCACCATCCAGCTTTGCTCGATGTAGTGTGTTGTTAGCCGTTAACAGGCATTCGATTACCAGCTCAATACAGGTCTTTTCCTTCGACACTTCTACAGGCATTTCTTGAGCTATTGGCTCAGTTATCTCTACTGCCGCCTCCGCTGGCTCACTGACTATCGGAGTGTCATTCATGTTCTTAAACACGATACCCTTGGTGTCTGGCGCCGGAGCTCTGGTATTGGATTGTTCTGGCTCTACCTGAGTTTCGACTTGCGATTTCTCTGGCGCTGGCTCACTTGGCGTTGTTGCTGGTGCTGGTGCCGGAGTGTTGGTGCTCGCTCGAGCTGATTGCTTCTTCGGTTTCTTTGTCTGAGCCTTACTTTGATTTGTTTGCGACCCATTCTGCTGTACCGGTGCTACCACAGGAGTAGGGGTTGGCGCAGGAGCGGGTTGGGTTGGTGCAGCCGTGTTGTTAGCCGGAGTTTGCGGGTCTGGCTCACGGGTATCTGTCAGGGTGATTAACCCCGTATCGGCGTAATGGATTAACAGCGAATCGTCACGGGTTAATGAGATTTTTCCATGAATGCCGCGTTGCGGAATATCCTCGCCATAAACGATGCCTGCCCATTTTGGCTTAACGACTTTGATTGGCCCTGCCGTCCATTCTGGATTCGTAACAGGGTGCAAGTGGCCACTGGTGTAATCCTCAAACAGCGGTTCAAATAGCTGACGCTCTACCAGCATCTCAAGCATTTTTCCGACTTGCATTGGGACGTTAAAGCCATCTTCCTTGAGCGATGACATCACCTTGTTGAAACTTGCTGGGTAAGACACGTACACATCTTCGGCGCCCAGGCACCAAATATCGGCTTTCTCTTCGTTTACCTTCCAGCCGCGACGCATCATTTGTAAGCGCTTAATAAACGCTGCTTCCAGTGGCATCTTGCGAGCACCGGTTAATCTGTCCCATTGCCACATCATGTCTTTGTGGACGGAACGCGCTTCGCCTTTTTTTAGACTGTCTCGCAGTGAGTTATTAACTTCGATACTGCCTGATAAGGTTTCATAGATGGCGACCTGAAGGTCATCTTGAGTGCCAAACAAATACTGCTTAGCTGCCTTGGTCAGTACCGTGTTGAGCATGGATGATGCAAGCCCAATGTGCTTGCCGTGACGGTCTGCATAGTTCCACGTCACTTGATAACGGGATACTTGGTTGCGCCCTGACCAATCATAGATATTTTCGAGTTGTGGGTTCCAGACTGAATCATCGGCCTGCACGGTCATATCATGCAGCGCTTTACCGATGTCATGCACTAACCCGATTACCCACGCCGCATATTGCCAACGGATTTTCTTTCCGTGCAATTCGTCGGTAAATTTGGTCTCTCTAATATCAACCGACGCCATGTGACGCAGGGAGAACAGAGCCACCTCAAGACTGTGACGTGCTAAACCACCAACAGCTGCGTGATGATGGTTTTCTGAGGCTGGGAGTAAGTGAGCGTAAGAAAGGAAATTCGCTACCACATCTCTAACCAATGTCTGTGCGTTATAGACTTGATTGTATTCAGATAGGTTGGCAGGATTGAACGTGTCACGGTGAATATCAGTCAAACCCAGTTCACGAATCGACATATCGATTAGGTCATTATTGGATTTAATGATTCTCGCTTGATTCACGACTGCTACACCGTCAGCTACGGGAGGGTAGAAAGTCTCTACCAACTCTTCGCTGACCGCTTTAGTTTCAATCCCACCAAAAGCCATCCGTACCGCATTCTTATCTGGGGTTTTGCCATCCAGTAAGAAGGATCGAACAGCCAAACTAACTAGCTTGGCTATTTTCTTCATTATGCGTTCACTACCAGGTTTCCGGAATCCTGCTCAATTTCTTCAGCCCCTGAGTCGTCATTGGCTGACTGGTCATCTGGATTGTTGCGGGTGATGGTTTGCATGATTTTGTTGTAAGCGTCTAACGAATAAATTCCGCCCTTACGGTCAGCTGAATCTGTAGCTACAGTTCTCATGCGACCAAAGAAACGAGTCATGGTGTTCATCGCAATGCCGCGACTATTGTTGCTGACTGACTCAGAAATCACGCCAGCTAACCAGAGGTTTTCAATAGCTGCGATAGATTCATCAATCTGGGAAATTACGTCGATTACACGCCAGTAGATTGGGTGCTCGATTTGGAACGTCACTCTGAACGATTCTGGTGTCACCACGTCAAAATCGGCATTGTTGCCAAGCGAGGTAGACAACTCATTGTTGTGGATTGTGTTGAGAAGGGTGCTGCGACGAACAGCTTCTTCTTGCTCAGCTACAAACCACGCATCTAAACGGTCACGGATTTCTTTGTTGTTAGACGTCAACACAAATAGACCAGCGATACGGGCAATGCTGTATTTGATATTCTGCTGACGAGCATCATTGCTAAACAGCTGCTGGATGGCGCTGCTCTTGAAATCCATTTCCTTCAGAATGAATTTACGCTGCTGAACTTGACGAACTGCAGATGGTTTCTGAGTACGCTTTGATGCAACTTGTGGGTTCTCGTTGGTCTGACTCATATAATCCTCCTAGGATTGTTTTCGCTCTATGCGACGTAGTTTGACTTTTGCTTCATGTAGACACTCAAGGGTTTCTCTCAACGGAGCCAATCGATTCTCTGTGTCTTCAATCATTCGCGCCTCCCACTCTGGGGATTTGCGGGTTAACTGGTCTAAGGTGTATCCGCGCTGGGTCGGTTTAACGTCATCGCCCCAAGACTTGCTGATGTTTCCAACTCGCCCTGGTCGATACCTCGTCCAGACCAAATACACCTTTTCGTTTTTTACAACGACCCGGGGGGCCATCTCACCGCCACTAAACTTCCCACCGTCATCACTGCGCAACTGACGGTTTGAAGATCTCCATTTCAGCCAGTAATCATCGACAATGACCTTTGCCTGAAACTGAGCGGCTTCAATCAACCCCTCTAGGCTTCTGATGGTATTCACCAACTGGAACCCTAATGCGGGTACGGGCTTCCCGTTCTCAGAGCTACCCGAAGTACCTGAGTAGTCATTCATTCATTTACCTACTGTTTGTTCGTCTTCAGTAATCCGTTTTCGGCCTACGGGGACAACTCATGCAGAAACCCAGTTCGTTGGCGAACTCGTGTCGCTCACTAATCGTCATTCTGCCAGTTGAGTTTGGGATAAATCCCAGGTGCCTCCGGTGTTGGCCATCCTTTGAAGATTTTCAGTTCGTTGGCCAACTCATGCTTTTCGCGTGATATACACACCGATTCATGGGCAAGCCCCCTGAGAAATCCTTTCTCACGTCTGCGATTCAGTTGGCCACTTCAGGTTTTTTCCCAGTTCGTGAGCCAACTTGCGCTTTCAGAGCGTTGATTTACTGATTTTGGAAGCCGTTAAAACTGCTTAATTTCGAAGAATCCAGAGTAGGAATTTCGCTACTAAGCCAGACTTAGTTGCACTTCAGTTCGTTAGCCATTTCATGTTTTGATTAATTCACTAGCGACATGTTATGGATAACAAAGTGCATAATATACACACAAAATAAATAATACACGAGCTAAATATATTGTGTATTATATGGATCCCAGATTGGTATTGGAATGGTAAGAATAATCTTCAAGAGCAAGCTGGAAAGGTTTTGGAAGTCTCTTAAAACCCTCTTAAAACCCCAGATTGGGGGTCATTTGGTGTGGAGTTGGTATTTATGAATAATCCCGTCATCATCACAGTCGATGTTGGCTATGGCACAACGACTTGTGTACACAAGGAATCGCTAGGCAATTACTCAGTGAAGACGTTCCCGTCCCTGCCTATTCCGATTAAATCGGATATTAATCTGGGTTTAGCAGGCGAGGAACGCGATGTAACAAACGTGGAAGTCGATGGAATCACCTATGAGGTTGGTTCAGACGTAGGGACCTCGGTCGGTTCGCGAAATGTTCGCGTTCTCAACACAGAATCGTTTATCACGAGTGACCGCTATAAAGCGTTATTGTTTGGCGCCCTGTCATTTTTAGGCAAATCAAATCACATCGATATAGATGTGTTAGTGCTTGGTCTGCCAGTGAGTGTCATGTTCAGGAAAGATGAACTCGCCAAGATTTATACCGGCACTCACCAAATCACACCGAGTCGCAAGGTCACCATTCGTCAGGTCTTGGTTTTTGAACAACCGCTTGGTGCGTTGATGTCATTTTTGCGCCAAGGCGGAAATGAACGCTTTGCCCAGTGCAAAGATAAAACCATGTTATCCATTGACCCAGGTTATATGACCACCGACTTCATTACGTCGAAAGGATTGAAGGTCAGTCCAAATCGTTCTGGTGATTCTGAAACTGGGATGTCCAAAGTGATTGGTGCAGTCGAAGTCGCGCTGCGCTCGCAACTCGAAGGTTTCAACATCAAACAGATTAACCCTGAGTTGATCGACCAAGCCTTTATCAGTGGTGAGCTTAAGCTGTACGGTAAAGCGATGAAATTCCCTAAGTGCGATCTATTTGATGTGACTAGCGCGATTCGGTCTGTTACTGACGAAGCATTAACAAGTGTCGTCAACAAAGTAGGTGATGGTCAGGACATTGACCTGATTATTGTCTCCGGTGGTGCCGCAGCGGTATACCTGCCTTCGATTCAGCGCGCATTCCCTTTCCACAAAATCGAAGTCGTTGATGACTCTCTGACAGCTGTTGCCCGTGGCTTGCAAACCGCAGGCGAGCAATTCATTCGTGGAGCCATAGCGCGAGGCGATTATCAAAAGTTAAAAGCAGTCTGAGGTGAGGGATGCCCAAAACAATCGAGAGACACATTCGGATTGCCGATGATACTCACCCGCTAATTTTTGCTCATTTAGATCAGTTTGGGCCAAAGGCACTGACCCGCGAGATGATGACCCTGATGGAATTTGGATTAATGGTGAGACAGCAGGGATTTAATCTAGGCACTGTGTTGGCGCCGAAGGTAGAAGTCGAAAGTGAAAGGGAGAAAGTGGAAGCAGATGCAGAACCTCGAAGTCCAATGGAAGATGACTTTGATATTAGTGATGATTTTTTTGTCGCCCGAGAAACGTGAAAAACAATAAATCAGCCGCCTGCAATTAAGGCGGCTTTTTTTCATCCAGTGAGGCGTGATATATTTAGCCTATAGAATATAAAAAGTGTGTTGGCGTAATGAAAGTAAATAAATTGATGGCTTTGATTTTTGCGGCTCTGGCTCTGCCAGTTGTGGCAGAAGATCCTGCAAATAGCAATGATGGTGGTAACTTCTATAAACAACGCGAAAAGGGCTGGTATTGGCACGAGTACATTCCTGAGCCCGAAGAAAAGGAAGAGGAAGAACCTATAGCGCCAACGCCATCTTCTGCACCAACTGAGACTGAAACGAGTAAAAATTCAGTAGAGGCCATGAGCGTTAAGTGGTTCCAAGAAAACTTGCCCAAGGCAAAGGAGTTGGCGCTTAACACTGGAAAACCAGAAGACGTTAAACGCTACCTTTACATCCAGCGTGCCGCAATAGATCGCGCCAACCAGTTTGCCGCTACTTATATTTCCGAACAAATGTTTGACCCTTACCTCGATGAAGGGTTACGCCGTCCTGAAAACGACGTGACGCTGCAAACTTTCAAAGGCGCTCAGTCTGAAAACCAATGGAAGTTAATTGAAGCCATCGGCAAGAAAGCCACCCTCATTTATTTCTACGGCTCTCAGTGTCCGTATTGCGCAAAGCAAACTCCCTACCTAATCCGTCTGGCAAAGGAATATGGATGGTCGATCATGCCTGTTTCTCTCGATGGCGGCACCGTTCCAAATGATGACTTTTTAGCATTAGGCGATTATCGAGTGGCGACTTCCGACATGGCGCAGCGCTTCGACGTCTTGGCGACACCAACACTGTATCTAACCAACAACACGGGTGATTACTTCCTGTTGAGTTCTGGGCTAATCGGCATGGATTCTCTCAGTGAAAGGATCATCGAACTTGCTAGCCGCGAGAAAATTATTAGCCAAGCAGAACTTAATAATGTGAAGCAGGTACGAGCTCTTTATATGACCGATGCAGAAGCCAAGGTTGACACGCAAAAAGTGTATGAAGACCCAGACTACCTCATTAACAAGATGCGGAATTTTATGCTCGGAAAACCTGATAGCGAGGGTGAACAAGAATGAAAAAGAAAGTTATAGTTGCTTTACTTTGTTGCCCGTTATCAGCGACAGCTGCTAGCGGGTTAAACAATTTATGGGATCAGATGTTGTCTGCCAGCTCCGGTGCAACTTCATATTCAGGCGCTAAACGTGACGGATTTTCTCTGGGGAGTGCGTCGGTACGGATTAAAACCACTAACGAAAAGATTGTGGCGGTTAGGGCTCCTTACCTTCAATCATCCTGCAAGGGGATCGACTTCTTCGGCGGCTCACTGTCCATTATAAAACGTGAAGAGCTTGTTCAGATGGCAAGATCTATCGCCGCCGCAGCCCCGATGTACGCATTCCAATTAGCAATGGGAATGTTATGCCCGGACTGCAATGCAATTCTCGCAGACCTAGCGAAACGCCTCAATGCGTTAAATGATTTTATCAGCAAAGATTGCGAGGAATGGGCTGATCTGGCCGAGCAACAGTGGCCATCACTTCAGGTACAAAGTGACCGTAAAATGTGGAAAGCCTACAATGATTCGGCGGGTGCTTGGTTTGATTCATTCGCTTCATCGACGGTTGAGCGCAGTTCAATAGACTCCCACTCGAAAGCCGCACAGTTGACTCAGGCTGGCGACGAGATGCAGTTCAACTCGGTGTATGAAACCTTCATGCAGTCTGAAACTACCGTCCCAACCCTATCCTCAGACCGCCATGTCGTCGCTCAAATGTTAATGACTATTTTAGGGACTGAAATTTATAAATTCGACAGCACATTAACTGCATCGGCTTCAGCAGGAAGCGATGCGGTCAGTCAGTCATTTAGCCCACAAGTTTCATTGAAAGACTTGTATCAGCCTCAAGCTACTACATCAATGGCTGTAGCTAAACAAATGGTGGTCTGTGAGCAGGCCCAATCTGCCGATAGCAAGTGTCTATCGGCTAAGGTCGCGACTGTACCAATTAGCGATCCACGCTATTTGGATTCGTTCTATCGATTTTATGGTGATGCAATTTGTGGCTTAGTCGATTCTAACTTAGTCGGTTCGAGCATCATGGCCATCTATGCTCAGAAAGGAAATTATAGTGATTCTCAAGCACAGATCATGGCCAATATGCGAAGTGAATTTGAAGACATTATTAAACGAGCCTCAACAGTCAATGTCATCAATACAGGTAATTGTAAGTTTATCTCCGAAGCGATGGCCATAGATGCAACCCAGCAGTTGCTTGACGGACTACGAATTGCCGCGAGTAAGATGGCTTCGACTGATAAAGGTCAGCGCGGCGCGTTTTCATCAAAGTTGTTAGAGAAAATCGACGCGCTGAGCCTCGAAAGGGAAGAAATGGCCAACAGAAGACGTGAAATGGAGCAGGAACTATTAAGTCAGATCAACTTTAGTGCAAGTATGAGAGGTAAGTAATTCATGTTAACTATCTACTCTCTCGGTGACCTCGATTTATTGATAAAGATGGCGCAATCGGCGGAATTGGCATTCAGTGATGGCGGCATTGCAAATAGCAATCTTATTGCGATTGGATTGGGTATTACCCTGCTAGTGTCTGCTTTCAAGCAAATTTTTGCCCCTGATAAATTTCATGTAAAGGAGTTTTTCATCGCCTTGTTCACTTACATGTTTTTGTTCACCCCGAAGGTGGATTTTTACGTTGAGTCAGTCAGAACGGGCGAAGTGTCTCAGTCATTTACTTTGCCCTTTGGGATTGTGGCGCCAGCTGCATTAGCTACCATGATTGGTGGTGGTTTTGCTCAAGGGATGTCAGAAGCATATGCCAGTATAACACCTGATTATGACACCGAGCCCGGCACCAACATAGACCCTCTAAAAGCGTTACTTAAAGCCCGATTTGTCGGCACTTCTGAGGCAGATGCGAGTTATCGTTCTGTCGGTGAAAATTTGGGTGCGTACATTAAAAACTGTTATTTCGAAGACATTCGGAACGGTAAAAATCCGACGGGACAGGCGGTACAGGAGGTAAATCACGACGAGAGTGTCACTGGGGCGTTTGACTTCACTAAATTAAAAGTCACCTCGGGAAGCTGGTATACGCCTTACTATGATGTTAACACCAAGTCATACACCAAAATTACCTGTACCGATGCTTATGCCAAGTTAGGCAATGATCTCTCTGACAGCAGTCCTTGGGCCGAAGAAATGAAGGGGAGAGCCGCCATAATGTATAACATGGCAGAAGAGTCTCAAGTTGAGAAAGTCTTCGAGTCCTTAACAGGGGATACTGCTAACCTCATAAATTTGTATCGAGCCAACTTTGTAAAAGCAATGATGGCCAAAGTTGGGGCTAGCTATGTAGAGTTAGACCCCTCTGAACGATTGGCGTTTCAGCAAGAATTTGATGCGATTCAACAGCGTCACTTAAGCCAAGCAGCTCAGTCTTCATTTTTCTTGGAAACTGCCCCTGCACTTATCACTTGGTTCGAGTGTTTTATTTTCCTCATTGCTCCGCTGCTTCCGGTTTTCCTGACCTTCGGCTCCAAAGGGATCATGATGGCCGGAAAGCTCTATTCATTTCTACTGGCTGTGAACTTTTGGCCGATTATCCAAGTCGGCGTCAACATGTATACCAACCACTATTTCAATAAGCTGATGTGTTCTCTGCCAGGGAATGATTCGAGCTCGGTTCAGAACTGCATGATTGCGCCTAGCATGAGAAATTGGAGTATCGATTCTCTGGGGGGAATGGATAGCGCCTACACCACACTTGAGACTTTTGTATCTCAAGCGGCAATCATTCAAACGATGGTGCCAGCGCTGGCTATGATGATTGTCTTCGGCGGTGTGCATACTATGATGGGGGCAACACAAAAAGCCCAAATGGGCGCTAACATGGATGCCAAGGGCGTATCACCACAGACGGTCAATAGCGATGGTAAAACCGTTTCGTCAGGTGGTTATAGTCAGACAATGACATCGAATGGTGAGTGGATGGAAAGCCGTCAGGGTGCAGGTAATATGTCTTCCATTAGCACCGGTGGTTCAACCTACAATGCTCAACATGTTGGTACTTCAGCCGTGGCCCAAGCGGAATCAGGTGTTTCATCTCTAACTTCATCTAAAACCGCAGCGCAACAAGATCTCGCTGCCGCGAATGAGAGATTACAGACCGCTATTGGTACTGGTAACCTCTATCAAAATGCTGGTCAAGCAGGTTTGGGGTTTGAAGAAGCTCGCGGGTTTGATGTAAGTCAGCAACTCGGTACGAAGATGGGTGTTAGTGGTCAACAGGCCCGTCAGCAGATAATTCAAACCTTATCACAAATGACTGAGCAAGAAGCAAATCAATTTGCTATTAAAGCTGGGTTTAATGTGGGGGCTGGTACTGGAGTTTCAACTAATCCGCTCACAGCATTAATGAAATCCTTGGGTGTTAACGCAGAAGCCGGTGCATCTTGGTCGCAGACGCAAACGAGCATGAAAACGCTGCTAGAGTCAGAAGGAGCCAACAAAACGTCAACTCTAAGTACAAGCCAGCAAGAAGACGTAGCAAGGGCGTATAGAGAAAGCGATTCGGCCACTAATCGTAAATCCTATAGCGATACTTCAACTGATACTTCGTCAGCAACTTATCAAGCAGCTAAGGCTCGAGATGAAGCATCTACCAGACAGCAAACTATCCAACAGCAATTACAGGAAGCAGAGTCTCGGTCTCGTGAAGTTCGTGACGGTGTAACATCATCGGGAGCGGCGGGTAGCAGTGCAAACATCAAGTTTGGTGAGATTATTTCTTCTAGCAATCGTGATTTGCTGACAACAGCGAGCAACTTGGGCAAGATTGCACAGAATGCGGCAGATGGCGCAATGCGTGGCAAATATGGAAGTGATTGGGATGCCGCTACTAACGGCGTGGATACGCTCGATTTCAAAAGCACAATGAGTGTTTTAGATGCTAAAGCCGCTGGGGCTGGGGCTGGTACAGCAGATGAAGCCAAGTTTAATGCGATGAAACAGGACTATGCCGCTAATCAGTCATTATATGACGTGGCACGAGACAAGCAGGCGTTACAGAGTATTGTGAATGATTCGCAGACGATGATGTCAGCTGATGGTAGGCCTATCCCCATTCAAGATATAGGTTCGATCGCTGACCGTGCCGTAGCCAAGTTGTCGGATACGATGGCTCGAACTCAATCAGACCCGATTAAGGCTGACGCGGTTCGCAACCTTGCTACAGGTGCCGCTATTGAATATGCTGCGTTAAAAGGAACTGCCAATGGTAATGAGACCGCTAGAATTGTTGGCGCTCAATTTACCGCTGTTGGTCAGGCGCAGATTAAAGACTACGATAAGCCAGCGTTAACTCCTGACCAACAGGCATTCAAATCTGATACACAGAATGGCATTAATGCAGCGGGTCAACGTATCAGCTCAGAGGGCGCCAAATTGGAACAAGAGGCGGCTCAAAGAGTGAAGGACAATAAAGCTTCTAAAGAGGACTACGTCAACCAAAATCTTCAGCCTCCAGCTAAATGGACGCCTGATCAGCAGCATAAACTTGATAAGTTGGACAAGAGTGTTGATGACCTTTGGAAACAAATGCAGCAAAGTGAGGCTGTGAGTGGGCCAGCAGGGGTAAACCGAATCATCGACACTGTAGCGCAAGAATTGAAGTCAGGGACTTATGGGGCAGTATCACCACAAGTTATTGACAGAGTAGCTGAAGTGATGAAAAACGCCAATAACTCACCCGCAGAGTTAGGTCGGATGCTGAATGATTTTACAGATGCAAAATCTAATTATTTCAGTGGCGATCATGCAGCTCAAGTCGCCCCAGTTATCTCCGCAATGGCCAACACTGTTGATGGTTTATTAAGTAAGACCATCAACAGCGATCAATTAAGCCCGAGTGAGAAACCTTACTTCCAGAATGCTCAACAGGCCTTTAGTGGTTTGAATGATGCCTATTCTGCTAAAGTAATTTCGGATAGATCGTCAAGTGCGGGCAATGCTGCAGCACAAGTTATTTCATCTTTAGGTTCTAGTAAAGATCCTCAAACTCAACAGGCCGTGGCTCTGGCTTCGACTATTGCAGCGGAAGGGACAAGTGCGAATCCACTGCCAAACGCGGAATTTAGTCGGTACTACAAGGAAAACAACCCGTCTAAGGAAGACGTGATAGGTATGAGGTTAGTCACGGATCGTGCTCAAGGCATCGTGACACAGGCAATGGGACAAGATGGATTATCTGAACCTGTAAAACAAAGGTTGGCCGAAACCCTACAAGGATTGCAGGATTTTAATCAGAAATTAGGGGCATCACTCAACTCTGACGCACATGCAAGAAATAGCACAGGTTATGATCATGCAACAGCTTATGACGATGCAACTAAAAATAGCCCGGCCATGAGTGGTCTAAGCTCAAGCGAAAGGATTCGAGCGATGGATGGTTTCAACCGGATAGGAGTGGGGGAAGGTTCAACTCAATCTAGGATGGAGAACACCCTATTTAACGGTCAAGGTGCGAACATGCAACTTGAGTCCATTGCCAATAAGATGTCGCCAGAAGATAAAGCCGCAATTTTAGGATCTCTTCCAGATTCGGTTAGGTCGAATGTAGAGCGTGGCATGGAATTAACTGCAAGCAACTCATCGCCATCAAGTGAAAAATTGCCCATAGGTGAGACACAATTCCCATCAAGCCCAGTGGCATCAGCTCAAGGTGATGCGGTGAGCCAACATGGCGCAGCCCCCGCCTCTACGGCTCAAGGTGATGCGTTGAGCCAACATGGCGCAGCCCCCGCAACCACGGCTCAAGGTGATGCGGTGAGCCAGCAAGGCGCAGTTCCAGCAACTACGGCTCAGGGTGATGCGGTGAGCCAACAAGGCGCAGCCCCCGCCTCTACGGCTCAAGGTGATGCAGTGAGCCAACATGGCGCAGCCCCCGCAACTACGGCTCAAGGTGATGCGGTGAGCCAACAAGGCGCAGCCCCCGCAACCACGGCTCAGGGTGATGCGGTGAGCCAACAAGGCGCAGCCCCAGCCTCTACGGCTCAAGGTGACACGGTGAGCCTACATGGCGCAGCCCCCGCAACTACGGCTCAAGGTGATGCGGTGAGCCAACAAGGCGCAGCCCCCGCAACCACGGCTCAGGGTGATGCGGTGAGCCAACAAGGCGCAGCCCCCGCAACCACGGCTCAAGGTGATGCGGTGAGCCAACATGGCGCAGCCCCAGCCTCTACGGCTCAAGGTGATGCAGTGAGCCAACATGGCGCAGCCCCCGCAACCACGGCTCAAGGTGATGCGGTGAGCCAACAAGGCGCAGCCCCCGCAACCACGGCTCAAGGTGATGCGGTGAGCCAACAAGGCGCAGCCCCCGCAACCACGGCTCAAGGTGATGCGGTGAGCCAACAAGGCGCAGCCCCCGCAACCACGGCTCAAGGTGATGCGGTGAGCCTACATGGCGCAGCCCCCGCAACCACGGCTCAGGGTGATGCGGTGAGCCAACAAGGCGCAGCCCCCGCAACCACGGCTCAAGGTGATGCGGTGAGCCAACATGGCGCAGCCCCAGCCTCTACGGCTCAAGGTGATGCGGTGAGCCAGCAAGGCGCAACCCCTGCGGCCACGGCTCAAGGTGAGACTGTGAGCCAGCAAGGCGCAGACCCAGCGGCCACGGCTCAGGGTGACACTGTGAGCCAGCAAGGCGCAGCCCCAGCAACCATGGCTCAGGGTGACACGGTGAGCCAACAAGGCGCAGCCCCAGCAACCATGGCTCAGGGTGACACGGTGAGCCAACAAGGCGCAGCCCCCGCAACCACGGCTCAGGGTGATGCGGTGAGCCAACAAGGCGCAGCCCCCGCAACCACGGCTCAAGGTGATGCGGTGAGCCAACATGGCGCAGCCCCAGCCTCTACGGCTCAAGGTGATGCGGTGAGCCAGCAAGGCGCAACCCCTGCGGCCACGGCTCAAGGTGAGACTGTGAGCCAGCAAGGCGCAGACCCAGCGGCCACGGCTCAGGGTGAGACTGTGAGCCAGCAAGGCGCAGACCCAGCGGCCACGGCTCAGGGTGACACTGTGAGCCAGCAAGGCGCAGCCCCAGCAACCATGGCTCAGGGTGACACGGTGAGCCAACAAGGCGCAGCCCCCGCAACCACGGCTCAGGGTGATGCGGTGAGCCAACAAGGCGCAGCCCCCGCAACCACGGCTCAAGGTGATGCGGTGAGCCAACATGGCGCAGCCCCAGCCTCTACGGCTCAAGGTGATGCGGTGAGCCAGCAAGGCGCAACCCCTGCGGCCACGGCTCAAGGTGAGACTGTGAGCCAGCAAGGCGCAGACCCAGCGGCCACGGCTCAGGGTGAGACTGTGAGCCAGCAAGGCGCAGACCCAGCGGCCACGGCTCAGGGTGACACTGTGAGCCAGCAAGGCGCAGCCCCAGCAACCATGGCTCAGGGTGACACGGTGAGCCAACAAGGCGCAGCCCCAGCAACCATGGCTCAGGGTGACACGGTGAGCCAACAAGGCGCAGCCCCAGCAGCCACGATTCAAGGTGATGCGGTAAACACCGCAAGTCCTGAAAGAAGTGAGCCAGAGGTTCGTTATGTTGAAACTCCGGCCGAAAATTCTACGCAATCGGGAAGTACCGTTGTAGAGAACAATCCTTACGCATTCGATGGTAATCAAGCTGGATTCAATTTCTCTGTAATGGGCGGATTCGGGAACAACGTCCAACCCTCAAACGTGAGTTATAACAGTGTTGATTTAGTGGGTGGTGGTGCGGCCAGCGGTCACTCTGTCGCAGGTTCCAATAGCAGCGGTGGCCCTTCTATGGACACTTCCAATAGCAACGTACCAACGATGAAGCGTTGATAGATTTTGGTTTGAAATTCGGCGGTTTCAACCGCCGATTTTTTTGGGGAAATTTGCTGGATTTGATTAGTGGTGTAGCATGGATGGAAATGTAATGGTAAGGGAAAAATTTTGAAGATAATTAGCCTATTAGTGGCAGCTTGGTTTAGCTCGGCCAGTATTGTCAATGCTGAAGAACTGACTGTTACAGAGTCCGCAACCGATTTATGGGGTGTGAGTTATTTAAGTGGTAAACCAGTGGGCCGCAAAATGTCACTCAACAATTTCAAGGCAGAACTAATTGACCGAGCGGCGAGAAAAGCAATTTATTCCAAATTGAACCCTACAGCACAACAGGGCGTATTGATCAGGTCATCATCTAATGACGAATCGATATTACATGAGGTCGTTACTGCTAGTTCCTATATGTATTCTGTAAATCTTGTTGAATTTAGCTATAACGTGTTGTCTGCAGGTATTGAGATTAAAGCAGATATAACCGTTAGCATTCGTCCTTACGACGAGTCCGTGTTATTAAAACAGTTGGAAACGGATGTGCATCTATCTTCGCAGAATCGGCGCCACTGGACACCGATTGATGGACGCTATTTGAAAGAAAAAGAAGATAGAATTTATGGCACTCCTAATAGTTTGTTTGTGATCACCGGCAATCATGAGAACACGATGCCATCCGACTATCAGTTTGTGTCTACTGAAACCTTTTTGGAATATTGGGTTATGCGCTACAAAGTCATGCTCGCTGACGCTTACGGGCGCCGTGGGGTAAAGGGACCCACTTTAGGCACGGTAGATGATGTTAGCTCAAGGCCTGATATGGTATTTGAAGCCGTTCTGTCACATAAACCTCAACAGCAGATTAAATATCCTGACCAACAGATGATTAAAAGGATGGATGGCGCTTTTATCTCAGTCGGTAAAAAGGTCGTATCAGTCAACAATTTGAAAAATACGCAAGTACCCATCGGTATGAACGCTACGATTCAAGCGTTGCCGTCGAAGTAGGGAAGGAGTTTATATGCAAAAAATTAGTGCCGCGCTGCTAATAATTACTATGTTGTTAACTAACACAGATGTCATTGCGGGTGAGTATGATTATCGTGGTAATGGTGTGTCCAGGTTAATTGTTCATGGATTCGACGACGCCGATTCTCTTGCGCACACAGGAAGTATCAAATCGATTCAATATGCGCTTTACGATGCTTTGATGCAGTCAGGCCGCAAGATTGAAAAGCCATGGGAAGTGGTGATGGTTTTGAATTTGTCCCCGTATGAAGTTACCGGGAGCGATTTAGCCTTTGAACAAGGAGTGATAGAAGGTCAGTCGGAGCCGATATTTAGAATTGTTGCGAGCAAATCAATTACAGTGAGAGGTGATGTGATTGATCGTGCTTATAAAAATGTTTTGAGGTTGGAGCAAAATCAGGAATTTCAAAAGGCTTTTGAACAGTATTCTAAAGCGATGAATCATAAAAATGCGGGAGAGATGTCAAGGATCTTTATGAGCTTTGAGGCGCTTGATAAGCTGGGGATTTATCTTGAACACACACTTTCAAGTTCTTGATATGCAGACATTTTCAAAATTGCTTTTCGAAGATTTTTGAAATTAAGATATAAAAAAGCTGGGAATGTCCCAGCTTTTTTTTAGCAAATTAACCTTGAAGGAAGTTTGTCCAGCCTTTCCAAAGGTCTTTATAAACGCGATCTGGTGCAGACGGTATTTGAGTCGCTAGTTTGTTGCCACTGGCTTTCAATTCGCGATGTTTAGCTCTAAATTCCAACATACTGCTGCAATTCCACTTCTTAACTTCTTTACTAGCTTGGTTAAAAGTGACGTACTTTTGTCTTTTAGCAAGAAGGTCTTTGAACTTGACACCGAATAACATGGTCGGTGCTGCTGGCACAAAGTCAGGCAGTTGTTTATTTGCAGCCATTTCTAAAAATTGAGTTGAAGTGGTGATGTTGTTTTCTTTAAACCATCTTTTCACTTTCTCAAGAGTACCTTTTTGGTGGTAATCATAAGGTTCTTCATTTCCAAGGAAATGGTTCCAAGATTGCCACATACCTTTTCTTGTATAGAAAGAACGAGGATCAGAAGGAATGTTTTTAGGTTTTTCATTCTTCTGGTGATACTCCACCCATTCGGCCATTGTTTTAATGCCAGCTGCTTTGGCATATTCGGAAGATGTCTCATAACTAGCAAATACGCCGCCGCGACTATGAATATCATCTTCTTCCGATTGCGGTATTACAGGTGCGTTAGGGTTTAACACCCCCCAACCTTGCCATAATCCTCTGCGGCCATAGAATAATGATGGCGACACTGGTAGATATGGAGGGATTTCATTCGCCTCAACGTATCTAAGCCATTCCGCACGACTGGTAACTCCGAGATCTTTTATATACTCCACCCAATCTTCATAAGATAAAAACTGCACCCCTTTCCGTGAGGTTATCATCTTCTCCGAAGCAACTTGCTCTGGTTTTTTGATGTTATCCTTGGGTACGTGCGTTAGTGGTGCAGTAACCGGAAATTTAAGTACGTTGTTGCTATTCATGATGTTTTCTCGATTTTTTTGACGGCTTCGCGCTGGCTAGGCTCGTAAAATTCCTGAGAGGGTAGTTGTCTACTCAGTACGATTATCATCTATGAGTATGTGCGAAATCTCTCACAAACACAATTCAAATATTCTATAGGTTAATTATTCCTTGTTAATCTTTGACATGTAAATGTGTAATTCTGGAATGAGAAGATCCGTGTCAGGCGTTGCATCATTGCGTTTTGAACGTGGCTTAGCACCGTAATTGCTTTCTAAGTGTTTGACATTTATGTCGCAATCGGAGAATATGAAAAGAGGTGTTTGGCCGTTGTATTGCTGTTTTTCTTTACTACTACCAGCTTTCCAAATGTTGTAAATCGTTGTTGGTATTATGTTTCTTTTTATTCGAAAACTATGTGTTTTTTGGTTTTTTTGAAAAATTTCTAAATATTCATTTCCTTTTGAAAAATCCAGAATGTTGTTTTGCACTGCTTTTTGTATTCTTGTTGAAAAATCCTTTTCTTTCAAAACGCGCATTCCACTTCTCATGTACCACGAGACTGAAATGGTAGATTTTTCTTCGCATTTTAAAACGTGGATTTTTCTTGTGAGCATAACGAGTGAGCACAAAGCATTTTGCCGGGCTAACGTAGCTCTTAACTTGTGTAGGTCATGCGTTGAAAGTAACGCTTGAATGTTATCTTTCGTAATATTTATTTTTTCAACCAGTTGATTTATATGGATATATTCTGAAAGAGGGAAAATGATAATACCTGGTGTTATTCTGGTTCTGCCGATTGAATCTTCAGAAAGCGTCATTTGAGTTAAGGAAGATGCTATCCACCCTCGCGCTTTGATGTCAGAAAATAGTTCTACTTTGAATTTATCAAATGTTTGGGGTGAAGGAGTTATTTTATAAAAAAATGTCTGATTGCAAGCTGCATCAGGAAGATGACTGGCTAGTTCAATTAATTCAAGAGTCAGTTTGTTGTACAAAACATCAAAAGAGTTAATGTCGAATTCGGCGTTAGTCACCGTCTACCTCGTAAAATTCCCAAATTCTCTTTCTTCTGATTCATTTTAAAACTTAGAACTCTTCTAAAAAAATGTTATTATATATTAAATACTTTGCGCTTAGAAAACTGTGTAGGTCATATGATGAAAATCCACAAACTAGCAACAGTATCAGTGTTCGCCATGATGGTTTCAGCGTGCGCTGTATCAGTATCAACTGAAAAATCTGAAATTTCTGATTGCTGTAGTAAAACAATTTATGATCAAAATATCAATGTAAGGCATCAACAAAGAAACGACGTTCGGAACCTTTCAGCTGATTCTGGGAGGAAAATAGGCGATCTCGCTTTCGAATTGGAAAAGGCGAGAGATGCGGCTGTTAATGATGGCCGTAGCTCCATGATGAAGTACTATCGTGACGTTTATCGTGCTGCAGTTTCATCTGCTTACAGTGATAGCTATCTGCCAACGCAAGCGCCATCTGCAAATGATGAAAAGCGTGATCTGCAACAATTCAATGCTGATGCTCAAATCATTATTCACCAACCTACCGATAGAACGCTTTATTTTGAGTATGATGCTGTCGGCTATTCCGATATTACCGAGGCTCAACATGTTTTGGCTAAGCATCGTGATTATCTTTTAAAAACCCACGGTAGAGTGCTGGTTGTTGGTTATGCTGATATTAGTGGCTCAGCTGATTACAATCTTGCTCTTGGACGCAAACGTGCGGAGCGAGTAAAAAACGAATTGATCACCAAAGGGGTGCCTAGTGAACTGATTAGCGTCGTTAGCTATGGGGCTTCCTATTCGCCACCACTTATGAGCGGTCATGCTGACAATTTGAAGTTGTGGCGTAAAGTCGAGTTGTATTATTGAGTCGAAAGGCCAATTTTTGCATCATTTGAAATGTCTGGTCTAATCATAGTCATGATGATTAGTGGAGATTTAAAAATGAATACCAGCTATTACAGCCAACCCGCTTACAACGCAACCCCGCAAGCCCAATCCCAATCTGCTCCAATGCAACAGCAGACGCATTTTTCTCAACCGCGCCAAGGTAACCCTACGAATATGGGGCGTCACCAGGAGGCCGCAATTTATGATGAATATCAGCAGTACCAATCCCAGCATGACAATCGCCGCGGATTTGAAGAGCAATCAGCACAAGGCGCTCAAAATGTTCAGCCTGCAGCTGCTCCTGAATTTGAAAAATCGGTAAAAATCCACGGTACGGCCGCAGCGCTGACCATCGTCGCATCTGTCACTAAGAAAGGTTTTCACACCTTGAACATTGAAGGCGCAAACGGAATGGGGGATGGCACTAAAAAGTTTGATTGGCAGGATAAGACCATCATTCAAATCACCGCGGCTGAATATCGGCATTTGCTAGCCGTGCTATTCGGATTCATTCCATTCATTGAGTTCAAGTCACATGGCCCAAAGAAAAACAAAAGCATCTCGGTCAAGCGACAACAGAATAGGTTTTTCTTCTCAATCAATGAGGGTGGCAAGAAGCCAAAAGCTGTTCCTGTGAGCTTTGATGATGCTTACTTACTCGGGGTCTACGCATTGGATGTCTTTGCACGAAATTACCCTAACATTGACTCGCATTGCCTGTTAAATACCGTTCAGACCTTTACACAGCTACCGTACTATCCTGTCCAGCAGTAGTGCTAGGCGTTTTCAATCGGCAAGGAATGAGTTTTGAAAGCGCCGTAGGTGTGGATAGCCAGCCGAGGATAATGCGACAGAAGAGTCTCTATCCACGTCTGCGCAACCGATGGATTATCGGTCATGCTTGGAAGTTGGTACTTAACAATGATCTTGTCATTTGATTCTGGGATAACTCCCAGTTTTAAATGGTAGGCCGCGCTGTGACCTCGGGCATGAATAATTTGAATTAGCACTACTGGCATTTCTGACTCTAGTAGTTTACCGCATTCGTCCACTAATTCTGAATATGAAATAAACAATTTACATATGCCTTAGCATTATAGATTTGTGTTGCTAACACTACTATAATCCATTCTAATTCAAATATGGAGATGTAATTTTGTGAATGCGATAAGAATTTGTCACAACAACGCTAAAAACCGAGTATGGTTTGGTACTTCATTCAGACCTTACCCTCGCGCAGTTTTTTATTCGTTGATCTCAATTGTGGGTTTTAGCACGTTGTCTGTGATCGTCAACCTCCATAACGCATTAACTCCTTGGGCTGGGATGGTTGTACTTGGGGGGGGAGCGTTGGTGGCGCTTGGATTAAAGAAAAAGGTCTATATGTCTTATCTTTACGAGTCTGATTGCCTGCTCGAGTTGACACTGTGGGGGTGGCGCATTTGGAGTCGAGAATTCGACTTAGCCAATGATGAACTTAAAATTGAAAGTACAATGAACGCTTATCGCGTGGTTCTCAGTGACAAAAGTATCGTGCTTACCAATTCGCGGGGATTAGCTGAGCAGGTTCATGTGCAGTTAGCAAAACTGATTAAGGTTTGTCACTCTTAGGCTTACTGTATATACGAGTCTCGACTTTCCAAGACTCAACAACCTCCGTGGTTTTCCCACCCTCTGATTTCATCGTTTTTTGTTCCCACGAAGAGACAACTGGCTTGCTGAGCTCATTACGTTCAGCAAGTTCGATGTAAGCATTTTCAGCCATCACATCGTTTAGGGTTGGCCGTTTCTTATCATCATCTTTGGCATAGACATTTAGCGTAGCTGACGCAATCGCACAAATGGATACGGCTTTAATCAGTCTGATAAGTTTCATGAATTTCCTACCTATAACTATGGTTTATGTTAGATTTTAACTTAGATTAAATAACATGCAAACTTAATTATCTGTGTTAAAATGATCGCTCTTGATGAAGGAGCCACTTATGAATTTCAGTCAGCATCGCTACAAACTTTTAGCGGCTGCGTTATTAGCCTTGCCACATTTTGCATTTGCGGAAATTGAAGGTATGACCTTTACGTCTGTCATGCAAGAACAGACGACTTTGACTGCTGCTTCGGCTATGGCCATCAACCCTGTTCTTGCACAGTCAATGAATGTGTATGTGTCTGCTGGTCTTGACCGAAAGCTAAAACTATATTGGCTTTCTAGTGGGGTCAAGCTTAACGAAGTTACAACTGGAATTGTTAGCGTTTCAGATCGATTAACGTTTTCGGGGAAAGATTTCTACGGGAAAAGCATTTCGATTAAGGCGCCATCTACGGATGGGAGTTTTATATTGCAAGCTGATTTGCTATCTGCAGATGGAACTAGAGTCGGCGGTTGGTCTGTACCTGTTGTCATTGATACTACTGCCCCTTCCGGGAGTTCATCTAACATCTCATATGCAATGAACGCAACCGGAGGTTCCGTTCAAACTTACTATCCTGGTAATTTCGGATCTTTAAAACTAGCGGAATTGACGGATAGTGGTTCTGGTTTAAAAAGAGCTGATTATATTGTTAAGTCAATAACTACTGGAAACGTTATTGGCTCAAGGCCAGCTCAGTACGATACTGCATCATTCTCTGCTTATATATCAGATATACCACAATCACTATTTACTGAAGGTCGTACTTGGTATCAAGCAGGTTTTAGAGTGTTTGATGATGCTGGAAATTACACTGATATCACTACTAAGTCATTCATCGATTTTCCCTTATACTCAAATCCGACCATTAGTGATGTTTATGATGAAGAATCTAAGACATGGATACCATACACCGCAGGCATGGTTGTTCATAAAAATCCGTTTAAAGTTCGTTATAAAAGATTGTATAGCCAAACCAAAGAATTTAATACCGACTGGGGCTGGTCTAGTTATGGATATCGTGAAGGTGATTACATTTATGATGAAAAAACAATTTCTTATCCGCACTCCGGTTCTACATATTGGGCCGCAGTAACACCAAGTGGTTATTATGTTTACACTTATTTAAGTGGTGTAAAAGTCACTCTTGCTGATGGAGTAGAAAGAACGCCGGTTCAGCAACCAAAGACTGTTGAGTGGTTCGACGATTCTGGTAATTTTGGTGGGCCAACAATTACGTCTGGGCAGTACCGAAAAGTTGTAAAAATTCGCTTGAATAGCGAGTCAATGCCTTACGAACAATTGGCAGTTTTGAGCGGGGTAGGGTCGTGTGTGATCCCCTCTGGCAGTACCAATTGTGAGTTCCCTATAGATAAGGTTTTCTCTTCAGGATATGGATATACGCCTTATACATATTGGGTGTACTCCAGTGTAAATGGTGTTTCAGATAACCGATTCAGCTCCCAATTCTCATATTGGTATACATATTGGGATTTCATTCCACCAACTATAGAATCAATAGAAACTTCAAATGATAGCGTAATTGTTAATGTTTTTGATACTAACACTGCCAGTGATTGGCGGTTTTCAATGTGGAAAACCAATGTTTTTAGGCTGCAATCTAGTTTAGGAGCAGAGTTATCTCAGGACAGTTGGGTTGAAACAGGGACGGGTAAGCATCGTGTGACATTCAAATTAAATAAATTGCCTAATGGTCGCCAGAATATCTCATTTTATGCCGAAGACAGCTATGGAAACCGAGTCACCCAGTTGGTTCTATCTAATTATCTTAACGACACATTACCTCCTACATTACAGCTTCAATCTCCCACCGGCGCGCTGATTTCAAGCGGAAGCACTATCAACGGTTTAGAAAATTTACGGATAAGTATGACGGATGATAGTGATGCTTCTATCACATCAGTTGTGCTTGCTGGCGGTGCTGCTTCAGATAGTGTTTACGTTTCAACAAACTCTCTTGGCAATGGATTATATGATCTTAACTATCCTCGATTGTTTCCAAGCCTTGAAGCGAACGAAACCTACACTATTAAAATTACCGCAACAGACGTCGTTGGCAATTCATCTACCCTAACATCGAGCTTTATGTACTTACCTGCCAACCTTTTGCAAGTAGGACAAATGACGACTTTGGCTGTTAATAAACAGCTGCAGAACACTCAAAACAAACCGATTACATCAATTAAAACTGGCGTGCTCAGAACGGCAGAAGGGCAACTCGCAGCCGGTGCTCAAACGGCATTTATCACGTTACGCAGTGACGCCAAAATCAACGTCAGCATACTTGGTAACGTACTTCAACCGGGGGAAACTCAGCAAGTTACGATTACCCCCGATATTTCGGGAGAAGTAGAAATTCCAGTTTATAGCGCTTCCCCTGGAGTGATTGGGCAAGCGAGTTTCATGATTGATATTCCGCAGATCACTTCAAATAATTAAGGGATGAAAATGCAAATTAATAAACTAATTCATCTAATTCTGGGGTGTGTTGTCTGCTCTGGAACGGCAAACGCAGCGGTTGAAGGCTTTTCGTTTACAGACACAAATCTATCGGCCAAATACTCAGAGGCGTCGGTCATTAATCCACAAGCAGATTCGATGGTTTACCTGTCTGGAGGGCTAGATAACAAACTTACGTTGTCAGTTATTAACACCAGTGGAGTCACTGTGTTTAGCAATACTACAGATTTTGTCCGTGTTTCCGACCGGATAAACTTTTCTGGGCGCGATTTTTACGGCAAATCAATATCCATACCAAAATTAGCGGATGGTATCTATAGCCTTCATATCGAAACGATCAACAGTGCTGGTAAAACAATTGACGAATACACTAAAGAGATTGTAGTTGATACAGAGGGGCCGAACGTCGGAGACTGGTATGGAAATGGAACGGGTAGTTATGGCGCGGAAACTGGTTCTAGTGAGATTTGGTGGCTAAATACTCAAAACTCGGGAGAAGACGCAAAGATTTGGGTAACAGATGTAAAGGGCGCTGTTTCAGGTAACATCATTGTTAAAAAACTAAATTCAGATTCTGTCGTACTAACTAGACCCATGATCATAGACCAAGCTGCATTTAAAGCAGTGATAAATGCACAAACTGATTTATCAAGTCGATTGCCGTCGAACAACGCTACAGAGCCATATTCAATGCAGGCGCAGCTATATGATGCAGCAGGTAACATTACTCGTTCTCCAGTCAAAACCTTCTATTACGACAACTATAGTGGTGCTCCATCAGCTCCTTATGCAGTCTTCGACCCGGATGCAAGTGCAGAAGATAGTGTATCTGGGGCCTTTATAGGTTTTGTTGTCTATAAACCAGGCATGACAGTAAAGACGAACCCAGTAAGATTGCTGTATCGAGTACCAGTTGATAACGTTCGAGACGCTGGAGTGAAAGGGGGACTGGCATTTGCGAACTCAGTGGGCTCTACAAATGTGACAGTTGATAGTGAATATGGGTATTTTGATATTACAGCGCCTTTTGGTTATTACAACGCAAACCAAATTAAGTGGGTAGATTTTGGTCGATGGATTGCTGGAACTATTCTGTATGATTTGAAATTATCTGAATCAGCCACAAAAACCCCAGTGCTAACTTCAGCTACATTTCTTTTAAACGATGTTAGATTGTCCCTTACGGCTGGGATCATGCATCAAAATGTGATTTTACCGGCTACGATGACGAATTTTGAGCTTCAGGTACAGCCGCGGGATTACGTACAACGAGCAAGTTTTCGTGGACAATCATGTGACATCCCAGCTGGCGAGTCGATTTGTAGCCTAACGGGTTTAACATATGAGATGACAAAAGGGGGCTATGGTTATTTGCACGATGCCATTTCTGTTGTGTCAGTGGGCCTACCTATGGGTACGTTATACGCGAACTACAGCTACGGAGAGTCAACCTACAATGATGCTCAATACCCTCAACTGACGAGTTTTAAAGTTGACTCGTCAACTAACACCCTTACTGCTTTTGTTTTTTTGCCAGGTGCCGGTAGCTGGTTTGAGCGGTTAGTCATGAAATCCGCTCGAATTAAATATGGAGCACAATACTTAAACCCTAGTAGAACAATTCGTAATGGTGGAAATTGGGAATACGACTTTAACTTAAATTCTTTGCCTACCGGAAACCATGCTCTTGAATTAGAGATGAAAGAGAACCACGGACCGACAACTGTTACTCCGCTTCAATCATTCAAAGTAGAAAACGCAGCACCAACAATCACTATTACCAACTCTGGAAGTTCAGTGTTTAATGATATTGTCGGGCTAGAAGACCTTGTCGTTAGCATTGTCGATGAATCAAGCTACACCATCGACAGTGTTATTATCGCCGGTGGTTCCGCTAATGACACAGTATACTTGGCCACTGTAAGCAAAGGTAATAACGAGTATACATTGCAATATCCTAGGTTGTTCCCGTCACTTTCATCCGGAGAGATTTATACGTTAACAGTGAGGGCAACCGACGTATTTGGAAACCAAGGCGTTAGTAGCAAGAGTTTTACTTACCAGCCGCCTAACATAGTAAATGTTGGCTCATTAACCACTCTTGCAGTATCTAAGGATTTAGCTAGCTCTGCCGACAAACCTGTCAGTGAAGTAGTCATTAATGATCTGAGAACAGTAGAAAGTCAGCTCGCTTCGGGACCTCAAGCTGCTTTATTTACGTTACGCACTGATGCTGAAATAAGTGTTCAAGTACTTGGTCAAGTAGTAAAGCCAGGTCAAACGGTAACGCTAAACCCTGTTGCCACATCGGGAGTGGTTAAATTTTCGGTGTATCCCGCTGTGAGTGGTCAAAAAGGAAAGGCGCAGTTTTTATTTGAAATATTAGAAGTGAAGAGCAGTATCTAATAAGATTAGTCAGTGATAAAAAACCTCCATGGATGGAGGTTTTTCAGAACTAATCACAGGATCAGCTCACATCTGAGACGGAAGGTTCATTCATTTAGGCAATAATGCCGTCACGAAGAGTCAAGTACCCATTCGTCAATAACACTGCACAAACTGCTGATAAAGCTCCAATAATTACTTTAGAAAGTGTGTCTCCGGACAGCATGGTCAATAGATCACTCCCAACCCCAATCATACCTAAACCAAAGTAGCAAATCGGTACAATGAGAATACCGCCTAACAGTAGAGATAACATACCTGGTTGCATCAATTTTCACCTTTATTATCTAATATTTAGTTAACCGTTAATAGAGAGGCGATCCACGTTTAAGGTTAACGCTATAAATAACTATTTAACGAGCGCATGATTCTCTCAAACTGAGCATCGCTGATGTTAGAGCCATCACCATTGGCTAACTCAACAATTTGACTAACACAGAGGCCTGCATTACTTAAAAACTCCCACTGATTCTGCACATCCTCAATAGTTATTAATCGAGCAGAGTCGTTAAACGCGGTACCACTTAATACAGCCAATCGTACCCTAGTGGCTCTATCTAACTTGCCATGGAGCACTACAAACGGTATAGCCATGTTCTGTTACCTATCTAATCGTATTTTCCGCTATGTTAATTCTGGTTAGCCTTAAGAAATTCGTTATCAACTTTCTCACCTTGAATTGCGCGGCCAAGACTATGGAAAAAACCCGCATTTTTACCATTATGAGCAATATTACTCTCAGACATACTTTCAAATACATTAGGTCTAAGTTCGATGGTGTTTTCTGCATTATCTGAAATTTTCATAAGAGATTCCGTTGTTCTAATTTCTGCTTGAAAACTGCGCTGCTTCATCAAAAACAAATCGTGGCCTACCAGCCATTTTCCCCTTAAAAAAACGTCCACGCGGAAGCTGATCAGTTGGTCTTTGCTTGTTGAACCAGTCCTTATAAGCAGCGTTTTTTCCACACAGAGTCTTAAATTCTTCGTAATTTTGTGTGACTGGATGTTGTGTGACCGTCACATTATTTCTGTCATTTAACATAGATTTTCCGCTCTCTTACTTTGATTCTATCGGCTTTTAATTCTGTCGGTCACCTAGGTATTTAACTAGCTGGTTTAAGCGATTGTTCATCTGCTCAACGTCCAAGACCTTTAGTGCATTTTTTACTGCACCAGTGAATGAGGGAATACCATCAGCGGTAAACTCAAATCTTAGCACAGGCATACTCTTAACACCGTGTTCATCTACTATGTTGATTCGAACACTAACGGCATCAGCGGTGATTGACAACTTACTCGGGCACGGGTTTACGAACTCTGATTCATCACAGCGCTCGTCAATAGTAATACCGTGGCTTTCCATTGCAGCATAAAGCTCGGACAGGGTTTTGCCCCTCAAAAGTTTCTTGATTAATACAGCCCCCTTCGGTGGCTGGAACGTCCACCCGAGTGAGGAAGGGCTAACACCCGTCATAGTGTTAATAACCTTATTTGGGTAAACGTAGTACGTTTTTAGTTTCAATTGGCCTCGCCCCTAATTTCCGTTGGTTCAATTTGATTTAGTTGAGCTACCGGTTAAGTTTTCCCTCTTGAACTAAACTTGCTTCCACCTAAAGCTATTTCGACTATTTCTTTGGCCTTATCTTCTGACCAGCCATTTTCTTCCACGGTCATTTGCATCTTTATGTAATTTTGACTTTTGATGACCATTAAAAGACGCATTATACATATGAGCAGGATACTGATGATGCAAAGCATAAATATAGTCACAAATTTTTCCCCTTCATTCCGTACCGACACATGCGGCTGTTTCAAAAAGCGCCTACCAAAAGGCTAAAATATTGCTATGGTGTTACCGCCCAACCATCGGATGTTCTGCTTTTTTGATTTTGTTAGCTTTTGAAATGCACCCTCGGCAGAGATAGTTCTTATGCTCGGACTCTGCAAAGAGTTTGATATTTTTAGAATACGGGGATTACTACATGCTTCGTACAACTTCTTGCCCTCTCTACCTTTGGCGATTTGAAACAATTTACCATCTGCATTTATCGGTGGATTTTCTAAAAGAAAACCCACAGCACTTCTTTCGTCTGGTACGATAGTGCAATGGGATCGACTTCTGCCAGAGTAACCAAGTTCCTTTAATCCACCTTCGGTCATTACAGCAACCTGCCTGAAAAACATTATAAATCTAACATTGGAGATAGGTTTATTGTCTTTCCGATGAGCGCGTGAAGTGTAAATAATCCTCGCTGGGTATAGGATGCTATCGTGGTGTTTCTGACACACATGAGTTGGGTCAAATGCTGATTTTTGACTAACAGCAAAAGTGCCAATTTCCTCACAATAGAAACATTTAGTTCTTTGTTTTGCAGGACGAATAATCATAAACCCCTTCCTTAATGACTCTATTTTACTTTCTTTTCAATAAGTTAATTAAAATTATTTCACAAGATATGGTTTATTTATATTTTCCGTGTAGGTGGGCGGCTGTGGCCGCCCGTCAGTGATTAGTCTTCAGATTCTTCTAGCGCATTTTCCGCAACGCACTCATACTCACTCAAATAAGCGCATGAATCGAAATCCGATTCCGTTAACGAGTCAACGCACTCAATCTCACTAATCGAATTTGCTGTATATCCGTTTGATTCAGCGCAATCGTAAGCATCTTCTTCTGACTCAAAAGACCAGCCAAGCACCGATGTTTCGTTTTTATCGTGAGCTAAAAATAAAGTTTTCATGATTGAGTTTCCGTCAAAAATTTTCTTCGTAGGAATTAGCTCCTGCATTCATCGCCAAAAGAGGTTTGCTAAATCCCTCCGTCAAAAGATCCACTTGGTGCTGGCATCTATGTTTCATCAACTCAGCATTGGTGCTTTTGGGTAAACTCATGATCGGTGCCATTTTTAATTCCGTTTAAAATTGGTTCTAGTAGTTTTAATGTCCAAGGCGACGAATAGAAGACCTAACGCCAATGCTGCTACAATTAAACAAAGTTGAATTGGAAACGTAAGAGCGTCAAACACTGAGCGAAACTTAACTAAAAAGTAGCCAGCCAGTAGCGACAGTACAGTTAAAAGTATTGAGTATTTTGCGTAGAATAATTTCTCTAGCATTAGAAATTCCTTTAAAAATTTGATACTGGTTTAAATCCATCGCAAACTGTGTAGTGCATTTCGATTTCATCGCCCCAAGGGGAAATGTCTGGATCGCGGCGGCAATACATGCCGCTATCATTTACACCCCTATAAGCGCAGTTGGCACAATTGCGAACCTTAATCTCCCTGATTTTCTTCGGGGCGCGAGCTTTGACATAACGATTTTCCGCTATGTTAATTCTGGTTAGCCTTAAGAAATTCGTTATCAACTTTCTCACCTTGAATTGCGCGGCCAAGACTATGAAAAAAAACCGCATTTTTACCATTATGATCAATATTACGCTCAGACATACTTTCAAATACATTAGGTCTAAGTTCGATGGTGTTTTCTGCATTATCTGAAATTTTCATAAGATTTTCCGCTATTAGTAACAGCCTTGACTGTCAGTTAATGAATTATTGATTTGGTGGTAGTGCAACATTTCTTTTGAGCGTAGACAAAACAGGCAATCAACTTGATCCATGTTGCTGGTCACTTGCACACGAACGAATCCACAAGCGGTTTGATGGTCATGCTCAAACTGGCTTTGCCCTTGGCTCCTACGATCTACACCAATGATTTTCAAGTGTGTTTTAGCCATATACTTTCCGTTATTTGTTTAAAATTTTCAAAGAGAACTGTGCAGCGTCCGATTCTGTGACATTTCCTAGTTTAAATGGCCCCGCTTTACACTTTTCACAATACCAGCCATTTTTCTCACGAAATGCCCTTGTACTGGGAACGTGACTAAACAGCTTATGAGCCATTTCATCGGCGCCACACTTAGGGCAGATTGGCGGCGTCCAGTCTTTGAGTTCCATGCCGATTTTCCGCTCTCTGATTGATTAGTGATCTTTGGGTACTTCAATTACACCATTCTCAATACCCTGAGCCAGTTGCTCCATCAATTTTGCAAATCTCAAAAAACCTGAATATTGCTGGCAGATGGAGCGCATCTGAACGTCCGAGGAACTGTCAATAATCATTTTAAAGGCATCCATATAGTCATAGCAGCTTTGCAGTACCTGAGCATCACCAAGCTCTGTTAGGGGAAACGGGCATACATACTCATGGATTATTTTTGCTAGCTGCCGCTGTTCAGCACTGAGTTCTATCATTGCTCTCTATCCATTGTTAATAAGCGTCCATTCAACGAACCGCAATCAACATCACCCGACATACTTTATACTTCTATGGATTTGGCTTTAGCTGCTGCCAAGCTAAAATCTAGGAAGAAGTAGTGCGACTCTGATTCGCTTACAATAAATTGAGACAGGTACTTTTCTTTTCCGTCCGAGAAGTAAACTGACAGAAACAAGCCAAGCATTGGAACATCTGTTTTTGATGCTATTTCAATTTGTAAGTGCATCGGCTCTTTGGTTTCGCTATCGACAAATGAATGCGTACCAGCAAAACGCGACTGAAAAGCAAGGCATCGAACCGCCTCTACGAGCGTGGTTTTACGCCCATTATTGTAAGGATTGTATTTGTGGACAGCGAATCTAATTGCTTGTTCGCCTTCATTATGAAGCATTCTCTGTGCCTCCCATAACGGTACGACCATGATTTTATTTTCCTCGCAGTTACATTCCAATTAGATCCCAACGACTTTCCGCTCAATCATTTGCCCTGTGGTTCCAGATCTTGGCCGCTTCTTCCATCGTTCCTTCCTCACCATTAGTTGTTTCAGCGCCACAATTATCATTAGTACAGCGAACCCAAAACACCGATGTTTCACAAAAATCACCATGACTTCCGCAGAATGCAAATAGCCTTTTAAAGTAGGTTTTTTCATATTTAAGATCCTATAATTTTCCTTTACCAAGTCCATTCCGGTTCTCTGTCATATGTTTGCGGTGTACCCACACTAAAAGTGCATACATATGGAATATAATTATATTGGTCATCGAAATAACCGTAAGGAGCAGTTGGACATATTGATTGTCTGGTTTGTTCTTGCAGAAAAAAAACATAGTGTCGAGTCAAAATGCCCTTTTTTTGAATCAGCTGATCAATTACATCAGAGCGAAATTCTGGACTGATTTGCTGGGATACAAGGTAGTTAATCAAATCCATTTCATCGTATAAATACAAAGGTTTATAACCTGATGGAGGCAAACTGTAATCTGGAACTAATATATTGTTGTGCATAAATTGTCCGTTATTTATTAAATGTTCCAAACACAGTGATCAAAGCATCTACAAATTCACCAGCTTTGACATCACCAATGAAACAGGGCTTAAAAGAATCGGTGGCGATGTATTTTTTCTTAGCTGGCACGTAGATCATTGAGTCTGGATTCGCGGCCAAATAGTCTTGAAAGACTTTACTCACTTTTTGACGACCTAGCCCCAAATGACGGTAAATATCTTGGCTGGTAACGTGTCCATTAAGCACGAGTTTTGCGTCAATCAACTTTAATACAGCGTCATCAAGTAATGGGCGTGACATAAATTAGTTTCCGTTAACTTTTAGTGTGCTTCTTAATCGGTAGACATTTGATAGCAATCAGTGACAATCCCGCGAACAAACAAAAATGCCAATACTTATACTCACTATCACTAATAAATAGAATCCAACCGCCTATGCAAGCACTAACCAAGACAATGACGATAATTAGCACGACAGCCAAATTTTGACTCATATAGACTTTCCGTTATTTTTTGGCCTGTGCGCCGCGGCGCATTCTGAACAAGCCTTTGTTGATGTAATGGGTGATCTCTTTTTTGGCACGCCTACGGTTGCGATAAATGCCGTTATAAGCCCACAAATCATTATCGCCGTATACAACGACCCAGCGACCACGGAAGTGCGGGACGATACCAAAGCAATCAGATACCCACTCAGGATTAGCCATACAAAGTTTCCGTTCAAGTTGATTAATCTTTAGTGCCTTTAACCCAATCATTCTGTTGGATTGGGACTTCACCGTTTCTTTGCTTTCTAAATCTGGTCTGAGATGCGAGGTGGCAGAAAACTTTACCGTCACGTTCAACACCTAAACCCCAAATAGTCCAAATGTCACCGTCTTTGCGTACAGTCATATCGTAACTTAGTCGTCTAGCCATCCTGATAACCTCTATTTTCCGCCGTCTACAGTAGAGTCCAACCGTTGTTAGTTCGCTGCCACTTGCGTCCTAGCTTACGCCCGACACGCAGGTAATGTGCTGCGCCGTTTCGCGTTACGCTTTCTGCATGGCCGTCAGCTTCGATAACGCGCCAGTTAGTTCTTGAGCTTATATCAGTGAATGTGCGCATAATTTACTCCTGAGCCTAGTGTGCCTAGATTCCGTGATTAATTAATGTTGTTGGCAACCCATGATGGATCTAGCTCAGGCGTCTCTCCACGCACAGTTTTAACATACTGAACTGCATCATCGTATTTATGCCACAGCTCACACGCTAACTTAGTCACTTGACCGTCTTTGAGAACAACGATAACTGGCAGTTCGCGATAGCAACTATCACTAGACACAATGACATGATCGGCAAAACTAACTAGCGTATCTAAAGCTTGGTCTTGCTGTGCAGCTTCCATATCAGCCCCTATATGTTGTGTAATTTGGATCCAAAACGGCTACTACATATAGTGTTTGTGGCCGTAATCGAGTTTCCGTTAATTTTACCGAGTCAATTTCGCTCTAAGATAATGCCATTCTTGAGTATGTCGTATGTTGTTTTACACACGACACACGTTACAGACTTACTTGTTCTTTTCATCGGATTATCAAAATTTTCAAGCTCTCCGCAAAATGTCTCAAATGGGTCAAATTCACCCCTTGTAGTCTTAATGTGAACAGCACCTTCTGCATCTTCAACTTTAAAAACTTTATGCTTCTCACCTGACATTTTGTGGAATTTCCGCTCTACGCTGAGTGTTGAATGTAATCATTGACCGCGTTTTCTACCGCGGCATTTAAACTAATGCTTTGCGATAGCGCGATTTCATTCAGTCGAGCGTGAACCTCTGGCGAGATCCGCACGTTGAATTTGCCAGAGAAGTTCTTATAAGGCTCGATGCCTCGTTCCTTACACATCTCTAAGAAAACGCTTAATGACTTCGCGCCCTCAGTTTCTAATTGAGCAATGCTTTCACCGTAGAAATCCGCGCCGCCGTTTAAGCCAACGAACTCACCACGGAATGTTTCAGCCTCAGCGTCATAATCAATAACGGCTTTTACCCCGTTAATCATCATTAGATTTTTCATGCTTTTACCCCGTTTCTTTCTAGCCATTTCTTGACGCTTACCACTGCGCCCTTGTCGGTTTCTTTCTGTGGGTGTGGGCGGTGATATACCTGAACTTCACCAAACAGCACCACACCAATTCGAGACCCCTCACGTTCTTCTATGTCTGCCCCTAGAGCAATAAACAACGCTTCAATATCAGACCACTTGATAGAGCCGCTTACGGGTCTAGCAAAAATGGCCGCTAATGTTCTTAAATGTTTCTTGTTCATAAAGCCTCATAATCCGTTAAATTTATAGTACCACCTTTTAGTATCATTTCAAGCGAATTTGATACTATTTTTTAGTACCACCAATTAAAAGGCATTGGCGGCAATCGCGCCCATAGATACGGGGTCAGTTGTTAACAGCTTCTGCGTGGTTTCGAGTGTGCGATTGCCTAGCATGTAATGTATGTGAGCAACATCATAACCTTGTCTGTGAAGCTCTACCGCAAACGTTCTACGACCAGATAACACACTTGGCGACTCAATCCCCGCATTCTTGAGTAACGTCTTTATATGGCGGTTTAGCGCATCACACGAATAGCTATCGCTCCCCGCTGGTGTTTGTTTTCGGACGATGGAGAATGGTTTGTTTTGGTATGAATAAAACAACGCATTATCAGGATCAAGCCCTCGATACTGATCAGGGTTATCACCTAGGCCAATTCTGTTTTTAACTCGGAATGCCAGATATTGATTTAGAAACTCACAAAGCTTAGGACTAGACAGATAAAACTCGCGTTCTGCACCTCTGACGGTGTATGACTTGGTTAGCTTGCCTGACTTAGCCAGTACGTCTTTAAGTTGAATGCGGTTGATTTCGAGCGTGGTACATGCCGAACCGAAGAAGAACGCCAGCAAGCATTGATCTCGTTCAGGCTGTTTGCTGTTCAACTTAGTGACTTTAAACAGCCAATCACGCTGCGGCTTTTCAATTAGTTGTGGTAGTGCCATTGTCTGTATTTCTCGTTATTCATTGAGTAATACAGACAACACTAACGGGATTATTCACGCTTTTAAAGCGGCGCGGCCAGCAAAGCTAAGGCTTTCACGGAAAACAAAAAACGCCCCGAAGGGCGCTTATTATGATAATTAACTACTTTGAGGCAACTTAAATTAAATTAATCAATTCTGCTTGAATAGCTGAGATCTGCGCCTGATATTGAAAAGGCACAGGGCTATCATTAAGGCGAGGATCATAAAAAGTAATTACATCTTCATCCTCTGCATATTCTTGATTAGCAATAGCTTCATGCTGTGCTAGAACATGCCCAGTCGCAGCTTGAATAGCTGCTAATCTGTCAGAGCCATTAAACAAGACATAGACGGCAGCTCTGTATGCAATCTCATGTCTAATGTTATCTTCGTGCTCTTCCTCGCCGAACTCGACCATCAAATCCGAACCAATACCCATCCCATACCTCGACTAAAAATAAAAGAAACACAATGCCGTATTAAGGATATATACCGCGCTGATTATTGATTAGCAACCAATTGAAAAAATTTATACCCTAAAATACATCTAAACCGTTCTTTGCTTAGTAACAACAAGTGTATGTTGTTGATCAACATCTGAAATATCATCTTCGTCAACATCCACACCCCAAGCGGTCACAATCTCATCTGTGATATCTCGCGATGTTGCCTGGGTTATCAACATCGAATAGCTCATGTGTTCAATCCTATGGACCAGTGCTCGCTCTAGAGAGGGCTCAATTGTGATGATTGTTAGTTCGTTGGTGCTGCAGATTTCAAATGCTTCAAGCACTCTTGTTAGTGCCAGTTGCGCATTTGGACAGCGATAATCTTTCAGGTCGACGATCATGCCATTAGCTCCAACGTAGGAAATACCTTCAGGTGTTGACACAGTAGAGCGCCAATTCGTTTATCGCTACCACGAACTATCTTGTGGTCTTCGTGAGTGACTACGCTGTGCTTTATCCAGAATTTATCCGCTTTATCTGCAATGGGTAGATTCAGATTTTGGAACACACTGAAAGAGTCATCCCCCGTGCCGTTCACCACAATTGCATCAAATATTGATCTACCAAGTAGACCTAAGCCATTGGTGAACACTACTTTCGTAAACATGGCGGCCTCATGCTGAGATTTGTAGTCTTGGCCATCGAGCATGTTTACTGGGAATTTGGAGATTGCTTCCTTCAGAAAATCCCGGCAAATTCCTAGCGTGACTTCAAAGTGCTCTGCGTCAGCTAATGATTTGTCAGCTGTAGAAGCAGAGACTCCTATGAACTTCAGAACCATCGCTTTGAATTGGTCGAATTTCCACATTGTTCCACAATTGATTTTACCGTGCAGCCCTATTCGGTCTTTGAGTCGTTTGCCTTGGCTAATTTCCATTTCAAGCAATTCATGACATAACGCAGCAAACGGTGTGCGGCTATTAAAGTGGTGACTAATTGATTTATTTGGTTTTTTTAGTGATACATGGTAATCACTGAATAATTGGCGTATTAGCTTTGTCGCAAACGGAGTGGTAAGAGATTCGTCAGCGATATGAATGAGCTTAAAGCTGACGGTGAAATCATTAAAATGATCTTTGTATTGGGCTAACAGCCATTTAATAAAAGTGGTTCGGCCTTGGCCGTCAGCAATAAATCTGTCAGCTTTTGCAGGAAGTTCAGCAGTGACCACGGACCGATTACCTATCTTCATTTCTTCTAAGACGGTCAACTCATTACAGAAGAAAGTCATATTCGGGAATACTGCCGCGTCGGTTTCCTGCCAGTACCGCTTTAGGGCGTTAACACGACCTGAGTCCACATCCCGCTGGCGTTTCAGTTGCTCGCTTAAAACGTCACTGTTGGCCTCTACGGGAAAGTGCTTGGCGAGCTCTTCGAAAGTAATCACGCCTTCGTATATCGTGACTCCGGCTTTATTGCTTAGGCCTTCTTTAGCCTTGAAAAGTGTCAGTGGCAAAAGTGTTGATTGATGTTCTGTTGTGGCCATCGGTTTAGCTCCATCGAAATTGATAGAGACATGATTTCACGAACCCGAGATCTGGCAAATTTTGCTGATTGAATGGGTTATTTCTGGGGCTTTAAAGCGGAAATTTGCGTGAATTGCGATGTGCGAGATCATCTAGTCATCTCTGATCAAGGCGACATTCACAATGAACAACCCTCAACAGCTCGTAGACATTTTCCAGTTCGATGCACAAGACCAAGAAAATTTAAAAGTAGTCTATGAGCAATTCAACCAAGGTGTTTCTGCGCTTCGCACACTCATTGAAAGTGAGCCGGTGGTGTTGCATTGTGGGCTCTCAGGGAAAGACAGTTCAGTCGTGGTGCTAATGGCTATTGAAGCCTATCGCCAATCCATTCAGGCTGGCTTAGTCGAGCCATCGAGACCATTACTCGTCGTCACCGTGGATACGGGGGCTGAAGCCATCGCGCTTAAAATGTACGTCCATTATGTCCGTAAGCGATTACTGGAGTTTGGAAAGCAAATTGGGATTAATCTCTGCTACGACATTATTCAGCCGCCAATCAATGACCAGTATTTTATCAAGTACACTGGTGGTCAAAAGCTGGTGCCTTCTGTAACACGTCACCAAGATTGCAGCATTATTCTCAAAGTAGACCCGTCCGAGCGCTACATTAAGCAAGCGATTAAAAAGTACAGTGAATGTAACTACAAGCTGGTTAGCTGTGTAGGCAGTCGCATTGGCGAAAGTCAGCACCGTGCAGGCAACATGAAGAAGCAGGGGCTTAGCTTGATTACGGCAGATTCTATTCTGAATGATATGGCACATGTAGAAGCTGCTGGCTGCAAAATGTATAAGCTGGCGCCGATTAAACACTGGGAAACTGAACAGGTATTTGACCTGCTTCGGATAGCTGGTAGCAATCCCATTAAACGAGTCCCAGGTATCGCCATCGATAGTTACCTGACTAATTTTGGTCTTCTTTTAGAGCTTTACGGTAATGGGTCCAATGAGGTGTGCGACATCATCGTTGGGCAGAAAAACAATGGTTGCGGGGGGAAAGCACGGTTTGGTTGCGTGACCTGCACTCTAGTAGGTAAAACAGATAATTCAGCCACAGGACTTTCAAAATTACCCCGCTGGAATGCGTTAGGCAGTGAAAATGCACTTCGAGTGAGGGATTACCTTTGGCGTTTAAGCAATGATATGGATGCCAGAGCCCTTCATGCTCGCGCCTACGATCCGGTTACATACAATCGCGTCGCCCTACAGCCAAACACCCTAAAACCGAAGTATTTAGAGAAGATGGTACGTTACGCCGCCCAGCTGACATTGGATAGCATTCGGATTGCTAAGGAGTTCGCAGAGCTTGTAGCTAACGGTCGAGAAATCGAGCATGAAGGGTATCGCGACATCGCCAACGACCCTAATATCCCACCTAAGACCAAGCGATTATTTTTGGAAATGTACCGCGAGTGGGCTCAAGACCCAAAGAGCTTGAATTACCTATTTGACGAAGCACAAAGCCTGCTATTATCTTTTCGCTGGAGCATTGACGGTATCGGGGCCGCGCCATTCCGTCCTTACGCAATTTTCAAGCAATTAGAATCTGGCCAAGGCTGGATTCCTTACCCCAAACTCAACTCTGAAATGGACGATACCAGCACTCAGGTAAATCAAACCTTACCCGAGGCGGTAATGATGCCAATCCTCAAATCTGAGGTTGCAGAGGATTTTGCAAAACATCCGGTTAACCTGTTGGATTTGTGGACGCGGCCGCATGATATGTCAGACGTTTACGACGAAGACCGTAACTGCACCATCTCGCGCTTTGCTCAGCATAATGGCGATATCGTGGTGGAGTATGCGATTAATTTTGAGTTCGTGCCGGAAGGTCAGAAAACCACTTTGTCCAACGTCAAAGAATGCTGGTTATTGACTAAGGCAGGCCTTAATCAATACCGATTTGCCTATGGCGCCGAAGGGATAAGCGTTAAGGTGAATGGCCGGACGGTCAACGAGGTAGCCAAAGCATTGCTGCTACCGTCAATTCAGCAGCAGATAGATAGCAGAGTTTGTGGTGTGCTGAATACGTTGTGTGAGCAATACGGCCCAGAAGACCATCACACCGGCTGCGAAAATCTCTGTAAGGCGTTTACGGACTCATTATCTAGCGCGCTTGGTGGAAAACAACGACAATCGCTGAATATTCCGTATCTGCAAAGCATTAGTCTACTGACAGGCTACAGGCCGGAAGCTCGTAAGACCGAAAGCGCAAACCAGTTCTCCCGCCGTGTCGTTAAAATCAGCAAACAGGGTATTGAGAAGGGCAATTCTAGGATGGTGTTTTACAAACCAAAATTGGACTGCAGATTACATGAGGCACACCAACAGACTTCTTCTTTGTTAGTGCCTAACTTCTCTGGCTTTACTCAGCAGGCTATCGCGACCCACGAAGACCTGTCATTTGACCCAGCTGCCACGGTAGAAAACATTCAGCTATCCGAATTGTCGCTTGAGAAATGGTATGCCATTGATGGCCCAAGCCGAGCCCTGAAATTGCACCATGACTTTATGACCTCCTTCTGGCGTAACCGTCATAGCTACGGTTACAAACCTATCGATGTGAGACGTTACGGCGGCACTCATGTTGCTGAAACTTTGCTAGCTGAAGGCGTGATTACCATTAAAACGAGCTATTGGAGCCAGCTGCAAGCCATTCTGAAGCGCACCCAAATATTTCAGCAGATCGGGATGTTCAGCTTTCAGTCTATGCCTTACATCGATGTGGCCAATCATCCCAGCGCAATCGATATGGCACACCACCGAAGGGATAAGGCAGAAATCCTAAAGATTATTAGAACGGAGCGAAACGCCCAGCGCAGCGAGGTTAAAACCGCACTAACCCACGATGACACAGTAGAGCGCCTAGGATTTAACATCGAGCGCGTTATTCAGGGCGCAGGTTGGGCAGTAAGGGAAATGATAGATGGTCTTAATAGCCATTTACTCCATGTTAGATTTGATACCTCAGACGTAGGGGTAACCCAGAGAGCTGGAGTGTCTAAATTATGGCTGGCACTGATGTTCGGCGGCGTGACCCAGATTGATGATGTACTTAAACAGCTGTTATCGCCTGCTCAGTTGGCTCAACTCAAAGAGCATCCGAGCGACTACCTCAATGCCAGCAGAGTCATGGCCAAGTCGTTGAACTTGATTGTCGCTGAATTAAACCGAGCTGCCCATGATTGGAACGGCGCTATATCAACGCTTAAACAGCAATTATGTAAAGGCTTAACGCGGGAAGAGTACAAGGTCGCTGTCGGCTCCCTGGTGCCAGCCGAAGTGTACGACCAATCCATTTTGGAGTGGTGGAAGCCAAACCCTGACAACTTCAAATTGTTGTTGGGGAAAGCGTTAGAAACGATGGAAGAGAACTTACGCTTTATTGAGTCACTTAACCAATCGTTACAGCGAGTACAGCGCCTTGCGATGCCGCAGGCAGCTAACAAGATGACTCTGGGAGCACGCTTGACGGCATTGAAGAGGAAGGCAGCGTAAGGCAAAATTTGCGTGATTTGGACTTGGTGAGATCCTGTATTTAAATAAACAGGAGCCTTGCCATGCCCAGATTCGATTTCAAAGACCCTCTCAATCCACGGTTGGCGGTAAAGCCGCAAGTGTGGCAAACGCCCTTTATCCGGCTAGCGAACCGCATCCCTCCAAGTTACCGCATCCACTTTGTAGGCGTGACTGTAGATCACCGCTTAGGCTACACAGGAAGGCGCCAATTTCACTCGCTGGCTCAGGCTCTCACTTGGGCCGAATCAATGTATGGCGATTCGTGGTCGAATAAACGCTTTACTCAGGCGTTGGATTTAGACGCGCTATTGGACTGCACCAGTCGCCCAATACCCGATAAAATTAAAAATAACCTCAAAGCCCTATTCAATTAATTCAGGGACTTGCTATGCTGGATTAACAACAGCTTAGGGGGTGAAATGGTAGAAAAGACGTTAGGCACTCTGTCTATTTTGATGATTGTTCTAGCAGCTTATGCAATGGCGGATCTAAATTGGTCGGCAATGGCGTACCCATTAGCGATATTGGGTATGATTTACACTTTCAAAAACTCCATTAAAGGTAAAGAAAATCACCCCAAGGTTAAATACGGTTTAGCCTTAATACTGCTAGGGATGGTTTTGCCGATAGCTTTCATTTTGATAAAGCATGAATTGGCGCCTTTCGGTCTCATAATAACGATGATAATGATAATTGTCGGGGCGATTAATATTATTAAGGCTATTACTGAGACTTCTGATTAAAGCTAACCAACTAACCGTTTAAATACAGCAATCAATAACAGGGATATTAGATAAACTCTTTGTTTAAGGGGCTGCTTGCCCCTTAACGTCAATTATTCATATCAGGCATTAAAATAGTGAACAAAATCACCTGCCAATTCCTCTGTCGGTGTGTCAATTGCAATTCTGATACTCGTACTAATATCCAGTTTAATATGCACTTGTTTGTAAGCGCCTAACGAAATTATAAATGTCTCGTATGGGACATATACACGTTGCTTAGCTTCCATTTGCTTTGTTGCAAACCAATCTATGAACAACGAATGACGCAAGGAACCAATTTACTTTGATACATATTTTTTCCCTAACAATCACTTGAAGGCGTATAGGCTAGCGTACCGCTTAACGTTATCTTATCCTGCCAATAACTTTCTTTGCAGTCACGGATCATTGCGTTAGTTCCATTCATTCCAGCAATGTAACGCAACTTAAGGGCAGTATTAAAATCAACAAGAACTCCCGATAGATGTTTGCATGATTTATCGAAAAATTGCTTTTCATATATTTCCAATTCTGGCGGTAGTAACTCAATCGGCAACCCTAATGAGGTTTTTCCATTATTGCCTCTATCGGGGTTAATTGTTGTATCTTCAAACTTAACAGCATATTTCACCATCTCACTCGGCTCAAAATAAATATCCAATTTATTCAGAACAAGCTTTGGCTTACGTGTTTTGTTAACCACAAAGCGGATAAAGAATCCCAGACCCACTGCTAACGAAAGCTGAATGAGTGTTTCAAAACTTAATGTAGGTAGCTCACCTAGCCCTATGATCAGCATCGTGATAAGAGCACCTAGCAACATCAAAAGTGTATCTTCTATAAATTTTTTCATAATTTTTCTCGTACTCAGCTTCGTATGATAATTTTCAACCAATTTTGCAGTTGGTTAAATTGCACTATTGACGCTTCAAACAAATGCAAACCCTAAACGTTTACAATTCTCTATGAATGTTGTCCAGAAAAATCAAGATCCTCCTTATTTGGGACTAGAAATTTAAATCGGTCATCAAAATCATCCCCATCTCCATTAATATACATTGCTGTCATACTTTGCCAAGGTGATACGAATTTCGACTCAAACCCAATCTATCTCTAAATAATGTGGTAAGCATAAATTATCAATATCAACACCTAATTCACGGAAAAGATTTTGGAACGGTTCTACTCCGATACTATTTGTGCTGAAATTCGAAAAATCTTTGAACGCATAATTTTCAAATCGCTCTAACAACTCTATATCTCGAATACGTTTTTCGCGTGAGTGTAATACCCACTCAACCATTAAATCGAAATGTTCTTCAATATATAGAGCAGCAATATCAGACCATCGTATCGCTGATATTCTCCCAGACTCAATAAGATCACTAAGCAGGCAGCAAATCATGTAAATTCTATTTTTCGCTTTATTATTATAGGCTTGGTCGCTTGCTAGATAAATGAAAAGATATGATAAACCGTCACATAAGTCATATTTATTTCGAAAGCGTAAATACTCAACATGTTCTACGCCTTTCAATAGTGAAATAAGCGTAGGGCGCCATTCTAAATCATTTGTATACCAAGGCTTCGACATTTGTTCTATGGCGTATAACATGCTAGAAGTTAAATTTGGAATATGCTGTGATATAACTTTGAATGCTCTTTGATTGTTATAATTCCAATCATTTTCAACCAGCATTCTAGCTCTAAAATCGTTCTGACCAAGCAAATAATTTAGGGTGTTATTATTATCAAACCCAAGAATTTGTGCGTAAATATCAGCAGCAACCCTGCCGCTAACAATTTTTTCTCCGACAGTATAATTAATTGCTTGAGAAAGAAATTTTCTGCGTACTTTTAATATATTTTGATGCATGAATACATACTCCATAATAATTGGATTTAACTGACGCGCCACTCACGTCAGTCAATGCATGTATGCATGATTAGACGTTATTTAACACTACAGCTTTTGTCCGCGTGGCATGGAAATGGTTGCTGAATCCCAGTGCTAAGATGCCAAAATAAATAGTTAAGGTCAATAGTTCTTGACGATGTTCCTTATAATTAGGCATTTTTCTGTTCCGTCACTGATTTATTACTTTTTTATTAGATTCGTCTTTTCAATACAGCTAAAAGACAATAAGCGCTCTCTGTTTCATGATGTGGGATCTGAAGCTCAGCAATCGATTCCAGTACACCCGCGGAGTCAATGCTTGCCCCTGCCCGTCTGTTTTTTATTCGTGTCCGATAATTACAGTTATCGGACACGAGTACCCACCAGCCGAAAACCATATTAGTGTGATGTCATTATACTAAACAATACTGAAGGGTTTGCGTGGCGTTGGTGCCATGATGCATTAGTGTGGTGTCACTATATTAAACTGGGTGGGATGGATGATTTTGCGCTCGCTTTGCCGAGTATAACCCCATTTGACTCGGACCTTGTATGTTTGTCAGGCGTTAACCGTGATTTTTCATGATTGATTAGTGCGTGGGACACACTAAACCATAAATATTTAGTATGGTGACACTATGTTAATGTCAAAATTTGCGTGATTTTTAAAGCGTGAGATAGTTTGAACATCGAAACTTAAGAGGGTGTTCCAAATGTCTCATTCCGTCATGTTAGCCGAACAAGGTGAGTTAAACTTTTCAACCGCACAACGTGTAAGGCACTTGAAGGCGGAAGAGCAGGATTTTGAGTGGTATCCTTCGTCTGAGCATATCATTGATGTAGTTCGACGCGACTTGGTTGAGTCTAAGTTCTTAGAGTCTTACAACAGAGAGTCATCCTTGCTTGATATTGGCGCCGGAGATGGCCGAGTTTTAAGCGCCCTTAACATGCCACTTGAAGATCGTCGCGGCGAAATGAGCCCACCATTTTACAACCTGTACGCCATTGAAAAGAGCCTAGTCCATTGCAGCCAGCTCGATAAAAAAGTGCTGGTTATTGGCACTGACTTTAATCAACAAACCCTTGTTGATAAGCCAGTTGGCGTCATTTTCTGTAACCCTCCTTATTCTGCCTTTGAGCAATGGGCAACCCGCGTCATCACTGAGGCTAATGCCGAGGTGTGCTATCTGGTATTGCCACAGCGTTGGTCTGGCAGTCGAGATATTGAAAACGCGATTAAAGTACGTGAAGCCGAAGCTGAGGTCATTGGCACATTCGATTTCCAAAATGATTGTGATCGCGAAACCCGTCATTCAGTGCCGGTTGACATTATTCGGGTGAATTTAGGGTATAAAAACCATCGTCAATGCAAGGTAGACCCCTTCAAAGCGTTCTTTGACGCTAACTTTGACCTAGATTTGGCTGAAAGTGATTATTCTGCAAAATTCAGAGGGCCATCCGATTCTACTCAACAAAAGCTCAATGAATTGGTGCCAGGTGGTGACATGGTTAAGGCTATGCAATCGCTTTACGATCACCAGATGGCCAAGCTAATGGGTACTTATTCCGCACTCGCTGAAATTGACCCTGATTTACTGAGAGAACTGGAAGTATCTAAATCTTCGGTTCTGGAAAGTCTCAAGCTCAAAATCAAGAGCCTCAAGAGTCTGTTTTGGAAGGAATTATTCTCTAAATTTGATGCGCTGACTTCTCGCCTGACATCATCTAATCGCAAAGCGTTACTAGAGCTATTGGAGCGTCATGTAAGCGTCGATTTCACTGCCGAAAACGCCTATGCGATAGCTCAATGGGCAATAAAACATGCTGATGCTCTTCAAGATGATCAGTTCAAGGATTTCTACCTATCTATGTGCCAAGCGGCAAACGTGGTGAATTATGTTTCGAACCAACGCACCTTCAAATACGACGGCTGGCGATATCGTGAGCTGGTCAAGAATGGTCACATCTCCCATTTCAAATTGGACTACCGCTGTGTAATGGAAAATGTAGGCGGCATCGTTAATGGTTACGACTATAACAGCTATTACAACCAATGCGGTCTGTCTTGTCGTGCAATCGAATTTATCACTGATTTGGTCACCATCGCTGGTAATCTTGGTTTCGATACACGCGGCACACCAAAGGCTTATGAGTTCAAATGGGCCAGCAACAAAGCCCACGATTTTAGATACATACAATCTAACGGCTCTAGCGAGGTACTGTTCTCAGTTCGTGCGTACCTTAACGGTAACCTACATATTAAGATGAACCCTAAGTTGGCGCTAAAGTTAAATGTAGTGGCTGGTAAGTTGTTTGGCTGGGTTCGTAGCGCAGAAGAAGCGGCGGATGAAATGGAGGTTCCAGCATCTCAGGTCGTGGAAGTTACTGAAATGTTTGGCCATTCGTTATCGTTAACGCATAACTATCAAAACCTTTTGATGGCGGCTTAATCCCTCCTATTCAGACGGCGCAAAGTACAATTTTTGCGCCGTTTTGCATTTGTGAGATCCTTTACTCAGATAAGAAATTCAGTTGTTAGAGGTGACTATGTTTGCTGCATATTTGGTTATAGGTGTGTTTGGGTTCGTCGCGGGCCTAATTGTTTTGCTCAACAAAGGTAACCCATTACCTGCGGCAATTCCTCGTGCAGCACCGCTTAATATCATCCCAAGTACGATCCCATGTGTGGCTAATCAATACCAATATGGATGTGATGATTAGGCTGGTTTTAATCGTAGAACGGGCGCTTACCATGATTATCTTATCAATCCAGCTACAGGGTTGCTTACGCTGAACGGCGCTTTGGATGTGGCAGGTAATCCTTTAGGAGCTGACTTGACTCATTCAGGCATCGATAGCGGTCACGACTTTGATCATGACTTTGGTATGAATCATTTGGGGAGTGATTTTTAATAGAATTATTGTGGACTACTCAAGCGGTTGCAGGCCAATTCTATGCGTTACAGCAAGAGCTGGTTTCGTTGAAGCCGACGCTAATTTTGCTCTGTAGTGAGAAGAAGCTGCCCCACCACGCCCTCGCCTTTGATTTTTACCAAGGCACGGGGTATCTGAGTATCGTGAAGCAATGGTCACAAGTAGAGTTATCGCAGGTTTTTAACCTATTTTTCCTTAGCGCCAAGCATGGGTTAATCCACGCATCGGAGCTGATTGAGCCCTACGAACAGGTAATGACTGATGAACGGGTATCGACGTTAGGCGCTAACAAAGTTCTGGTTAGCAAAGCCCAGCGCCATATCCAATCCATGAACTACGATGCCCTCTATACCTCATGCTACCAAAACGGTATCAAAAGGCCTTTTCTGAGTTAGCTGATCAAGCAACTGGCAGATTTAGCCAAATCGTCCCAGCTACAGGCGGGATATTAAGTCAGCGTGGCCAGTTAAAGAGGCTTCTCGCAAATGAAATTGATTTAGCTAGGCAGCGCTCAAGATTGCTCCAAACGGTTGTGAGGACGTTTACCGATTCTCCCCCAATGCAAGAACTGCATCATGTCGTTAGCGTTGGGGGTTGGGTGCGCCCTTGACTTGCTGGTGCGTGTCAGGATGCCACATTTGCCGAGCTATGCGAGATTGCGTTTATAGAGTGCTCACCCTCCGGCTGCGTCGCTTTCTGGGATACAAACGGCAAGCAATGGAGCAGGTATAGCATTAGCGCGGGGATTAAACGGTTTGGCCTTAGCGGTGAAGCAATGCCCGTTACGGCATGATTGAAGCAAGTTTGTAATATTAAAATCCTGTAGAATTTACTCAAAATTTGCCAGAAATTGAACCTATGCAATGATGATCTTACATTAATAACTGAGAGAAATAAGATGCAAATTAGCCCAAGTATTTACCTTGACCAAGCGACCAGTTTGTTAGCTCCCCTGCCGTTCCTAGAGGACAACGGCGACGCGGATAGCTACTATCAAGAATACAGCTTTTACGTCGATACGCCTAACCCGCTGGTTAAACTGGAACTCGCAGTCATGGTCAATGCCGAGGTGCTGACCGATAGCGACCATGCCCCCATCGTGTTCACCTACGGCATTAACCTTGGCCAAGGTAACGGTATTGAGGATGGTGCCAATTTCTACGTCGAGGACATCGAGGCTATCAAGTCTGGCGACTTCGAACCGATTAACTCGGTTGAATTAGCTCTTCTTCAAGGGGCCATCCCTATGCTGAATAAGATTGTTAGTGCCTTGCAAAGCAATCCACTGGTCTGGAAGGTGGTGAGCCAACAGCTATCAAAAATCGTCTCTGGCATCATCACCCGCCCATCAAGCCCGAATGAACCAGATTTTTTGACAGGGGCACTTGTTGAATGTGATCTCCAAATTCAGGACTTAGATGGCACACAAATAACTATAGTACCTGCGCCGCAAGGAGGATGGACTCATGACAGCCTTGAAGCGCTGGACTGTGATGCATTGGCAGGTGGTCAAGCATGGAATGCGTATCTACTTTACGGTGTATTACCTCAATGGGTAGGCAGCTCAGAAATCTAACTAAACTTGTTTGATTTAGTTAGTGTGTGTCTTTATACTAAAAACATAATTATTAGTGTAGAGACGCCATACTAAAATGAATGACACTACCTCCCCACTCAAATCTGACTCATTAGGCCCAGCTTGGACGTATCACGCCCTCCCCTCTGACGTCAGTTCGCGACCCAAGGGACGCACATTAAGACTGTTAGCGGCAAGTGAAGCTGCAAGCCCACAAGTACGTGATTTACTCTCGCGCATGATCGGTAACACTTACAACCAGATAGAGAAAACCGAGTGGTTTACTTCGCAGTTCTTAAATGGCACTCCGACCCTCACTGTGACATTCCGTCAGTTAATGCGAGAAACCGAACCCACCAAATCCAAGCCGTTACCACAGGAAACCGCGCTGCATTCATTGAATGTCTGTCTTAATTCCATTTTCTCGGATTCAGGTTGGAAGCTGGTACGTCGGCGCATCTCTCAAATCGAGCGGCTTCAAAAAACGACTCGACCTGTGATCAGCAAGACCCAATACGACAAGCTAGTTCTTTTCAAGGATACGATTGGCGCCAAATCCGTGGATGCTGCGATTGATGAATTACTGAGTTTTTACAAGGACGAACACCCCGCTTTTTCAGCAGACAGGGAGGCATTAGGTGAGCTTGTTAACCACGAATAATCACAGCGTTGCACTGTCCTACGGCGAACCTCCGTCAACGCTTAACGATTCGTTAAAAGACAGCTATCAGCGCTCTACTGACGAGCTACAGTCGCTATTGTCAAAGCCTCTGGCTCACTTAACCGATGCAGACAAGCTCCGCATTCGGGAGATTACTCAGGCAAAACTCAAGCACTTTCTTGAGAATGGCCACCGTACCCGCAGGGCTAATACATGGCGAGCACTAATGAGCCGGTGGGCTAAGTTTGAAAGTTGGTGTCTTACAAATAACCTTACCCCGTTGCCTGCGAGCCCCGAGGTAGTGGCCACATTTATTGAGTACCACCAGGCGTCGTCATACACTACCTTATCTCAATATGCTTGGGCGATTAACAGTTTCCATGTGGAGTGTGGTTTGCTGTCCCCTGTGAGCAGTAAGACCGTGCAAGACAAGCAGAATGAAATCAGAATAGTAAAGCTCGAGTCAGGCGGCTTAGCGCAAGAGCAGGCAACGCCTTTTAGACTTCATCACCTGCAGATGCTCATAGAATCGTATGGCGAAAGTGAGAGGTTATTAGACAAGCGCAATTTGGCGTTGCTGAACATCGCCTATGAATCGTTGCTTCGTGAATCCGAGCTGCTTCGGATCAAAGTGGGCCATCTCAAGTCCACCTTTGAAGGCGATTATGTGTTGTCAGTGCCTTACACCAAAACCAATGACTCGGGTGAAGAAGAGGTTGTGAACATTACGCCGCTAGGCTTCAAATTGATTCAGCGGTACATCCAAGGTGCTGGGCTGACTAAGGAAGACTACTTGTTTCAGCCGATTGGCCGGAGCAATAAAGTCTCGGTTCAAGCCAAGCCGATGAACACCCGTACAGTGGACCGAGTATTTCTGTGGGCATTCGAGAGCTTAGCAATCGACCTTCATTCTGCTTGGTCTGGGCATAGTGCCAGGATTGGCGCCGCACAGGACTTACTTGCCGCAGGCTATTCGATAGCCCAAATCCAAGAGAACGGCCGTTGGAAAAGCCCAATGATGGTATTGCGGTACGGCAAAGACATTAAGGCAAAGGAAAGTGCGATGGCCAAGATGTTGGCAGAAAGACGGTAGTCTGATTCTACCTGCATTTCTATATGAACCTGACAATTATTGACTTAATATCAGTAAGTTAAACAATTTAAAACAGGGAAGTGAACTGTGAAGAAAGCGATTATTATCTCACTACTTGCATTGAGCCCAACTTTAAACGCTAAAGAAATTCATCAAAGTAGTTATGGGGAAAGTTGGCCGTTTACTGTCGAAAGCGGAGAACTTGGCTGCTACGAACAGGCCGTGTTTTTTATCGCAAATGATAAAGAATATGCGGTAAACGGTGTTGCCCAAAGCAAGGGTTATGATGCTATTGAGCCAATTTGGAAAGAGGATAGTTCTTTATTGGAATACCAAAAGGCAATAGCTAAAAAGGAAAATAAAACTCTTCGACAAGTTCAGGATGAAATGGGTGTATCCCGCGTTAATATCGGACCGATCCTTCAAGAAGGCTTAAAACTTTGTAAGTAGCTTACCTTATGAATCTAATCCCCTTCGGCCTTCGTAATGATGGCGTGTATATAGATGCAGATGACGCAACGCGGGGTAAGTCCTGTGATTGTACTTGCCCATCATGCGGTATTGCCTTAATCGCACGGCAGGGTGACGTTAATGCGTCCCACTTTGCCCATGACTCCAAAGGTGCGAGTAAGGAAGAGATAGAGGCCTGCAAATACTCGTTTTATGTCTCAGTACGCTACATGCTGAAGCAGCTGCTACAGGGGACAGGCTTGTTAATGTTGCCACCTCTCGAGATTGACCATCACGGCCAAAAGCACGTCATTACCAAAAGTTTTCTAATCACGGTGGAACCCAAGAACATAACGCTTGATATTTATGAGCAGGATATTATGTTTGACTTAATCTTTACAGTCTCAGGTCGCAAGCTATGCCTATACATTAGCCATCCTGGTCGCCCTGCGCCGATATATAACAACCTCTCAAGAGATCAGCACACGGCGGTACTAGGACTTGATTTGATTCCTTTCTCAAAGATATTTAATGAGTTTTACAAACTAAAATCAGCTCAAACACTACTGCGCGAATGGCTTGAAACGTCCATTAAGGGCAAGCCTTGGATTTACAATCCAAGGCGCAATGCGTGGTTTGAGCATCAACAGACTAAAGCTCCAGCTGTTCAGGAACAGCAACAAGTTCTGGAACAAACCAAGACTACCCGTGATCGGATTAAAGAGCAGATTGCCAAAATGGACAGGTTGAACGTAGTCGCTATATATCGCTGCGTTTTTTGTCAGTTGGACTTTGAAGGCAGTGCGTTACTCAACTACTGCCCTAAGTGTAATGACCATCTAAGTGTGAAAAGAAAATCGGAGATTGCGGCTCAAGCTCCACATCCACCTAAAGGCAAGTATCGGTATCGATGACTCTATGATTTATTCAAGTAACGTCAACTTATAGTCAAGCGGTGTAAACCAATGCCTACGGCCCGTGTCTAAATTGCGAACAAAATACCAATCTTCCGACTTTAGGTGTGCTGGTAGGGACTCAATCGTGGAGATTTCACCGTCATCCACCAGCACTTTCTCTGGCTTTGGAAGTACCTCTAATTGGAGCCGTTTCTCGGGAAATTCCACTAAACTGCCATCAACGTCATCGAAGGATGTAGCTGGAGACACCGCTATATATTTTTGGCCGATTTGCATGTTGCTGCCTCATTTTATTTAAGTGTGTAATGCTGGACTTTGACATTCGGGATCACGATTGAATGGTTGAATGTCTCGGGGTTGAAATGGCGGAGGAAGTAATTGATAGTGACTCGGTGTTTACCACCAACCAAGTAATACTTACCTTCCAGCTTTGCGAGTGTAACGCCTACTTTGGGCCAAAATTGGTCTGTAAAAAAATTTGGGCTATCTTCTAAAATCCCCAAATAATGCCCCATAGAAGTATGGTGGCCATTTAACAGGTTTCCCCAGGAAACCGAAGGAATCATCCCTTGTTCGTGTCCAACAATAAGGTCGTATGGCACCGTTTCATAGGTAATGTGGCCCTTATCGATAACCCAGCCTCTTGCCAATGCTAATTCAGTTAGGTTTACTAAAACCGCATCGCTGAGAGGGGCGGGTTGAAGAGCATTAAGCTCTCTGAGATTTATCTTCAATTTTCATTTCCTTGCAGGTATTGCCAGCGATTAAAGTGGTTCAGGAAGGAAAGCACCAATGCTTCCGCGGCTTTTACGTCTGTAAATACCTGACATTTCTATAGGTTTTCCATATTCTACGGGTGTTTGGTTCATCATAAGGCTTAACATCCCAGTATTTCGGAGTCTCAACGTTGAGCTCTGCGGGTATGAGTCAGCCAATTTTATTCGCGATAATCATTGGCTTAGTCCATGCAATTTTTTGGTCAGCATCAACTGTAGAATTTCCAAGTCATTCAGCGCATCAACAACATCACGCTTCGACAGGTTCCCCCACTGTTCCCTAACCCATTTCGACGTAGAGGGGTCGTTCAGGACTCGTTGATTAAACAGCTCGCTCGCGTTAAGGGCTCTGTTTGGCAGGATAAAAGGATTCATAGAGTTACGTCCAATGCAGTACACGGATGGACAATATCACTCGCTATATTAATTGTGAATGTCTTCCGGCATTGCTTTGTTGAGGATATACAAGAAAATCGCAGCCGAAGTGCAGGTGATAACTACGGTTCCAATGCCATAAATAAATAACGAAATTAACGTGCTACCAAGAAACACGTTCTGAATAACCATCGCCGGAAATGTATTGGTATTATCCATTTTAGTAGTGACCAGTAATGTGGCCAGCGCCAGAAATGCAGGGGTGTTAAACTCAACAAGCCCTGTATCACTTAGCCTATACAACCCAGCCGCCATCAAAGCGATAGCGGCACCAGACCGAAGTAGGGGTATTGCGTGATTATGTCGATAAGGGAATATCATCCACAACGCCCAAAAGAAGCCTAAGCCGGATAAGTTGCGTACAACATCATGTAAGGTGAGAGAGGGTAATTGAATCATACCGAGAGTTCCTTTCAGCTATTTGAGCACTATTGAGCATCCAACCAATGAGCGCTATCGATGATAAATAAGTTGGCAGTGTTGTTTGTTAACACCATACATTCAATCAATTGATAATCTGAGTTAAACACCTTCTTAAGTGCAATTAAATTGTCCTCTGAAGTGTAGCGATAGTTAATTGAGGTCCGGCCGGTAAAAGTGTTGGAATTAGCCACTTCGAGTATAACTAACTGAATAATAAAGATTTAATCAACCAGCAACTCAAATGACATTGGTTTAACCTGCTTGGTCAAATCCAGCTCAAAGCTTCCCAATCTGCCCAAGTGCTCGGTATGGTACGGCGAGAATGCGGCCATGAGGTCGCGGGTGATATTGTGGCCCTCCGACTTCAACTGGTTAAACACTTCCGTCATCGCGTTCACGTTGTATAGGATTGTGAAGTTCGCCAGCAAATGATTGTATTTCACGATTTTGCTTTGCTCATGCTTTAGGTTAGCGGGAATTTTTCCGGCATTCGCAAAAAACAACCAACGTGCAAACTCGTTGAACTCCTCACTCTTACAGGTCGCTGCCTGGATCGTTTTGCGTAGATCAACATCGGTGATGTATTCCAAAAGGAACATAGTTCTGACCACTCGCCCGAGTTCGCGGAACGCAAAATACAGCTTGTTTTTCCGGTTCTTGGTGCCGAACCGGCGCAGGATTGTCGAGGCGGTAATTTTTCCTGCTTTAACGGACATAGCTGTTCGCATCATATCCGCATAGTGCTTTTCAATAAGGTCCCACTTGATAGGCTCTTTGAACAAGGACTGAATATGCTTAAGCACCATAGCGCGGTCAGGCTTGTAGAAGCTGAGATCTTTGATATTTCGGATACGCGGCATGAGCTTGATGCCCAGTAGGTACGCCAGGCCAAATACCGGTGTTGATTGCGCCTGCGTATCCCCGTGAACGGTGTCTGGATTAAAATCTGATTCGTCGTTGAGCAGACCGTCCAGGATATAAATCGCCTCGTAGACACCACAGGGGATAAACCGGCTGAACAACGCAATGTAGGTATCTGAGACGTGGTAATAGGCAATGCCGCCATAGCTGCCGTAACGAATATGGTATTCCGATAGTAAATTATCTTCGTAGAGATCCCAGAGCTTGCCATCAGCGGACACACTGTTGCCCGAACCCCAACACTCAATGAGCCGGTATTTCTTGTACTCGCTGTTGATCTTAGCAATCGCTTTATCGAGACGGGCTTCCGTAGTGCGCTTTAAGTTAAGCCATGCAACTTGCTTGCGCGACACACCCTGCACGGATCGCACGGTTTCGGTAGGGCCAATATTGGTGCCGTAACAAAACACCGTCAGAACAAAACGTAACACCGGGTCGCTGATACGTGACTCGAAACCCGACAACGGGCCAAAATGTTTGTTCAAGTTCAACCATTTTTCGACATTAATGATTACATCGAGCAGGTTGATCTTGTCCAAGCGATCGCGCAAGAGCGCTCCAATTTCTTCGACCTCTGGCGAAGGTTGATCCGGTTTTGGTTTACCGATAATCAGGTTCCCGTTTTCTATACGGACCAGTTCATCCTCTGGAAATTGGCTATCAGCTTTCTGGCAGCTCGCCTCCATGGACTCCTTCAGTGTTCTTGCAAATTCAGTATCACCGGCGATAAGTCCTACCTCCTCGCAATAGGTAGGCAGCTGCGCCTCGTATTCTTCCCAGGTGATCATTTGCTCCCGGTAATCATCGAAGGTTTCACTGTAGGGAATGAACAAGTCACCGGTACTCAGTTCTTCGGCGATCCGTTCAAACACACACAGCTCAAAACAGGTTTTATTGACCTCGGTGACTTGCGCTGATTTAGTCGATTTTCCTGTGACCAGTTTCCACCAGCTTTCGCGAATCCAGCGAATGTTGATGACATTTTTGGAGGATGGATCGTTTGGATCACTTTGAATGGACAGGAACTCGGCGCGCCGTTGTTTGTATTTCAAAATAAATTGAAATGCATTCAGCAGATCCTTGTCTTCCGTGGACGAAGCCAGATTGAGTATTTCAATCGTGCGAAACAACGTTGATCGCTGCTTTTTGTAGAGTTGAACCATGAACGGCAAGTAGTTGTTACCCGCGAACGCCATGTAGTGTTCACACATTTGCAGCAACTGATCGCTGTTCTTTCCTAGGACAGGATCAAAAGCTGACACCGATTCGGGTTTATCCAAATAAACCTTGACCGTTCCAGTCAGCACAGAAATCAAATGATCAGTTTGCTTTTGATGGTCTGCAAGGTATTTCTCCAACAGTTTCTGCGCCGAGCGATCCATTTTTAACAGCAGTTTGATAAAAATATCGGCGGCATTATCCAGAGTTCGTGCGTATTGGTGTCGGATTAAAACGATGACCAGAGCGAGTCGCTTGTTCAGCTTTAGCTTCATCAATTCGGCGTAATCCAGGGCCTTGGCCTCGTCGATAAACTGCTGGTGTTTCACCGGTGGCAACCCCAAATCCGCAGGCAGTAGTGTTTGCAGGGAGGTCAGCCATTCCAGGTAGTGGATGTACGCATGGATATTGCGAGGAGTTGGGCGTTTCGGTTCATTTTTCAGCGTGCTCCAGCCAAAACCATTCGGCCCGGTGCTGGAACGGAGAATATCCGTGATGCACTGGCGACTTTCAGCCGTCAAAAATTCACACAGTTGACCGTAATACCGGGTGTTGACTTCCGCTCTGGCTGTTTGGCAGATTCGCTCAAGCACGCTGAACGCTGGCAACTCGTATCGCTCCTTGACCAAGTATTCCAACGTGACATTGATGATATCCGGCAGGGCTTCTTTAGTTGTTGCCGCCTCTTGCGCCCAACTCTTTGTTAATCCGGAGGTCTTGGCTGCATCGTAGGGTTTTATATCGAGATAACGTCGAATCAGTTTTACATGACGATCCTTTGCCCCTGACACGTAATAGGTTTGAAGATCCTTGAATGATGCTCTTGAACGACACTGGCTTTTGATGTGTGCGATGATGACGTTTGGAATTTCACCCAATGTGACAAATCTGCCTAATCGTTGGGTCGTCTTTAACTGGATTAGTAATCCCAGAAAGGAAGTGCTCGCCCGTTTGCAATGTTTCACAGCAAACTGCTGCTCTTCCGGTGTCGGTGTGTAGACATCCCCTAACTCGACATGCGTGATATCTGACTTGATCCGCGGATAGGCTGTCTGGTAAATGGCCGCCATCGATCCGCTACTTTGTTAATGGCAGTTTCAGTTGGGACAGTTTTCGCAGGTGGGCTAGTTGCAGGTTTCTGGTCGCCATTTGGTTTTCTCTTAATTTAGTCACACGTCACTCAGCGCCGGATCAATAACGTCCGTGTCCTTGATTGGTTGCGCCGAAGCGAATGGTATGCCCCCTAAGAGAAGGCATACCAATAGCGTTTTTAGGATGTTGTCTTCGTGTGAGTGGCTTGGAGCCGATGAGCAACCTCATCCCAATTAATATTATTGAAAAAAGCATCAATATATTTACCGGCAGCCGCGCCAAAGTCCATGTGATAAGAATGTTCATACATATCCATGACCAACAACGGAACTGTGCCTACCGGGAAATGTGCGTGATCACCCATCCAATAATTTTCCAGCTTATTGAAATGCGTGTTATACCCCAGAACAACCCACCCGGAACCACCGCCCAAGCCTTGAGCGATTTTGCGGAATTCGGTTTCCCAGCGATCAAAAGTACCAAATTGTTTGGCGAAAGCTGAGCGTAATTCACCATCGGCTTTGCCATTACCGCCCAGGTTATCAAAATATAATTCGTGCAAAATGACCGAGCCTGTGCGAATCAAATGCTCCCGCTTGAGATCATTGTAGAGAAACGCTGGCGTGTCGGGGTTTGCGAGTGCCTGACTCAACTGATCATTCACCGCATTCAATGTTTTTACCGAACCGCTGTAATTGTTAGTCCAATGCGACTCGATCAAATTGGCAGAAAGGCCTTTTAATTTTGCGGCATTGAAGGATAAAGGTTTTGGTTTTATTTCGGTGATCATCCAATTTGCTCCTTTAGGTGCTGCCTGAGACGACGATTCAGCTGCGCTAACATTTGATGCCGATGCAATAAGCAACCCTGCGGCAGCGGTCGCACTGGTAGCCAGGAAATCACGTTTGTTTTGGTTAAAATCATTCATTGGTTTTCCTCCGTTAAGTGTAAGCAATGAGTTCGAGCAGATCGAAAGATGACTTAATTAATCCCCATTAACGACACCGCAAGCCCAACAAGCGCCGACATGCCAATCACCTTCATCACATTCATTTTGTAACGAAATAATGCGATACCCGCTGCAACAGCAATTACCGCTGATATCCATTCAAACCGCCCATCAAAGCCTTCTGGCCACAAAATGTGGTAACAGAAAAACAGGGCGAGATTCAAGATCACACCTACCACCGCCGCCGTGATGGCCGTGAGTGGCGCAGTGAATTTCAAATCATTGTGCGTCGTTTCAATAAAGGGGGCACCCGCAAAAATAAAAATAAACGAGGGCAAGAAGGTAAACCAGGTGACAATGGTGGCGGCTACTGCGCCCGCGAGAAATACCATGTCGGTGCCAAATACGGCTTGTACATATCCCCCAATAAAACCGACAAAGGCCACCACCATAATCAGCGGCCCTGGTGTGGTTTCACCGAGCGCGAGGCCATCGATCATTTGCGTGGGCGTGAGCCAACCATAGTGGCCGACCGCACCCTGATAAACATAGGGCAATACCGCATAGGCACCACCGAAAGTGAGTAGTGCCGCTTTGGTAAAGAACCAGGCCATTTGTGTCAGTGTGTGATCCCAACCGAAATAACTCCAAAGTGCAAACAGCGGAACAGCCCAGAGTAATGCACCGGAGATCAAGATCATGCTGAAACGCGACCAGCGGAACATGGCGTGCGCGGGCGTGGGTGTGTGATCATCGAATAACGCGGTGCCGAAGGATTTATCAGCCTTGCCATGGCCACCGCCGCTGTTGAAGTAGTCAGGTAGAAACCGCCCACCCAAATAACCAATCAGTGCCGCTGCAATCACGATGTAAGGGAATGGGATATTGAGTGCAAAAATGGCCACAAACGCGGCGGCAGCAATCGCCCACATCACATTATTTTTCAACGCGCGTGAACCAATGCGATGGGCGGCATGCACGACGATGGCAGTCACCGCCGGTTTGATACCGTAGAACAAACCGGCTACCCAACTTACGTCGCCGTAAGCGATATATACCCACGAGAGTCCAATCAAAATGAAGAGTGATGGCAACAAAAACAGCACACCCGCCACTATACCGCCCCAGGTACGATGCATTAACCAGCCAATGTAAGTGGCAAGTTGTTGCGCCTCCGGACCAGGCAACACCATGCAGTAATTGAGCGCATGCAAAAACCGTTTTTCGCTGATCCAGCGCCGGCGCTCCACCAGCTCCTGGTGCATGATGGCTATTTGGCCTGCCGGGCCACCAAAGCTGACAAACCCGAGCTTTAACCAGAAACGGAAGGCTTCCCAAAAACTGACCGGCGCAGGCGCTTCAACCGGCTGGTGAGCTATTAATTCGGTGGTGTTACTCATGGTGTGTTTCCTTATTTGTAAAAGCAGCCAGTAAGGCATCGAAGACACCATTAGCCGTGGCGATGAGTTGATCGTCGTCATGAATACTGTTGCGCAATCCCCACAGGATTTGCTCCAGCCCACTGGCTTCACTGGGCTGGATACCCCCTACGTCCAGAAAATGCACCAAGGCCCCCAAGCGCGTTAAGCCGGGGTGATCGAGCCTAAAACTGTCAAGCAGAACCTCAAAAGTGACCTTGCCATTCAGGTGAGTGAAACTGGCTCCGTCAAAATCAAAGCCCAGCGCATCGGCGGGACAATCCTTCGGTGCTTGCAACCACACAAAGCGAGCCTCCGGATCGATAAAACGGCGGATTAGCCAGGCACAGGCAAGGCGATCCACCCAGGGACGTTGACGGGTTGCCCATAACCGCCCGCGATAGAGGCTGATATCCAACCGTGGGATTTCACCGGTGTGCTCATGGGGTTCGTTGGGCGATAACTGGCGATTGAGCTGAAGTTCAAGCTGTTGCAGCGCCTGCTGGGTTTGTGCCTGCGCTTCACCGGGGAAAAAATCCGTTGCGGCGATAGCGGTGAAGTTTTTGCGCAGTTTACGCAGCTGTCTGGTTGCTTCTTGCAGGGAACTACTGGCCAATTCTTTTATTGGGGGCAGCTCGTGTAAAAGATGGGCGTAATCATCCTGACGATCAAACAGGCCGCTGAATTGGCCAGCATCTTCGGTATCGACCAGGAGCACATAGGCTGAGCCTTCACTTGCCTCTACTTCTTGCAGCAAGCCATCGAACAATTGCTGATGTTCTGGTCGATGGGGAAGCAGATAAACGCCGTCACGCAATACTGCTGCACCGGAGGACTTGAGGGTTCGCCATACCCGCATACGCACTGTCGCGTTTTGGGTGGGCAGGGATAAGATCAGTAATACCCATTTCATATATTGTAGATTTAGTTACACAAAGGTAGGAAAGTCTACAATATTTTATCGATGGTGTACAGCGGCCAGAATGATCCATGATCGTGGCGGTAACATTACCAGCTTTGGTATTTGGGTTTGGCCCGATACATTGATTCTGCCCCGAATGTTGACCGAATCATTCAGCATCCATCAGGGTTGCCATCTTCTCCATTAAGATAATTGACGCATTATTGCTGAGCTGCTGGCCTTCCTCGATATACTCCCAGACGGTGGCATCGCTCTTCCAGCCGCCTTGTTTCTTGATCAACTCAAAATCCACTCGCTCACGCGCTGCCGATGTGGATAACCCTCTACGGAAACTGTGGCTACTGAGTTCAGGCACAAAATCAAACTCACAGGCTTGCCCCAGCGTTTTGAGCAAAGCATTGACCGCACCTGGAGCCAGCGCTTTTTCCTGAATGTGATCCCAGCGGTTGGTGGGACGAAACACCGGACCGCTGGTGATGCCCGCTGCATCTAACCAAGTTTTCACGGCGGTAGCCGGACAACAAGCGGCCTTTCCGTAAGGTAAAGCTCGCATTAAACCCATGCCTTGCTGGTCGGTCTTGGAGCGCGGCAACCGGATGAGCAGCCCCTCCGGCTCCCAAACCAGATCATTGACCTGAAGAGCAACCAGCTCACTGCGACGCAAGGCGCCGAAGAACCCGGTGAGTACCAAGGCAATATCCCGGTATTTCTTTTTGTTGTCCGGTAAGTGCCGCAAGTAATTTACTAGTTGGGCGATGTGCTCCAAGCGCAACGCCTTGGCCTTGCGCTTGGGCTGTCCATGGGTGCGGCGAATGCCCTCCATGGTTTTACATACCAGCGGATCACGAACCGGGTCAGTCAACCCTTGGTAGTGGTGCCATTGGCTAACGGCCGTGAGGTGAAGGGCGAGAGTCCGGCTATTCAGCACATCGGCCTTGGCCACCAGGTAACGCACCAGGGTATCCCGATCCGTGGGCAACCGCCCGCCCCATTTTTCGAACTGCCGAATCGCTGAACGGTAGGCTGTTCGCGTGTTATTGGAGGTCGCCGCTTGCAGATAGTGGCGCAGTGAGTCGGATTCTGCCAGCGACGGCAAAACTGATTGCTCACTACGTAATGGCGAATCCGATGTGAGTTTGGGTGTGTAGTTATCCATGGTTATCCCTTTTCTGTGGGTCGCTGGAAGGCACCAATGTACTGGTGTTACAAACATCAATTTTTCATTTCTCACTCATAACCCACGATAACATTCATTATCGAAGGTTACTATTTAATTTTTATTGGCTGCATAAAAGTCAATATATTATGTTATATTACGTGCTATGTAATACGTTACTAAATAATCACCGAGGGAAACTGTCATGGCTCGCGCCGGAATCACTTACTACGATGTCTCGAAAGCCGCAGAGGCTATCAAAATCCAGAACCAGGAGCCTACCGTAGATCGTGTCCGCGAGCATTTGGGAACCGGCAGCAAAAGCACCATTGCACCACTACTCAAGCGCTGGCGGTCAGATAATGGGGAGGTGGTCGATGTGAGCGGGTTGCCGAATGATCTCGTCGAGGTAGTAAAAGCCTTACATGAACGGGTTCAGCAGATGGCCGACCAGCGCATCGCGCAATCCCGCGACGAATTCAAGGCATCGAATGATCAACTCCGGAAAGAATTGACTGAGGCCCGTAACAGCATCGCGCAGCTTACCGACCGCCAACAGGATCTGAACGCCCAGCTATCGCAAATTACCGAAGCAAAAGCCCTGCAAAGCAAGTCCCTGGAAGATGTACGCATTAAGCTAGCAACGGCAGAGGCTCAACGCGACGAAGCCCTTTCACGAACTGCTGAATTAAAGGAAAGCGTTGCAGAACTCAAGCAGGAAAATAAGGATATTCGTGATCACTTTGAACACTACCAGCAACGCACCGCCGAAGATCGGCAGCAGGAACGCGAGCAATTCCACGTGGTTAACCAGGGCCTGAAAGACCTGATTCAAGACCTGCAACACCGGCTCATCCAAGCCGAGTCAAGCGCGTCCGAACTGATAGACACTAATGCGCACTTACAACGACAAACGCATGAGCTCGAACAGGCCAATGCGATGAACAAAAGCACCTTGGATAGACAAGTGGTCGATATCGAGAACTTGGAGCATCGACTTAACGACGCCTCGGCAAAAAGCCGGGAGCAGCAACATAAAAGTGAACAACTGGCGGATAATATTGCCGCACTTACCAGCCAGAAAGCAGATGCCGATAAGCAAGTGGCCGTACTATCCCAAGCATTGGAGGCCACTAAAACGGATCTGATAGTCTCTCAGAATAGAGTGGAAGCTCTGTCCGATGAGAACAGGTTGATTCTTCAGGAAAAAGCGGTGATTCAGGGACAGTTTAAGCAGCTTCAGGATTCGCTATCTCGGTAAGGATTTTATCCAGCCTTTGTCAGAAAAGCTAAATGAATCAATGTCTTATTTGCAAAGTGGCTAATTCCAACGCTTTTACCGGCCGGACCTCTAATTATCATCGGAGCAATTTGTTGGCCGTCTTCATTAAAGCAATTTTCAATCTCTAAGCGATTAAAGCGGATCTCACAGACATTGTGGTCCACTGTTACTGGTTGCTCGCTGGTTCGGAATTGAATCGGCGTTTCGATAACCTCAATCGTAGTAACTAACCATTCAGCCAACGCCATCATCCTATCGTATTTCACGCTGGAGCTATTGATTACTGATAGCATTTGATTGATGCAGGCCTCCATATCCTGCCCTTTGCGACCAAGCTGGATAACACGCTTAATATGACTCTTGATTTCACGGTATGACTTGTCATCCACAAAAGGCTTTAACCTTTTTATCAGGATCTCATTGCGGCGTTGCATTGGCACAAATCGGTCTGACTCAGCACAAGTCATATACAAGTGCATCTGCGATGTGTGAAAGACGGATTTAAGCTGCTCTTCGTAACTGTTCATTCATAAGCCTTCAAATTACATTGCTTTACGCACTGTATTACGTCATGGGAATTACGCAAAAATTGACCTAATTACTCTCCGTTTGCGGTCTTTAATTCCTTGCTTCATAGCTGGAGCCATTAAAGGAGCCCAGTGGCGTAGCTGCTTGCTTATCGGCACGAGTACCGCGCTTAACTGAAGCGTCAAACGTAGTGAGTGGCTTGATCTCTAACGGCTCACTTTGCAATACAATAAGCGGCATCGTAGCGGTAACCGTTTTCACCTTCCCGTTAATCATGAGATTGGCCACGGGCTGCGGCTGAATATCCCGACGCGCCCGAATCATCGCTTCGGGGGTGTTCAAGATGTTCTGCTTTAACAGCAATAGCTGACTTGGGCATTCATCGCCAAGGCGCTTAATATCCGCGTTCAGTTGCTGTAGCAATTTGTCTTTATCGACCTTCGACACCACATCCTTGCATAACCAGCTGAGCCGCGCCGAGGTCATGGGTTCGTCAAAGCATCGGATTTGGCGATAGAGATGTAACGCCATGACACCAGGGCAAACCTCTCGTAGTTTCTCAAATCTGTCTGCACGGGCGCTGTACTTGGTGGTGATTTCCTTCTCGATGGCCGCTTTAGCCAAGTTAATCCGGGCAATGACATCCATAACTTTGTGAGTGACTAACGGCGATGTGGAGTACCAAAGCACCCCAGGCGTTCTACGAGCTGAGCGCTGCGAGTAATCAGGATGAATGTGTAAATCACCGTAAGCGAGTTTGGCTTTCGTTACTGCTGCAAGACCCAGTGTTTCGCGTACCGAAATCACCGTCACCGGCTCGCGCACTTTCTCAGCCGATTTTATGACGGGCGGTACAGGTGTCACGCTGGCACGGATAGGGGTATTCGAATCAAGCAGGTGATTGAGCTCCCGCAATGAGGATTGGATCACTTCATAGCTATCCGATATGATACACAAAGCTATCACCTTAAAGTATTTTTGTTGTTGTCTTACTGTAACCTTATTTAGACCATCATGCAATGATGTGGGCTAACAAAGATAGGTGTACACCCCTACCTCTTGAGTATCTGGATAGATAATTAATAGTGCTCAATAAAGTGGCGATGGCCATATTTGAGAAAGTGGAAGAGAAATTTAGATAATCTTAGTGACGACAAGATTATGGCAGATTTTGCAAATAATCGACTTTAGCCATTGAATTGAGATTAGAATACCCTAGCCGCCCTGATGACCTGATGACCTGATGACCTGACCGGTTGATATAACTTACGTTCTTCCCCATACTTATTTGAGCTACATTTATTCGACATTTAACAGGGTCAATTAAGTATGACTTCCAATGCCTTTTTAACACTCGGAAAAGCCACAGACGGAGAGTTAATCGCTATCGATGTGGTAAATAGTGGTAAAACCGACCTCTCCTGCCCCTTTTGTGCCGTGCCGTTGATCGCCGCAAAGGGGCTAGTCAATATTCATCACTTTCGACATGACGGCGAAACCTGCCATGAGTCACTGCAACAGCTGCCACAAATACCAGGCTGGGATCACTTTCGCCTTTGCGCGCCTGATTTCCTTGTTAATGTCTTACAGAATTACGCCGAAGCCCATCCTGGGGAAGTATTTTGGTATGAACCTAAGCATGTTCGTGATCTGTTAAAGCACAATCTTATTGAGACCGACAGTTACACGGGTAAATATCGACTGACCGATGCCGCGTTAATCATCACCGGCCAACTATCGCTGAGTAAATTCAGCAACTGGTTTCGCCGCCAACTCACAGCCCGGATACATAGAAAATCGCAGTTAGTGGCTAACAACGAACTACATCGAGCACACTTTGAGATTGAGGCTTGGCGCCAACAGCAGCTGATGATGGCTACCACCTATTTATTTGAGTTAACCCTAGACAGTGGTGAAGTCATTTATAAGGTGGGCCGGACACGTCGTGAAGTGAACGTAAGGTTAGCTGAAGTCATGTCAGAGATGAAAGCCCACTTTAACCAGGACATCTCCACCAAAGTATTGCGGTTAATCCCTTACGGCGGTTATCTGGAGCAGTATGTATTGTATCGATACCGGCTATCAAAGAGAGAGATAGGAAAACATCAAGAATATCTGAGCCTCGATGCGTCAGCATTGAAGCAGCTTAAGGCCGCATTCACACGCGTAGCCAATGACTTAGCCCCCTTCGATAAGGACGAGCGCTTTATTGCCACAGGGCGTTGGCGTTACGAACCCAAGCGATTAGATGCTGTGCGTAAAGGGATTCGCCAGACGATTCAAAGCGGCAGCAGTTTTGGGCGCCCCAAGGGAACCATCAAAGTCGGTGGCGAGGAATGGCGCAAGCAGTATCAATATGTGATTGATCTGTTGGAGGCAGGCAATCTCACTCAAGAGAAAATCGCCAGATTAACACTCAATAGCACCTCGACGGTGAAGCGAGTTAAAAAAGTTATATCCAAGGAAACGCCAGAATAAGCGCGTCAGAGTTTAACGGAATTATCAGGTGTACTCCGTGCTCTTGCTTATTCCTTCCCCCTAGTTAGCATGATGGTCTAAATTGAATTATTTTGGCATCGGTTATATTGGGAATTATCATTTGGTGTTAATGTCTTCCCCATAATTACATTTGGAAATCTTTTGCTCGGGACGAAACAATGTTACGTGAGATGTTCAACTTCAATAGTGCTAGTGACACAGTGAAAACCTATGTATTGCGCTTACGCCGTGCCAAGCAAATGGAAACATTAGAACTGATGGTTGAGCGCCTTGAAGCCGATGCGAAAAACGCCGTTGAACGCGCCGACATCGCCACGGCTTACTGTATTCGAGAGTTGGAAATTGCTAATAGCGTTGGATAGCGTTAATGGTTGAAGGTTGGTTAGTTGTACTCAGCTTAGGGGTAACTCTGACACTGTTGTCACTGATGCGGGACAGGTTCTTTTCCTTACTTGGTCGAGGATGGCTATTTCGCGTCTATGCGGCTCCTGGTGTATTTATCCATGAACTCAGTCATGCGCTGACCGCCATTTTGGTCGGATTTAACATCACCCACATCTCATTCTTTTCCCCCCAGCCGGACGGCACCCTCGGTTTTGTGCAGTACAAGTATCGACCTTCTATTATCAGCCCTTTACTGCGCCTCTTCGTTGGTATTGCGCCGCTATTCGGTGGTTTATTCGTTGTGTGCTTACTGAATTGGCTGTGTCAGGCGCCTACACTCACTGATTGGTCAGCGCTTTACGATTACGCTGCTGTTGAACCGGTGCGGTTTGGAATTTGGCTGTATCTAACATCCTCCGTGGTGGCGAATGCAGTTCCCAGCAAAGTCGATTTGAACAACAGCTACATTGCGCTGTATTGCATCTGCTTTATGATCGGGGCGCTGCCTTTCAGCTACGCCCCGCTTTTGGACTTGCTTACCCCGATAATGGCGATGTGCTTGTTTGTGGTCTTGCTGTTTGCGGCGGCATTGTCATTGGGCTACCTCTCGCGACAACTATCCTACGGTTAAGCCGCTTTCCAGCTCCATCCCTTAACATTTTCCTGCAACTAGCGGTAAAGAATCCTCTTTGGTTTACCAGTTTGCTGCAACAACAAGCGGATATTCTGCAAATACTTACCAACAAGAATGCGGCATATTTACCACTCAATTGAAATGGTTTACCACTAAGCGAGTATGAATCATTATTACTCAGTAACGAACGAATACTCAGAGTGAGACTTAATTACACTCCAACTCATGCGGCTTTGAGTACAGCACTGATCACTTCTTTAGCCATCACCGGTGGTACTGCATTGCCAATCATCAATTTGTCGCTCCCGCTGTGTCTTAGGTATCATGATGATTTTCTCCTGTATTCATTAAGAAAATCATCCCATAAAGTCACAATGAGGCAAATTTTGGTCATTCTGAGGTAGGTTTTGCTAAATGCTAATGTTGTAGGAGGGGTCGTCTCAGAAAACGGAAAATAAAGCACGCTAAGGCGTAACTACCCTCGGCTACACCGCGTCGGCACCACGCGGCTCTTTCTCCCCTTGCAGCGAAGCAATCAGCGGGCAAGAAACGTTCCCTTGCCGCGCATGGCAGGCGAACACAAGTTCGGATAGCACGGTTTCCATGCGCGCCAGGTCGGTCATTTTTTCGCGCACGTCCTGAAGCTTGTGCTCGGCCAGGCTGCTGGCTTCCTCGCAGTGGGTGCCGTCATCCAGCCTCAGCAGCTCTGCGATCTCGTCGAGGCTGAATCCGAGCCGCTGGGCTGATTTCACGAAGCGCACCCGCGTCACATCCGCCTCGCCATAGCGGCGGATGCTGCCATAGGGCTTGTCCGGCTCCGGCAACAAGCCCTTGCGCTGATAGAACCGGATTGTTTCCACGTTGACCCCGGCCGCCTTGGCGAAAACGCCAATAGTCAGATTCTCCAAATTTTTTTCCATATCGCTTGACTCCGTACATTGGTACGGAAGTAAGCTTAAGCTATCCAATCCAGATTTGAAAGGACAAGCGTATGTCTGAACCTCAAAACGGGCGCGGGGCGCTCTTCACTGGCGGGCTAGCCGCCATCCTCGCCTCGGCTTGCTGCCTGGGGCCGCTGGTTCTGATCGCCCTGGGGTTCAGCGGCGCTTGGATCGGCAACTTGACGGTGTTGGAACCTTATCGCCCGATCTTCATCGGCGCGGCGTTGGTGGCGCTGTTTTTCGCCTGGCGGCGCATCTACCGACCGGCGCAAGCCTGCAAACCAGGGGATGTGTGTGCGATTCCCCAAGTGCGCGCTACTTACAAGCTCATTTTCTGGGTCGTGGCCGCGCTGGTTCTGGTCGCGCTCGGATTTCCCTACGTCATGCCATTTTTCTATTAATCACAGGAGTTCATCATGAAAAAACTGTTTGCCTCTCTCGCCATCGCTGCCGTTGTTGCCCCCGTGTGGGCCGCCACCCAGACCGTCACGCTGTCCGTACCGGGCATGACCTGCTCCGCTTGTCCGATCACCGTTAAGAAGGCGATTTCCAAGGTCGAAGGCGTCAGCAAAGTTAACGTGACCTTCGAGACACGCGAAGCGGTTGTCACCTTCGATGATGCCAAGACCAGCGTGCAGAAGCTGACCAAGGCCACCGAAGACGCGGGCTATCCGTCCAGCGTCAAGAAGTGAGGCACTGAAAACGGCAGCGCAGCACATCTGACGCCCTTGTCTGCTACCACAAACGAAAAAGGATCTGTCGCATGACCCATCTAAAAATCACCGGCATGACCTGCGACTCGTGCGCGGCGCACGTCAAGGAAGCGCTGGAAAAAGTACCCGGCGTCCAATCTGCCATAGTGTCCTATGCCAAGGGCGCGGCCCAGCTCGCCCTTGATCCAGGCACAGCGCCGGACGCACTGACCGCCGCCGTGGCTGGCCTGGGCTACAAAGCGATGCTCGCCGATGCCCCGCCGACCGACAACCGCACTGGGCTGTTCGACAAGGTGCGCGGCTGGATGGGTGCCGCCGACAAGGGCAGCGGCGGCGAGCGCCCGTTGCAAGTCGCCGTGATCGGCAGCGGTGGAGCCGCGATGGCGGCAGCACTGAAGGCCGTCGAGCAAGGCGCGCAGGTCACGCTGATTGAGCGCGGCACCATCGGCGGCACCTGCGTCAACGTCGGTTGTGTGCCGTCCAAGATCATGATCCGCGCCGCCCACATCGCCCATCTGCGCCGGGAAAGCCCATTCGACGGCGGCATGCCACCCACACCGCCGACGATCTTGCGCGAGCGGCTGCTGGCCCAGCAGCAGGCCCGTGTCGAAGAACTCCGTCATGCCAAGTACGAAGGCATCCTGGACGGCAATTCAGCCATCACCGTTCTGCACGGTGAAGCGCGTTTCAAGGACGACCAGAGCCTTATCGTTAGTTTGAACGAGGGTGGTGAGCGCGTCGTGATGTTCGACCGCTGCCTGGTCGCCACGGGTGCCAGTCCGGCCATGCCGCCGATTCCGGGCCTGAAAGAGTCACCCTACTGGACTTCGACCGAGGCCTTGGTCAGCGACACCATTCCCGAACGCCTAGCCGTGATCGGCTCGTCGGTGGTCGCGCTGGAACTGGCGCAAGCCTTCGCCCGGCTGGGCAGCCAGGTCACGATCCTAGCTCGCAACACGCTGTTCTTCCGCGACGACCCGTCCATCGGCGAGGCCGTCACAGCGGCCTTCCGTGCCGAAGGGATCAAGGTACTGGAACACACGCAAGCCAGCCAGGTCGCGCATGTGAACGGCGAATTCGTGCTGACCACGGGACACGGTGAAGTACGTGCCGACAAGCTGCTGGTCGCTACCGGACGGACACCGAACACGCGCAGCCTGGCACTCGACGCGGCGGGAGTCACCGTCAATGCGCAGGGTGCCATCGTCATCGACAAGGGCATGCGCACCAGCACGCCACACATTTACGCGGCCGGCGACTGCACGGACCAGCCACAATTCGTCTATGTGGCGGCAGCGGCCGGCACCCGTGCCGCGATCAACATGACCGGAGGGGATGCTGCCATCAATCTAACCGCGATGCCGGCCGTGGTGTTCACCGATCCGCAAGTAGCAACCGTGGGCTACAGCGAAGCGGAAGCGCATCACGACGGGATCGAAACCGACAGTCGCACGCTCACGCTCGACAACGTGCCGCGTGCGCTTGCCAACTTCGACACACGCGGCTTTATCAAGCTGGTCATCGAGGAAGGTAGCGGACGGCTCATCGGCGTGCAGGTCGTCGCCCCGGAAGCCGGCGAATTGATCCAGACGGCTGTTCTCGCCATTCGCAACCGCATGACGGTGCAGGAACTGGCCGACCAGTTGTTCCCCTACCTGACGATGGTCGAGGGGCTGAAGCTCGCGGCGCAGACCTTCACCAAGGATGTCAAACAATTGTCCTGCTGCGCAGGATGAAAGGAGATGGAACCATGAAGCTCGCCCCATATATTTTAGAACGTCTCACTTCGGTCAATCGTACCAATGGTACTGCGGATCTCTTGGTCCCGCTACTGCGGGAACTCGCCAAGGGGCGTCCGGTTTCACGAACGACACTTGCCGGGATTCTCGACTGGCCCGCTGAGCGAGTGGCCGCCGTACTCGAACAGGCCACCAGTACCGAATATGACAAAGATGGGAACATCATCGGCTACGGCCTCACCTTGCGCGAGACTTCGTATGTCTTTGAAATTGACGACCGCCGTCTGTATGCCTGGTGCGCGCTGGACACCTTGATATTTCCGGCGCTGATCGGCCGTACAGCTCGCGTCTCATCGCATTGCGCTGCAACCGGAGCACCCGTTTCACTCACGGTTTCACCCAGCGAGATACAGGCTGTCGAACCTGCCGGCATGGCGGTGTCCTTGGTATTGCCGCAGGAAGCAGCCGACGTTCGTCAGTCCTTCTGTTGCCATGTACATTTCTTTGCATCTGTCCCGACGGCGGAAGACTGGGCCTCCAAGCATCAAGGATTGGAAGGATTGGCGATCGTCAGTGTCCACGAGGCTTTCGGCTTGGGCCAGGAGTTTAATCGACATCTGTTGCAGACCATGTCATCTAGGACACCGTGATCGGATATCGACCCAATGTTCTACGGCACCGGCATCGGATTCGCAGCGCGCGGATTGAACTCGGCGAAACGGTATATGCATTGCCGTGAACCGACCAAAAGGAGGTGTTCGATGAACGCCTACACGGTGTCCCGGCTGGCCCTTGATGCCGGGGTGAGCGTGCATATCGTGCGCGACTACCTGCTGCGCGGATTGCTGCGGCCAGTCGCCTGCACCACGGGTGGCTACGGCCTGTTCGATGACGCCGCCTTGCAGCGACTGTGCTTCGTGCGGGCCGCCTTCGAGGCGGGCATCGGCCTCGGCGCATTGGCGCGGCTGTGCCGGGCGCTGGATGCGGCGAACTGCGATGAAACTGCCGCGCAGCTTGCTGTGCTGCGTCAGTTCGTCGAACGCCGGCGCGAAGCGTTGGCCAATCTGGAAGTGCAGTTGGCCGCCATGCCGACCGCGCCGGCACAGCATGCGGAGAGTTTGCCATGAACAGCCCCGAGCGCATGCCGGCCGAGACACACAAGCCGTTCACCGGCTACCTGTGGGGTGCGCTGGCGGTGCTCACCTGTCCCTGTCATTTGCCGATTCTCGCCATTGTGCTGGCCGGCACGACGGCCGGCGCGTTCATCGGCGAGCACTGGGGTATTGCAGCCCTCACGCTGACCGGCTTGTTTGTCCTGTCTGTGACGCGGCTGCTGCGGGCCTTCAGAGGTCGATCATGAGCGCTTCCCAGCCAATTGAATGGACAGTGGCGCAACTGGCGCAGGCGGTCGAGCGCGGGCAGCTTGAGCTGCACTACCAGCCGATTGTCGATTTGCGCAGTGAGCAGATTGTCGGCGCGGAAGCCCTGTTGCGCTGGCGTCATCCGACGCTCGGACTGTTGCCGCCGGGCCAGTTCCTGCCCGTGATCGAATCGTCCGGCCTGATGCCGGAAATCGGCGCATGGGTGCTGGGCGCAGCCTGCCGTCAAATGCGCGACTGGCGGGTGCTGGCATGGCAACCGTTCCGGCTGGCCGTCAATGTTTCGGCGAGCCAAGTGGGGCCAGATTTCGACAAGTGGGTAAAGGGCGTGCTGGCCGATGCCGGGTTGCCCGCCGCGTATCTTGAAATTGAGCTGACCGAATCGGTTGCGTTCGGTGATCCGGCGATCTTCCCCGCCCTGGAAGCTTTGCGACAGATCGGTGTGCGCTTCGCCGCCGACGACTTCGGCACCGGCTATTCCTGCCTGCAACACCTGAAATGCTGCCCCATCAGCACGCTCAAGATCGACCAATCGTTTGTCGCCGGACTCGCCAACGACCACCGCGACCAGACCATCGTGCGCACCGTGATTCAGCTTGCGCATGGGCTTGGCATGGAAGTAGTGGCCGAAGGCGTGGAAACATCGGCGAGTCTTGATTTGTTGCGACAAGCGGACTGCGACACAGGACAAGGCTTCCTGTTCGCCAAGCCGATGCCGGCGGCGGCATTCGCCGTCTTCGTCAGTCAATGGAGGGGTGCCACCATGAATGCAAATGATCCGACTGCCACCAGTTGCTGCGTGTGCTGCAAGGAAATCCCGCTCGATGCCGCCTTCACCCCGGAAGGCGCGGAATACGTCGAGCACTTCTGCGGGCTGGAGTGCTATCAGCGCTTCCAGGCGCGCGCCAAGACCGGGAGCGAAACCGATGCCGATCCGAACGCCTGCGACTCATCACTGTCAGACTGAGGCATACCCTAACTGGATGTCAGGCAAGGCCGCACCGCGTGTCATTTTCAGAAGACGACTGCACCAATTGACGGGGCGTAACGCCAGATGTGCAGGCGACTCCTGACAACGCAATATCAGAAGTCATCTGCACCAATCTCGACTATGCTCAATACTCGTGTGCACCAAAGCGAGGTGTGAGCATGGCGTCAGACACATCATTGATTGCCGAGCAAGGCGTGGCCACCCTGCCCGATGCGGCTTGGGCGCAGGCCCGGCAACGGGCGGAAATCATCGGGCCGCTGGCAGCGCTTGATGTGGTCGGGCATGAAGCCGCCGATGCCGCTGCTCACGCGCTTGGCCTGTCCAGGCGGCAGGTGTATGTCCTAATCCGCCGTGCCCGGCAAGGTGCTGGGCTTGTGACGGACCTGGCTCGCAGCCGATCCGGCGGCGGAAAAGGCAAGGGACGCTTGCCGGAATCAGTTGAGCGCATCATCCGCGAGTTGCTGCAAAAGCGCTTCCTGACCAAGCAGAAGCGTAGCCTGGCAGCGTTCCACCGCGAGGTCGCGCAGGCTTGCAAAGCGCAAAAGCTGCGGGCGCCGGCGCGCAACACCGTGGCTCTGCGGATCGCCGGCCTCGATCCGCTCAAGGCCACTCGCCGCCGGGAAGGTCAGGATGCGTCCCGCAGCCTGCAAGGTGTCGGTGGTGAGCCTCCCGCCGTGACCGCGCCACTGGAACAAGTGCAGATTGATCACACGGTCATCGACCTGATCGTGGTGGACGAGCGCGACCGGCAACCGATTGGCCGTCCGTATCTGACCATCGCCATCGACGTGTTTACCCGCTGCGTGCTCGGCATGGTCGTCACGCTGGAAGCGCCGTCATCTGTTTCGGTCGGCCTGTGCCTTGTGCATGTCGCCTGCGACAAGCGTCCCTGGCTGGAGGGTCTGAACATAGAAATAGAGTGGCCGATGAGCGGCAAGCCCAGGCTGCTCTACCTGGACAACGCGGCCGAGTTCAAGAGCGAAGCGCTACGCCGAGGCTGCGAGCAGCATGGCATCCGGCTTGACTATCGCCCGCTCGGGCAGCCGCACTACGGCGGCATCGTGGAACGGATCATCGGCACGGCGATGCAGATGATCCACGACGAATTGCCAGGGACGACCTTCTCCAACCCTGACCAGCGCGGCGACTACGATTCCGAAAACAAGGCCGCCCTGACGCTGCGTGAGCTGGAGCGCTGGCTCACATTGGCGGTCGGCACCTACCACGGCTCCGTGCACAACGGCCTGCTCCAGCCGCCGGCAGCGCGCTGGGCCGAAGCTATCGCGCGGACCGGCGTGCCAACCGTCATCACTCGCACCACGGCTTTTCTGGTCGATTTTCTGCCCATCATCCGCCGCACGCTGACCCGCACCGGCTTCGTCATCGACCACATCCATTACTACGCCGATGCGCTCAAGCCGTGGATAGCTCGGCGCGACCGCTTGCCTGCGTTCCTGATCCGGCGCGACCCGCGCGACATCAGCCGCATTTGGGTGCTGGAGCCGGAGGGGCAGCACTATCTGGAAATTCCATACCGCACCTTGTCGCACCCGGCTGTCACCCTCTGGGAACAACGACAGGCGCTGGCGAAATTGCGGCAGCAAGGGCGCGAACAGGTGGATGAGTCGGCGCTGTTTCGCATGATCGGCCAGATGCGCGAAATCGTGTCCACCGCGCAGAAAGCTACGCGCAAGGCGCGGCGCGACGCGGATCGACGCCAGCATCTCAAGGCAACGGCAGTTCTTTTCAAAACCACGCCACCACCGGACGCGGACATGGCTGACCCGCAGGCAGACAACCAGCCACCTGCCAAACCGTTCGACCAGATTGAGGAGTGGTAGCCGTGGAAGAATATCCCATCATCGACTTGTCCCACCTGATGCCGGTGGCCCAGGGCTTGGCCCGTCTTCCGGCGGACGAACGCATCCATCGCCTTCGCGCTGACCGCTGGATCGGCTATCCGCGAGCAGTCGAGGCGCTGAATCGGCTGGAAGCCCTGTATGCGTGGCCGAACAAACAACGCATGCCCAACCTGCTGTTGGTCGGTCCAACCAACAACGGCAAGTCGATGATCGTCGAGAAATTCCGCCGCACCCACCCGGCCAGCTCCGACGCCGACCAGGAGCACATTCCGGTACTGGTCGTGCAGATGCCATCCGAACCGTCGGTAATCCGCTTCTACGTCGCGCTACTTGCCGCGATGGGCGCGCCATTGCGCCCGCGCCCACGGCTGCCGGAAATGGAGCAATTGGCGCTGGCACTGCTACGCAAGGTCGGCGTGCGCATGCTGGTGATCGACGAATTGCACAACGTCCTGGCCGGCAACAGCGTCAACCGCCGGGAATTCCTCAACCTGCTGCGTTTCCTCGGCAACGAGCTGCGCATCCCGCTGGTCGGGGTCGGCACACGCGATGCCTACTTGGCGATCCGCTCGGACGACCAGTTGGAAAACCGCTTCGAGCCGATGATGCTGCCGGTGTGGGAGGCCAACGACGATTGCTGCTCACTGCTGGCCAGCTTCGCGGCTTCGCTCCCGCTGCGGCGACCCTCGTCGATTGCCACGCTGGATATGGCCCGCTACCTGCTTACGCGCAGCGAGGGCACCATCGGCGAGCTGGCGCACCTGTTGATGGCGGCGGCCGTCGCTGCCGTGGAGAGCGGTGAGGAAGCGATCAACCATCGCACGCTCAGCATGGCCGATTACACCGGTCCCAGCGAGCGGCGGCAATTCGAGCGGGAACTGATGTGAAGCCAGCGCCACACTGGCCACTGCATCCGGCTCCCAGGGAAGGCGAAGCCTTGTCTTCGTGGCTCAACCGCGTGGCCCTTTGCTATCACATGGAGGTGTCCGAGCTGCTGGAGCACGATCTTGGTCACGGCCAGGTTGATGACCTGGACACCGCGCCACCACTGGCGCTGCTGGCGATGCTCTCCCAGCGGAGCGGCATCGAGCCGGACCGGCTGCGTTGCATGAGTTTCGACGGCTGGGTGCCTTGGCTACTGGACAGCCTTGATGATCAGATTCCAGACGCATTGGAAACCTATGCGTTCCAGCTCTCGGTGCTGCTGCCGAAACTCCGCCGTAGGACGCGATCCATCACGAGCTGGCGTGCCTGGCTGCCCAGCCAGCCGATACATCGCGCCTGCCCGCTCTGTCTGAACGACCCGGCAAACCAAGCCGTACTGCTTGCATGGAAGCTGCCCCTGATGCTGAGCTGCCCGCTGCATGGCTGCTGGCTGGAATCCTATTGGGGCGTGCCTGGGCGGTTTCTCGGCTGGGAGAACGCCGACACTGCGCCGCGCACCGCCAGCGACGCGATTGCGGTGATGGACCGGCGCACCTGGCAGGCACTGACGACCGGCCATGTGGAGCTGCCGCGCCGACGCATCCACGCTGGATTGTGGTTTCGGCTACTACGCACGCTGCTCGATGAGCTGAACACCCCGCTTTCGACGTGCGGAACCTGCGCGGGGTATCTCCGCCAAGTCTGGGAAGGCTGCGGGCATCCGCTGCGTGCTGGGCAAAGTCTGTGGCGACCGTATGAAACCCTGAACCCGGCAGTACGGTTGCAGATGCTGGAGGCGGCGGCAACGGCAATCAGCTTGATTGAGATGAGGGATATAAGCCCGCCGGGCGAGCATGCAAAGCTGTTCTGGTCCGAACCCCAAACCGGTTTCACCAGTGGCCTGTCGGCGAAAACGCCGAAGCCCGAACCCGTCGATCACTGGCAACGGGCAGTCCAGGCCATCGATGAGGCCATCATTGAAGCGCGGCACGACCCCGAGACGGCACGCTCGCTGTTCGCGTTGGCTTCCTATGGTCGGCGCGACCCCGCTTCCCTGGAACAGTTGCGCGCCACCTTCGCAAAGGAAGGCATCCCCCCGGAATTCCTGTCACATTACGTGCCTGATGGACCTTTTGCATGTCTTAGACAGAATGACGGGTTAAGTGACAAATTTTGACGACCAGAACTTTCCGGTGCACACTGTCACATAATCGAACGTATACGTGACGGGTGAAAAGGTGCTGATCGGCTACATGCGGGTATCGAAGGCGGACGGATCCCAGTCCACCAATTTGCAACGCGATGCGCTCATCGCCGCTGGTGTGAGCCTTGCGCACCTTTACGAGGATCTGGCCTCGGGCAGGCGCGATGATCGCCCAGGGTTGGCTGCTTGCCTGAAGGCGCTTCGTGAAGGGGACACGCTGATCGTGTGGAAGCTCGATCGGCTTGGCCGTGATCTGCGCCACCTGATCAACACCGTGCACGACCTAACTGCGCGTAGCGTGGGCCTGAAGGTCCTGACCGGTCACGGTGCGGCGGTCGACACGACGACTGCCGCCGGCAAGCTTGTGTTCGGTATTTTTGCCGCGCTGGCCGAGTTCGAGCGTGAGTTGATTTCCGAGCGAACAGTCGCTGGACTTATCTCGGCGCGCGCTCGCGGCAGGAAAGGGGGGCGCCCCTTCAAGATGACCGCCGCCAAGCTACGCCTGGCGATGGCCAGCATGGGGCAACCGGAAACCAAGGTGGGCGATCTCTGCGAAGAACTCGGGATTACCCGGCAGACGCTCTACCGGCACGTGTCGCCCAAGGGCGAACTGCGGCCAGACGGCGTAAAGCTGCTCTCCCTCGGTTCAGCCGCATAAATGGAGGCGACCTGGAACGGGGCGCTGTTCAGTGCGGCAACGATCCGATTACCGGTGTCGACCCAGAGCAGCCGTAGAGCTTTTGGGAAAGCTGTCGTTCAACGCCTGAATTAGACATCATTGGCGTGGCACCAAGCAGTTTAGTGGCTTCATGCTTCACGAAGTGAACAAACGCCTCTAACTGATCCGTGAGCGAAGCCAAGCAATCTTCTCCTTGTCCAAGATAAGCCTGCCGGGCTTCAAGCAGCACGGGCTGATGTTGAACTGGCAAACGCTCCATTACCCAGTTGGCGGCAACATCCTTCGGCGCGATCTTGCCGGTTGCTGCGCTGTACCAAATACGAGACAAAGTAAGCACTACATTCCGCTCGTCACCTATCCAATCCGGCTGTGAGTTCCATAGTTTCAGGGTGTCGGCCAGTGCCTTGAACAGATCGCTTTCCGGGACTGGGTTGAAGAAATCTTCCGCAGCCGAACCGGCCAAGGCAAGGCTATGTTGCCTTGCTTTTGTTAGCAGAATGGCTAGATCAACATCGGTTGTCGCAGGCTCGAAGATGCCCGCAAGAATGTCTTTGCGCTGCCACTCCCCGAATTGCAGTTCCCGTCTGGCCGGATAGCGCCAAGGAACGATGTCACTGTGCACGACAATGGTAACTTCCAAGGCGCGGAGAACTCTGCTTTGACCAGGGAAAACGGAAACCCCCAAGAGATCGACGACCAGAGCTTGCCGCACACTCTCATCGAGCCGTGCGGTCACAGTAACCAGCAAATCAATATCACTGTATGGCTTCAGGCCACCGTCGAGTGCAGAGCCATACAAATGCATGGCCAGCAACGTCGATCCCAGATGATGCTCGATGACGTTGAGTGCCTGTGATAACTGTACCGAAATCTCGGCGGGCACTGTGTTTCTCATGATGTCTAACGCCGAAGTTCAGCCGCCAGAACGGAGCGCAGCGGAGTGATGGTCGGCTGCAACTTCATGTTATGCCGCATCTGCCTGCTACTCAACGACTGAGCGATTTGTGTGCGCTTTTACAACATTCGTTGTGTGCTTGAGCAAGTCTAGACCGCCCGGCAGGCCGTGCCCCGGAATGACGAACTGTGCTTCCGGGTAGTGTTGTTGAATCCGCTCAATGGAGGTGGGCCATTCAGCCAGATCGGCATCGGCCACGTTCCCCGCAGACGTGCGTGACAACTCATAAATCGCACAACCACCATAGAGCACACTCGCAGACGGGACGTACACAACTAAGTTGTCGGTCGAATGCGCAGCACCAGGATAGAAGAGTTCTACTGGACCGAAGCGCACTGCGTCCCCGCTCGATGAGAGTCCTTCTAGAGAGTGCGTGGGAATCTCGTTCCCCTCTACCTCGGCTAGCCGGCGTGTCGACGGTGATGCGTACGTTGCCACCCCAGCCGCCCGAAGGACATCAACGCCGCCGACGCGGTCGTCATGAAAGTGCGTGGAGACTGCACGCGTTACAGGAAGTCCAATTTGCTTCTCAATCTCCGCGAGAAGTGCCGCTGTGTTTTTCGCACCCCACGCTGTATCAATCAAAAGCAACTCATCACCATCACGGACAATGAGACCATTGGACGGGTAGACTGCGCCATCAAACGACTGCGTTGCGATATGCGACCAAACACCATCGGCAATCTGGTAAAGCCGGACCTCCCCGACCGGAATTTCGCTGACTGTCGGATACTCACCGCTAGAATCTACGGAAAAAGCGAGCGGACTCGCAATAGCCATGATAGACGCGGTCAAATAGACCAATAACTTACTCAAAAGTTTGAACATCAAAACTCCATGGGGGTGAGTGCGGCATAACGCCTGAGTTAAGCCGACTTGCGTAGTGGAGCCAAAGCCATGGCAAGCTCATTCTGCCATGGCTTTGGTGTAACGAAGCAAGTTCGGCTTGAACGAATTGTTAGGCACCAACGCGGCGCCCCTCACAACGGTTTCCGGAAGCAGCGTACTTGAGCAACCTCCGTGAATCCAGCCGCCAGGTGCGCCGAGGTGCTTGCGCTGTTGGTAAGTTGAGTGTCGGAGGCGAATTCGGTGCATCCGCGACCACGAGCCCAATGCTCGGCGGCTTTTACCAGAGCTACACCTACGCCCTGACGCCGCGCACTTGGCACAACGTACCAACCCTCCAAGAACGCAACGTTGCCGGAGTAGCACTCCTCCGCATACGGGCGGATCGAAAGCTCGGCAAACCCTAGTGCTTCTCCGTCGGGTGCTACAGCAATGAGGACAGCAGCAGGCCGGGCGACTTTTCCGGACAGAAATTCTGCGATCTCTGACTGGTGCTCTTGACATGTGCCATCTGGCCACAGCTCACAGCGCATGCTTAGCCAACTGGCCGAATCGGTAGTTTCAACAGGCCTGACGAGCGGCGAACTATCCATTGGTGCCTCACTTTGTTTTAGGGCGACTGCCCTGCTGCGTAACATCGTTGCTGCTCCATAACATCAAACATCGACCCACGGCGTAACGCGCTTGCTGCTTGGATGCCCGAGGCATAGACTGTACAAAAAAACAGTCATAACAAGCCATGAAAACCGCCACTGCGCCGTTACCACCGCTGCGTTCGGTCAAGGTTCTGGACCAGTTGCGTGAGCGCATACGCTACTTGCATTACAGCTTACCAACCGAACAGGCTTATGTCCACTGGGTTCGTGCCTTCATCCGTTTCCACGGTGTGCGTCACCCGGCAACCTTGGGCAGCAGCGAAGTCGAGGCATTTCTGTCCTGGCTGGCGAACGAGCGCAAGGTTTCGGTCTCCACGCATCGTCAGGCATTGGCGGCCTTGCTGTTCTTCTACGGCAAGGTGCTGTGCACGGATCTGCCCTGGCTTCAGGAGATCGGAAGACCTCGGCCGTCGCGGCGCTTGCCGGTGGTGCTGACCCCGGATGAAGTGGTTCGCATCCTCGGTTTTCTGGAAGGCGAGCATCGTTTGTTCGCCCAGCTTCTGTATGGAACGGGCATGCGGATCAGTGAGGGTTTGCAACTGCGGGTCAAGGATCTGGATTTCGATCACGGCACGATCATCGTGCGGGAGGGCAAGGGCTCCAAGGATCGGGCCTTGATGTTACCCGAGAGCTTGGCACCCAGCCTGCGCGAGCAGCTGTCGCGTGCACGGGCATGGTGGCTGAAGGACCAGGCCGAGGGCCGCAGCGGCGTTGCGCTTCCCGACGCCCTTGAGCGGAAGTATCCGCGCGCCGGGCATTCCTGGCCGTGGTTCTGGGTTTTTGCGCAGCACACGCATTCGACCGATCCACGGAGCGGTGTCGTGCGTCGCCATCACATGTATGACCAGACCTTTCAGCGCGCCTTCAAACGTGCCGTAGAAGGCACTGTTGCAAAGTTAGCGATGAGGCAGCCTTTTGTCTTATTCAAAGGCCTTACATTTCAAAAACTCTGCTTACCAGGCGCATTTCGCCCAGGGGATCACCATAATAAAATGCTGAGGCCTGGCCTTTGCGTAGTGCACGCATCACCTCAATACCTTTGATGGTGGCGTAAGCCGTCTTCATGGATTTAAATCCCAGCGTGGCGCCGATTATCCGTTTCAGTTTGCCATGATCGCATTCAATCACGTTGTTCCGGTACTTAATCTGTCGGTGTTCAACGTCAGACGGGCACCGGCCTTCGCGTTTGAGCAGAGCAAGCGCGCGACCATAGGCGGGCGCTTTATCCGTGTTGATGAATCGCGGGATCTGCCACTTCTTCACGTTGTTGAGGATTTTACCCAGAAACCGGTATGCAGCTTTGCTGTTACGACGGGAGGAGAGATAAAAATCGACAGTGCGGCCCCGGCTGTCGACGGCCCGGTACAGATACGCCCAGCGGCCATTGACCTTCACGTAGGTTTCATCCATGTGCCACGGGCAAAGATCGGAAGGGTTACGCCAGTACCAGCGCAGCCGTTTTTCCATTTCAGGCGCATAACGCTGAACCCAGCGGTAAATCGTGGAGTGATCGACATTCACTCCGCGTTCAGCCAGCATCTCCTGCAGCTCACGGTAACTGATGCCGTATTTGCAGTACCAGCGTACGGCCCACAGAATGATGTCACGCTGAAAATGCCGGCCTTTGAATGGGTTCATGTGCAGCTCCATCAGCAAAAGGGGATGATAAGTTTATCACCACCGACTATTTGCAACAGTGCCCATAGGCTTCATCAGCGCCTGACTGGCGAGCACGATTCCGGCCCTAGCCGCAGGATCGCGCAGGACGACCTAGTTACGAACCAGGCCGAGTGTTCCTGACATCCATCGGCACCATAGTTCTGCTTATCCGGCACGCGCGCGTCAGGGGTGTGGTGAACTACAAAGCAGACCCGTTGAGGTTATCAGTTCGATGCACAATCAGCAGCGCATAAAATATGCACAAGAACAGGAGCACCCTTCGCATTAAGCTGTGGTGGTAACAAGTAGTGCCGGGCTACCATCAGCGAGCATGATGCGCTCCCACAGCATTCGCCTTGGCAGTATGGAAGTTCCTCGCTCCAGTTCGGGCCGGTATCCACCTCGAGTGACCCCAGCCGCCCCTCATGCCAACCGAGCCCATTAAGCGCAGAGTCGGCCGCAACTATCTCGGGGACGCATAAACACGCAGCGATTTACCAAGGAGTTCGGCTAGGTCAATCCGCAATTCCCTTTGCCTGGCCGGAGATGCCGCGAGCAAACAATGTGTCCGGTCGCTACCAGATGGACTTTGTGGGCGGAGGATTGCACCAGACGCTTCAGCGCAGCGTCGTACGATGAATCGGAAGGCCCGGTAAGCAATTGAAGAACCGCTGACCACCTCCCATCCGACAATGCAAGGGTGCCCCGCTCCCAGCGCGACACGGTTGCCTGATCCACACCCATTAATTCAGCTAGGTGACTTTGCTTCATATGACGAAGCAACCGCGCCCTCCGCACCTGCCGCCCCCTGTCATTCGTCAACATTCTTCAGCACCTCAATGTCGTTCGTAGTGAGCCTCATTTTTTCAAGACCGCCGATGATGAGAGCCAGGCCTCGCTCGAATGCCGCGTCCGGACCGCCTTCGTAGACGATTTTCATCGCGCTCTGTAGGCGCGCCGGCATCGTAGACGCTGAGGTGGTCAACTGATCTTCGCCCCGCTCCTCGGCGTCTGCCTCGCTAGCTTGCTGCTCAAGAACAGCGCCGACGGTGAAGTAGCTGATTGCCATCAACGCATAGGTCGCGTCACCTGCCGAAAAGCCAGCATCGCAAAGGAAGCGAAGCTGCGCGTCGGCTTTTTCCATCTGCGGCGCGGCTGGCCGCGTCCCGGCATGAATACGCGCGCCATCGCGATAAGCGAGCAACGCCCGTCGAAAACTGCATGCATTGCCCTTCAGGAACGAACGCCAGTCGTCGTCATCCCTTGGCGTCGAATGCGTGTGATTTATCGTCAGCATGGCTTCGGCAAGTGCGTCGAGCAACGCACGCTTGTTCTTGAAATGCCAGTAGAGCGCTGGCTGTTGCACCCCGAGGCGCTCAGCCAGTCGGCGCGTCGTTAGACCTTCCATGCCCACGTCGTTAAGCAGTTCGAGCGCGGTTCGGATCACGGCCTCGCGTTGGAGCTTGTTCATTCGCGAATTCTCATGTTTGACAGCTTATCATCGATAAGCTTTAATGCGGTAGTTTATCACAGTTAAATTGCTAACGCAGTCAGGCACCGTGTATGAAATCTAACAATGCGCTCATCGTCATCCTCGGCACCGTCACCCTGGATGCTGTAGGCATAGGCTTGGTTATGCCGGTACTGCCGGGCCTCTTGCGGGATATCGTCCATTCCGACAGCATCGCCAGTCACTATGGCGTGCTGCTAGCGCTATATGCGTTGATGCAATTTCTATGCGCACCCGTTCTCGGAGCACTGTCCGACCGCTTTGGCCGCCGCCCAGTCCTGCTCGCTTCGCTACTTGGAGCCACTATCGACTACGCGATCATGGCGACCACACCCGTCCTGTGGATCCTCTACGCCGGACGCATCGTGGCCGGCATCACCGGCGCCACAGGTGCGGTTGCTGGCGCCTATATCGCCGACATCACCGATGGGGAAGATCGGGCTCGCCACTTCGGGCTCATGAGCGCTTGTTTCGGCGTGGGTATGGTGGCAGGCCCCGTGGCCGGGGGACTGTTGGGCGCCATCTCCTTGCATGCACCATTCCTTGCGGCGGCGGTGCTCAACGGCCTCAACCTACTACTGGGCTGCTTCCTAATGCAGGAGTCGCATAAGGGAGAGCGTCGACCGATGCCCTTGAGAGCCTTCAACCCAGTCAGCTCCTTCCGGTGGGCGCGGGGCATGACTATCGTCGCCGCACTTATGACTGTCTTCTTTATCATGCAACTCGTAGGACAGGTGCCGGCAGCGCTCTGGGTCATTTTCGGCGAGGACCGCTTTCGCTGGAGCGCGACGATGATCGGCCTGTCGCTTGCGGTATTCGGAATCTTGCACGCCCTCGCTCAAGCCTTCGTCACTGGTCCCGCCACCAAACGTTTCGGCGAGAAGCAGGCCATTATCGCCGGCATGGCGGCCGACGCGCTGGGCTACGTCTTGCTGGCGTTCGCGACGCGAGGCTGGATGGCCTTCCCCATTATGATTCTTCTCGCTTCCGGCGGCATCGGGATGCCCGCGTTGCAGGCCATGCTGTCCAGGCAGGTAGATGACGACCATCAGGGACAGCTTCAAGGATCGCTCGCGGCTCTTACCAGCCTAACTTCGATCATTGGACCGCTGATCGTCACGGCGATTTATGCCGCCTCGGCGAGCACATGGAACGGGTTGGCATGGATTGTAGGCGCCGCCCTATACCTTGTCTGCCTCCCCGCGTTGCGTCGCGGTGCATGGAGCCGGGCCACCTCGACCTGAATGGAAGCCGGCGGCACCTCGCTAACGGATTCACCACTCCAAGAATTGGAGCCAATCAATTCTTGCGGAGAACTGTGAATGCGCAAACCAACCCTTGGCAGAACATATCCATCGCGTCCGCCATCTCCAGCAGCCGCACGCGGCGCATCTCGGGCAGCGTTGGGTCCTGGCCACGGGTGCGCATGATCGTGCTCCTGTCGTTGAGGACCCGGCTAGGCTGGCGGGGTTGCCTTACTGGTTAGCAGAATGAATCACCGATACGCGAGCGAACGTGAAGCGACTGCTGCTGCAAAACGTCTGCGACCTGAGCAACAACATGAATGGTCTTCGGTTTCCGTGTTTCGTAAAGTCTGGAACCGCGGAAGTCCCCTACGTGCTGCTGAAGTTGCCCGCAACAGAGAGTGGAACCAACCGGTGATACCACGATACTATGACTGAGAGTCAACGCCATGAGCGGCCTCATTTCTTATTCTGAGTTACAACAGTCCGCACCGCTGCCGGTAGCTATTGACTATCCGGCTGCACTAGCCCTGCGTCAGATGGCTCTGATCCAAGGCAAACTGCCAAAATATCTGCTGGCACCGGAAGTCAGCGCCCTGCACCATTATGTTCCGGATCTGCATCGCAGGATGCTGCTGGCTACCCTGTGGAACACCTACATCTGTATTAACGAAGCGCTGGCATTGACCCTGAGTGATTTTTCTCTGGTGCCGCCTTATCACTGTTGAAGGCCACCGCTCATCACGCGTTTGCTGACATTGAGCCCTGCCGGCCGATCGGCCTGAGACTCTCAGCACAGGAGACGGCGGGTGACGAGCGTATACTTTTTCGACGCTTGGTTGCGGTCGCGCTAGGCGTGGCCGCCGACGAACCCGCTGGTGTCGCCCTTGCGGAGCAGCGCAAGGCGGACCTTGCCACGACATCCCCTCGCCCGCCGATCGTCTAAATTCGTCGAGGTTAAGAAATTCCCGCTCCGGCGAGGCCATCACCATCACCGGCGTCAGGTAGTGGACATGGCAGCAGCGCACGCAGGGGCACTGTTGCAAAGTTAGCGATGAGGCAGCCTTTTGTCTTATTCAAAGGCCTTACATTTCAAAAACTCTGCTTACCAGGCGCATTTCGCCCAGGGGATCACCATAATAAAATGCTGAGGCCTGGCCTTTGCGTAGTGCACGCATCACCTCAATACCTTTGATGGTGGCGTAAGCCGTCTTCATGGATTTAAATCCCAGCGTGGCGCCGATTATCCGTTTCAGTTTGCCATGATCGCATTCAATCACGTTGTTCCGGTACTTAATCTGTCGGTGTTCAACGTCAGACGGGCACCGGCCTTCGCGTTTGAGCAGAGCAAGCGCGCGACCATAGGCGGGCGCTTTATCCGTGTTGATGAATCGCGGGATCTGCCACTTCTTCACGTTGTTGAGGATTTTACCCAGAAACCGGTATGCAGCTTTGCTGTTACGACGGGAGGAGAGATAAAAATCGACAGTGCGGCCCCGGCTGTCGACGGCCCGGTACAGATACGCCCAGCGGCCATTGACCTTCACGTAGGTTTCATCCATGTGCCACGGGCAAAGATCGGAAGGGTTACGCCAGTACCAGCGCAGCCGTTTTTCCATTTCAGGCGCATAACGCTGAACCCAGCGGTAAATCGTGGAGTGATCGACATTCACTCCGCGTTCAGCCAGCATCTCCTGCAGCTCACGGTAACTGATGCCGTATTTGCAGTACCAGCGTACGGCCCACAGAATGATGTCACGCTGAAAATGCCGGCCTTTGA
>NZ_JAOEAL010000003.1 GCF_029835735.1 Shewanella sp. GD04112
GGGCGGCTACCCGCTGTCTCAAGAATTTGGATTGTCTTACTACCCTGCCCTACTGACTCCGACAGGTATTTACCAATAACCTCGGGCTCATAGTATGAAGCCAGCATTCAAAATCCGCATGAGATAGGTTTCTTTTATGTTCAAGAATTACGCAGAGGAAAGCGGCGGTTTGGACTTGTTAACTATTTTGGGTTCAACGGTCGGAATTATCATATCAATGCTAGTTATCTGGTTATTGTGTATTTTCAGCCTATACATCGCTTATAAGCTAGAGCGCTTGCTCATGCGTCGTGACCGACGTGATAGGGCGAAGATTTGTAGGCACGAGGCCAACATAAAGAATGCGATAAAGTTCTTAGGTGAAATTAATGGCCTGCCACCAGCTCATAGAATGAGCAGGCTAAAGTGTGATATTACCCCTTATGTTTTTGAGGAAGCTGTTTTGACTGGGATAGAGAGATCCGGCTATCCCGTTGTTCGGGGTCGTCGGTATTCAGGCGACGGCGGTATTGACGGCAAGTTCACGGTTGGGAAAGTAAAGTATTTCGTTCAATCAAAGCGATACAAAAGCTACATCAACCCCCGTCATGTAAAAGACTTTGACCAGCTATGCCAGCGCCATAAAGTTAGGGGAGTCTTTGCCCATACAGGGCGTACCGGATACCGCTCTAAAGACCAATTCACCCTAAGCGATCACATCGAGCTTGTTAGTGGAGATAAGCTACTTCGGCTGCTTGATGGGCAAATCAAATTTTAAAGCTATCGGCAGACTATTGACGGACTAATCAATTTTTAAAACTGCAGGTTGCAACTAAATCAGGGAATGTGCATCATGGAGGCTCTATTACAGCCTCCGACGATGAAAGGTTTCGTCACTACCCCTCAGTTTAAGTTCTACCCTGTTCCAAAATTAATCCAATCAATCCAGCAGTTTCATTTTCAATTCGATTTGAAGATGCCTTTTGCTATTTGAATTTTATTCAATTTAACTAAGAGATAATCCAATATGACTACTTCAACTAAACTACACATGAACAGCCGTACAGCAATCGTTGGCGGTATTGTTAGTTCAATCCAGCAACACCAAATCAACGGCAAGCAAGCTGTTTGGCTTGAGATTCCAAATAAGAATCCTGCTCAACAGCCAACCTACGTAACTCTACTAATTGGAACAGAACACCAAATCACTACAGGCCAAGTGCTTGGGGTTAAAGGGTTCTTCGACTCAGTTGAGTTTTCCGGCCAAAACAACTCCACCTTCACAGTCACTGTTATTGATGTAACTGAGATTCTTGTCTACGGAGGTAATTCGTGGATTTCAATTAACTCGGCAACAATTGCCGGAAATGTTGGAACCGTGGACGTTGCAAACGGCTGGATCAATTTCAGCGTGGCTACAACCAAATCTAAAAAGTTAGACAATGGCCAATGGGATAATCAAACCGTTTGGCTTAAGTGCAGTATCAAAGAGGATAAGGCCACGCCGCCTCAAAAGGGCGATGTAGTTTGTTTCGATGGAGCTTTGAAAGCGGAAAGCTACACTGACAGAAACGGCAACGCCGTGAACTCTGTTAGCTTCTTCGTGAATAAATTCATCGTTAACAAGCCGAAATCATCTGCAAACGCAGCACAACAACCACAGAGTAACGCTCAATCGTATCAACCTGCCCCGCAGCAACAGTACGCACCAGCTTCTCAACAGCAGTACGCACCAGCCTCTCAACAGGCTTACCAGTACCGCAAGTAATCCGGTCCACTATAGGTTTGCATTCAGCAAACTTATTTTGATACCGGCGATGCCACAACCATAACATCAATCTGCTTCGGCACGTTGAACACCGCTATAAGGACGCCCTACCCGGCGCTGAAGGATCCCCTCATAAATCAGCCATAGCATAGCCATATTTGAGCAACTGATTGGCGAATAATACCCAGGCCGCCAGCAATTCTTTCTCCGTGATTTGATAATCAGGCCGCCTGAGTACCTCCAATCCCAAGCGAATCGTTGAGAGTACCGTTCGATGCCCAATGGTATTGGCCTGAAAATGCTTATCCCAGCCCTGTTGCTGTGCGTGTAAACCAACTAGCCACAACAGGCATTGAACCATCAACGCTATCAGTAGGATGATGTCGAATCGCTCTGGACTGTTGGTACGACTTTGGCGTAAGCCAAAGCCGTATGCCGGGCTTTTGAGGTCACGAAAGGTTTCCTCTATTTGCATACGTTTGGCGTACAGGTTTACCAGCTGCTTTGGGCTCCGAGATTCTGGTGGTAAATTGCTGGCTAACACCCAAGGCTCTTTCGCCGATGTTGAGTACGTTTTTGCCGATGGATGGTGGCAATTAGTCCTCGTTGAACGCTGATTTGTACGCCCCTTAGGTTTGCTACGATAAAGCGTGAGATGGCAATTGATAGGGTTAGTTTTGGTCAAGGTCTTACAACCCAGGCTCTTCGCTTGACCGTTGGCCAAGTCATGTGTACTGCGAACTGCACGCCAATTTTCAGCGCCAATATCTGCAAATTGAACTGTACCGCGAATACGGCTTAGCCAAAACCAACCATGCGCCTCAACCTCTTTGTACCAAGGCACTTTGAACCCCGCGTCAGTCACGATGAGAGGGGTAACATGCAAAGGTAAAATCTTGGCTAAGTCCGCTAAAAAACCGTTGTGGGAGGCCTTAGAGCATTGTTCTGATAGGGGATAGGACTTCTCATACAGGGTAATAGAGCGGCCATTGAAGGCTATTGAGGCGCGCAGAGCCATGATGCGTTTATGCTCTCGGATGTCTGACCAATCGACGAGCACAATCGGCATAGGGTTACCAGAACAGATGAGGCTGGCATGCCATTGGTAGACAGCTAACCGTTCTTGATGCAGATGCGTGTTGCCGAGCAAACGATCAATGCGCTTGATGTTGTGCTTGGTTCGGGCCGTGGTTGGTAAATTTCGACCTAACTCAGTCAAGGTCAGTGTCTTACATTCAATCAGTGCCTTAGAGGCCAGCATCAAGCTGTTTAATCGTTTTAGGTGAAGTTCTGGGCAGTATTGGTGTAAAGAATGTTGTAGGATATTGGCTTCGCGCATCTTGTTGTCCAAGTGTAGTTTTTAGCGAAACCATTTGATCATGCAACAAGATGCGCTTCCACCCTAATTTGATGATTTATTTGTAAATCATCAGGGGATTCTTCAGTACCCGGCGTCCTTTTTTTTACTTGGAGAAACCCTATGTCTGATTTCTACAAAACACTACTGCAAAACTTCCCATGGAAACACTACGCAATTTTTACCTGCGTCTTGGCCATGTTCTGTTTCGTCTACTCCGCATTTGAGGGGATCTAACTATGCTGCAAATCACCAGAAATGAATTCCTCTACCTTGGCCTATTGGTCTGGTGGTGCATTCAAGCTGGCACGAAAGCGACGTATCTCTTAGGTCTAGCAACCTTCATCGCCCTTGGTGCTGCTGGCTTCAACTCTCTTTAAATCCAACCAATCAACTAAAGGTATTCAGCAATGAATCCAACTTTAAAAACAGGCTATCGCTTTTTCTTTGTATCGCTCTATCTAAACCGCCCAGTCGCTGTATTGGGCTTGGGAATGACAGATACGTTACATGGACTAGCCATTGCTCAAAACTCAGTTGATGCAACTGATCTCTACATCGAGAAAAGCAAGCTATACGAAAATTGCATTCACTACTCATGCTGCGAACTTGCGGCCAAACAACAGATTAGTGACTACCTGTTACCTAGCGCATTTGCCGGGTATCAGAGCGCCGTTGTCGAAGCTTGACCCCAATAGCGCAAATCTAACCAACCAGACCAAAAGGAACAAACTAAATGACTACGCAAACCATTCTTGAAGTGATGATGCAAGATATTGTCGGGGATTATGACACGCCTGATTTCATTGACGAATGGCAATGGGTCAAGTCCATATCCTCGTTTTCTCACAATGAGAACGGCGATTTCGGCATTTGGGAGTTTTTTGTAAACGTCTACAAGGTGCAACACTCCGGTGATCGCATTCCTGAAAAACTTCTACCTGTCTTTGAGGAAGCCATTAAAGCTGGCCACAGCTTTGTGTGGTTCCACCAAGGCACTTAACCAATCCGCAATACCCGCCCTAGTTAGATTTAAAGCTAGGGCGTCAATCCAACCAACCAAAGTAAGGAAATTTCCATGGGATTTTTTAGCTACCTAACCGCAGATAAGAAACAAAGTATCGCCAATCGTCACTCTGAGATTGGAGCTTCTACCGTTTACCTGCTGCAACCTCACAATCGCGCTCCAATCACTGAATCAGCATACGATGGTTATGGGGATTTTGGCGGCGTCAATGTGTTCGTCTGGCTTGCCCGGATGAATGCAAAGCAATACGGCGTAAGCATTAAGGGCTATGACGATGAACAGTTAGCGAGTCTTGGACAAGCCATTTCTTACTGCACTGTTTGTCGTGATGTTCACAGCGGGGATATTTGGCACGTTTGGGCTGACTATCGAAATTTGGTGCCGGGGAAATACTTCAAAGGTAATTGGGGCGCAATCATACCCGAGTTCGGCCAATCAGCTAACCAGCTAATTGAATCTGGACGTTGGGTAGAGATTGAACTCAATCAAATCAACCCACCGAAGTATCCAATTAAACTGTCACACAATCGTGAAGCTGTTTATGCAGATTTACCCGAATCCGAAAGCTGTCCGTACCAAGGCTTTCACTACAACACGTATAACTAATCACACCTCTGGCCACACACTTCTGTGTGTGGCTCCCTTTAAATCCGATTTGATTTTTTCAAAACGGAACCAATCAGATAGACCTTATCAATTTAGCTACTAGCTCAAGAGTAGTGCTAACCGATTTGATTTTCACCCCAAAGAGTTCAGTTTTGGCTGATTTTGAGCAATTTAAAAACTTATTTAATGTTAAAACCCTCTGTTTCGCAAATAGGTAGCCTTGGTCTGCCGCCTTCTGATACCACTCCACGGCTTTTACATAGTCCTGTTTAACACCGTGACCATATTCATAAGCAAAGCCGAGGCTGTACTGGCCTTCCTCAGATCCTTGGTCTGCAGACTTCTGATACCATTCCACTGCATTCAAATAGTCCTGTTTAACGCCTTTGCCACTGCCGTACATACTTCCGACTTCGCTTTGGGCAAATGCATCACCTTGTTCGGCTGATTCAAGAAATTCTTTAAATGCACACTGGTAATTTTTCTCCATATAACAAGCGAACCCTTTGTCCACATCAGCCACAGCATTAGTAACACTGAACAAACAAACAATTGGCATCAAAATTGTGCGTAATTTCATACTTAATCCCTTAATTTTAAATCACGTGAGTATGTTAGCCTTAACCGAATTTTGATGCGATCACTGATTCAACCTTCCGTTGTGGGCTCAGCAGTTAGCGTCCAAACATATTGCACTTCTACAGCGAGTGATCGTTCCTACCCCTGCAACTTGAGCTATCACAGTTTTTTCTTACCTCGCACATCACTACCTATCATCTAAACCAACACGCTCAAGTTTGCATTATACAAAATTATAAATAACAGTAACTTAGATTATTAACTTAGTATAATTGCCTGCATGAATTGAGCGATATTCCGCTAGCTACAAGGTGTGACATGAACGAAATCGAATATGAAAAAGGCTATGAAGATATTGCAGCCGCCAGCCCATACATCGACTGGGAAATTGACGGCGATAGAGCCCTGATTCACCTCGTTTACGTTCCTCCTTCACAGCGCGGGAAAGGAATTGGTAAACAGTTATTCCAATCTGTATTGGACGCAATCAAGCATGAAGCTGTTAAGACCATTCGCCTTATGTCTGCGCCTCTATGTGGTCGAAGCACAACGGAATACTGGAAGTCGTTAGGTTTTGTTTCAGCCTATGAAGGTGGCCAGCCAGACAACATTCGGGTGCTGCACAAAGCTGTTAACGGATTCGAGTTGCCCCCTATCGAATCAGTACCTGACGGCGAAGAACGTCACTATATTTTTGATTAATTGGACTCAAACCATGAGCAAGCAGATAGCTGAAACCACCAACCAACTTCATTGCATCGTGGATGAAGATGATAACGTCCTCGCTGACGGCCTGACACTTTTTGAAGCCGAAAGACAACTGACAATATTTTTGAACCATGGCGAAGATTGCTACATAGGAGATTCTGAACTGCAGACAATTCGAGGTACGTAAAGAGCGACTAAGAGCATATAAAGAAAGGAAAAAGGCCAGAGAAGCTAAAGCAGCAACAAAGTAGTAAGTAAGCGCCCTCGGGCGCTTTATTATACCCCATAAAAATTCCACGCCTTTTCTGAAAGCTATTCAAAAAAATCACATCATGCCCTAACTCTAATCAGATAGGGCTTCCAGTTTGAACAATCCAATTCCAAAGCCGCCATTCAAGCAAGTTAAAGGCAAGCTCGGTCGTGCCTACAAGCGCAGCCAAACGAACGCCGCCGGGCTAGGTGAGGAAGTCATTATTGAGCCTGCAGGTAGCGACTATGTGGCTATTGATGTTCGCTCACGCCAGCTCACAGAAAGCGCGAATATTGGCAATAAACGCATTCACCGATTAGTTCTCAGCTCAACCGAAGCCGTTTCCATGGGCAGTATTTTGTTGCACCTGGGCGAGAGTCTTTTAGATCGAGACGAGAAAACTTGTTACATCACGGTGTCCACTGAAAAAACAGAGATTGGTGAAAACTTTATTCGTGAAGATTTGGCGACTGCTGAACAGCGAATTGCCCGGCGTAAATCTCGAAGTCACCTATTTGGATTAGCTCAACGATGCTTGGAAACCTGCACAAATGAGAAATTCATAGAACAAATGACAGCAAACCTTGCTGCTTGGGCTATTGCAGAGCAAGACGAGTTTGCAATAAACAAAGCTGAAAAAGCCATTTTCCAACTCGGGCTAGTCTCGAAGGACGCGCTGAATTAAATGCTAATAGCAACTAAAAATGGCTGGTTGATATCTGCCGATCTAATAACCGAAACCGAGAAATATTGGGAAGTGAAAGCATTCGACGAGCCCACTCCAAGAAAAATAAGTAAGTCTGACGACCAGCAGCAAGTTTTCAGCGATATGGCAACGGCACTTCACTTTGCCGGAGCGCATGACATAGCTGAACACTTAGAGCAACCAAATATATAAACGAAGGATTATTGTTATGCACACAGCCTCAACACTAAATACGCAACCCAAAATTCCTGTAGACAATGTTAAGAGCTACCTTAACCATGAACGACGCGCCGAAGTTCGCATTTGCATGGACAGAGAAGCTGTCATATTGCGCTGGAATGAAACCAATGGGCAGGAACAAACCGATGAAGCTAGTTGCATTGATCTTTCAAGAGGCGGGGTTTTATTGGCTCACTCTAAGCCCTTTGAATTAGGTGATACGTTAAAAATCACTTTTAATGCCAACTCCATGCTTCAATCTACGATTACTGGCGTGGTGTGTAGATGCAATTGGAGCGGTTCTGAATATTCAGTCGCACTTCAACTTATTTAACGGTCGTAGGAAGTATCGAAAATGAAATCTAAACGACTTTTCATCCCTCTTATCCTATTCACGCTCAGCGCAAATGCCTATGAGCCACAAGCATGGATTCGATCACCTAGCCCTGACAATCCTCTTAAGATTAAAGCTGCATCACCTCAAGTAAGAGTCAATAACGGGTCTGGTATAGGTATGTATTTCATGACCGATAACGGAACCATCATTTCAAGTTGCAATTGCAACCCCAAAACTGATAGCAATGAAAAGAAAATCAACATCACTTTGAGCGGCAAAAAAGCTCAGTACATCAGGATTTGCAATCCGTTTTTAGAAAGCTATCTATATCGCCCCGCCACCGAACAGGACTTTGCGCTAGCCGATGAACAATTAACAAATACTCGCTACGTCGTCGTTCAAGGTGTTGCTGATAAGCCATTCTCAATTACATCGCTTGGCTACACGGATGCAGCAAAGCCTCGCGTCATTGATTTAAGGCAACAGCTATAGCCTATCTAGTTCGAGTTTGCAGAATGCAAGCAACAAAATACCTAGCATATCGTTGCATTCAAGGCTAACTAGCCTTACTATTGTTATGTAGCTTGTGGCGGTAGGAATATCCCCACGTTAAAAACCCAAATTCCTTGTTTGTTGTGGCGGTAGGAATATCCCCACGTTAAAAACCCAAATTCCTTGTATTAGCTACCGAAAACCCAGTCTTATAGACTGGGTTTTTCGTTTCTAACGGAGAGAGCATGGATTTAAAAAAACTCGCCGCAGATTTTTACCATGACAACCCAAGAGTGGAGCAGGCATTAGATTTTGATTCGGCTACTAACACTTGGCAAACTGGAAAAACTCGCGGTCACGGCATTGTTAAAGTCACCGTCAACGGACTTATATTTGCCATTCCAGTGCGTTCGCATATTAAACACAACGCTAGCTATATTATTGAAGTGAACCGTAATGTCGTCGGCATAAAAGGGATGGGGCTGGATTACTCCAAAGCACTGCTAATTCGGTCAGCAAATCACGTTTCCAATGACGTATTTCTATTAAAATCTAAGTCAGCGGGTAAAAAGCTAATTGGTAAACAAGCTCATGTCGAGCAGCAATTTGAAGCCTACGTAAACAAGTACATCAAGGCCGTCACAACCAAAGATAGAAATATCATTAATAGCAACGAGTACCGATTTACGACTTTAATCAATTACCACACTGAATTAGGGTTGTAGCATCTAGCAAGTAAAATTCTCAGCCGTCCAATAGGTTATATATAGCTGTTTGGACTGTGTATAATGTGTATCTAGGCCACTTTATGTGGCCTTTTTTATGGTCAAAACACGAATGAATATATAGTGTATTCTATGTGCTGTGTATTATCAGACCAAGCCTTCATCCTGCTAAACCGCCGCGCAGCGGCTATTACAAAACAACAAGCGTTACCAGATTAGAATATACATACTGAATGTACACACTGTGTACATTCTCGGCGCAATAAAAAACCCAGCATTAACTGGGCTAGCACTCACTCACTCGCAGTTATACACAGTTTTCACTATATACTCGCTTGGGACGGCTATTATGTCGAAAACCTGCTACACCAACCCTCACATTAGACAGTATTTATATCACTCATGAACCATTGATAATGGTTTCAATTTGCTTGTTGCAAACTGCATTTACGCACCACAACGAAAAACACAGTAACTAATTGAAGTTTAAATATAAAACTCATAATAAAAGGGTTTGTATCGCGTGATACAAACCCTTAACTGATCTACTACCCTTACCTTTTCAATCAGGCTGCCATATCTAAGTTATCTGCTCTCGGACAAGCTAATGCTAATGCGACAATAGGAGTTAACGCTAATGTGTCTTTCACGTTCCAAACTTCGGCTGCTACCTCAGAATCACAGTCAAGCTCAGTTTGCAGTTCTTCTTTGCTGCGAACCCAACCAAGTAAACGCGAAGCTGTTACGTTAAAGCGAAGCATTGCGGCCTGATTGAACTTTAAATGACGGTTGCCGTTTTGGTAAAACTTCACATTTAGCAGCTCAACACAATTCCCTTTGGTGTCCATTCCGTAGATTGAACCCTTGCCAGAACCAGCGCAAACATCGTTATAAATACCGCTGTAACCTAGCAACCCAAAGACGACGGCCAAATCGTTAATAAAAACCTCGGCACTATCTGACAATCCACGCGATTTATATTTATCAAAATTGCCCCAACTGCTAAAGATAAAGCGATAATCCAGCAGGTATTTACTTCCGTTGGTTTCGCGGTTATGCCTCCAATTGTCGCTGAATACCTTTTCATTTGACTTGTAGTATTTAGAGATAGAATCCTTGGATGTGAGCATCTTAAACGTGTCAGTAATGCTTTCTTCAACCAGATCGTTGGCATAGTCCACCGCAAATTTAATTACATAAACCGCATTTGTGTAGGTGAAATCCAAAGCATTAGAGTTCAGCTTGTTCAATAAATCTGTTTTGTGTTTGCCTATCAAACGGCTAGAAATTGCATCCAGATTATCAAATAGCACTTTCCAATAAACATTGCGGTAGCCGAATAATTTATCTTTAACGCTTTCAAGTAATTTGTCGTGTTCAACGCCTAGTTCAGCTAGCAGCTCTGGTTCAACTGAGGCAATGCGCTTGTACTGGGCTAAGGTGTTAGCTAAATCTCGCTCATAACCTTCGAGCAGCGCCCATAGCACCCCTTTTGTCTCAGCTACTGCGTAAGATTCACTACCCTCAGTGTGCATTGATTTTTTAACGCGCTCGGCCTCGTAGTATTCACTAAACTTTTGAGTGGTTTGAGAATATGTTTTTTTCAGCCCTAGCTCATTCTCTAGGAAAAGCCCAAACGCATCTGTTTGGTCGTAGCTGAGCGATTTCTTATAACCACGGTCACGGCGAAATTGAGCGCGTTTATCATCTTCATCGGATTCATCTACATTGACGAAGCTAAAACGAATTAAGTTTACCTTTGCTCTTGCCGCTCTTTCAGCATTCAAAAAGTCTGATTCATCAATTACCGTCGCGATAACGCCACGCAATTGAATTGCCTCTGCAATTACAGGACAGTTAACCCAACGCTCAGGAACCACAGCATAAAGTAGGTTAAATGTAAGCTGTTTAATCAGTGTTGAAAGCCACAAGGAAAACTCGCTGTAAGGTGGGTTTACGAATGCCACATTGCAGCTTTTAGAGATAAAGTTGGTTTCTGTGAACTCAGTGCCAAGAAGGGTGATACCCTCACCAAAGTAAGAGTCGGTATGAATGGTCGCTTTCTCAATTGCATAGCAATTTACTGACTGGCGCTTTTCTTCATCTTCAAAAGCCGCTTTGAACGTCTTTAATGCTCGACCATCACCAGCGCCTACATCGAGAAATCTCACAGGGTCACTATAGCGATTAGTTAAGTCGAAGTTCTCTTGAATCGCCTTAATATCATCAACGATAGTTTGCAGCTGAGCATCGGTAGTCGGATACCACTCAAAATCCTGACCTGCGTTTTTTAACTTCTGAACTACTGCTAATGTACCCATGATGACAACCCCTAAACTAATCAGCGTTTTGCGCTATAATTTGATGGGTTAACTTTACCAAAAACGCCAAAAACTCCGATAAATACGTGTATTTGTATTCCGCAACTCCATAAAGCAAAGGCCGTCATTTATTGACAGCCTAAGGGCATCAGTTTGCAAAAATCAAAATTATTCGGGACCGTTATTAATCGTCACTAAACGGAATAGCTATATTGTCGATATCCCCATTTTCAAACAGCTTAAACAGCGCAGCAGACTGGAATTCTCGCCGCACACCTGATAAATGGAAGAAGATAGCGCCAACGGCCTCTTGTAAATCCAATTCCTCAAGCGAACCCTCAGTATTGCGCTTTACAACGCTACAGATACTTGTCGTATAAAGTGAATGAATGGGGTTAACGGTACTGACAACAAGGCCGACCAGACTTCCTCGTAATGACTCATAGCAGTCCAGCCCAAGGCCAGAAATCCGAGTTTCCAAATCTTGCTCATTAGGTAGGCCATTTACAAAACTCTCCATCAAAACTAATAACTTCTGACCACTAGGCATTTCGTACTGGACAGCAAAAGTGCCTTTCTGACTGAACTCACCAACAGCAATTGGGGTTACGGTTGACTGTTGAGTCTGCTTCAAAACTTCTGGCTCGGAGGCCAATCGCCCTGCAATTTGCCTGCTTTCAGAAAGCTCAATAAACAGAGGATGCTCGATAAACACTTTAGTGGCCGCAGCTTCTACGCCTCGCGCCATTGAGAACCAAATAGCTTCATCAAAATAATCTCGGCCTCCCTCCTCTTTTTGCCAACTTGGTTGGATACCGGCGATCAATCCCGCTTTCACATCGTCATATCCAAATTCACCATAACGAGGTAAATAACTTGTTCGCCAATGTTCACGCTCAAGGGATACTAGCTTGTCTGCTTCCTCCGTCACTTCACCTATGTTGCGTCCAAGCCCTAGGTATTTAATTAGGCCAGTAATGACTTTACTTCGTTTAATCTTAAACATCGGCTCAAAGCCAGACTTGGTGACACTTGATTCAATCGTTAGCGACTCCAAGTATTCAACCATCCCGCGCAACTGGGCTAACACAGCATGGTTAGGCTTAATATTTGCGACTGACATACAACCTCTTTCCCGAATAATCTCAATTTCTGGAAAAAAGCATATCCCAAGCCCCCTTACCCGTCCCGTTGTTTATTATTTTGATCAATGCAAACTCAAGATGAAAATCAGTCGGTTAAATGCAAATTGAAAATGAACCACACCTTTTAAGCGCCGCCCTACTTAATTTCGGATAATTCCATATCCGAAACTACCTCGATAACGATATGTCCACAGAGATACAGTTAGACGGTCGGCTTAGACCTTGCTACGAATACCAAGCCAGCGTCAATGCTGCGGTAATGTCATTTGCAGCAACCAAAATGCCCTATCTAATGGGCGTCCCATTTGTTAGCAGTTATGCCACAGCCATTGGATTAGGACTGTTAGGCGTCGCTCAATACTACAAAGGGCGCAAACTCCGTCGTTACCAGGAAGGGCTCAGAAACTTACAACCATTCTTTATCCAAACAGAAGATTTACCAGTTTCGGAAGATGAATTTTGGTTAGGCCGTGGTTATGAGGTAACTCAGGTACACGCTCAGCGTATGTACGAGTGCAATACACCAAATGGGATACCTTACACAAAACCTAGTAAGGCATATAATCGGGCAAGGCAAATTAGCCGAAAAGCTAAAAAGCAAGGGGCTTCATGGCCAATTAAAACCTTAGCTAAAAGGTTGGATGGGCAACACTTTGTAACCGTGAACCTAGGGGGGAAAAAGGTTTCTCTTTTCAAAAACCCTGTTGCACCTTACCCAAATGTCGGCGGCGAACCCTACTTACACGGCGTAGGCATCGAGGATGAAACCGACGTTCTTACCCCTCTCAAATCAATGGAAGGTCATGTTCTCGTTATGGGGACGACTGGCTGCGGCAAAACTCGTGCAGCTGAAATCTTCCTAACCGCAGATATAGCGAGAAAGATTAAGCGCACAATCCAGAAGCGAACCCCGAGCGGCGACATTGAGAAGCAAACAGTATCTCAGCCGGACGGTTGCGTTGTGTGCTTTGACCCTAAAGGCGACCCTGAACTATTAGCGAGAGTCTACTCAGAAGCAAAACGCGCTGGCAGGCCATTCATTTTCTTCCACTTAGGCGAGGCTGGTATTTCAGCCAGATATAACGGCGTCGGTAACTTTAGCCGACTAAGTGAAGTGGCCACACGTATTTCCGGCCAATTAGCAGGCTCTGGTGATAGCGCCGCATTTAAAGAGTTCGCTTGGCGGTTCATTTCGATTATTGCAAAAGCATTATTCAGTATGGGTTTACGCCCGAGCTACCAAGACATTCGCAGCTATATCATGGATATGGAGTCACTGTTTATCCGGTATGCAGAGCATTACTTAGCTGAACTTGGTGTTAGTGATTGGCGTGTGCTAGTGGATGACCTAGTTCTAACCATCAAAAAGGTACCAGAAAATCTCAAAGGTGCCAGCCGTAGGTCAGTGGCTTTAGACTCACTGATTCAGTCTTTCACACAAGCCAATTCAATTCGAGTCACCCCTGCTTACGAAGGGCTTTTGAATGCTGTGAAATACGATGCGTCGTACTTCTCGAAGATCACCGCTTCTCTTTTGCCACTGCTCGAAAAACTTTGCTCCGGGGATAACTTAGAAATCTTATCGCCTGACTATTCAGATATGAACGACACAAGACCAATTCTGGATTGGACTCAAGCCATTCGCCAAGGAGCTGCCGTTTATTGTGGCTTTGCCGCGATGGTTGACCGGGACGTAGCAAGCGCTGTTTCTAACTCGATGCTATCAGACTTGTTATCCCTATCAGGGAAAATCTATCAATCTGGCATTAACTACGGTGTTGATGCTGCCAGCTCTAAAGAACGCGCAAACGTCTACCTTCATTTAGATGAAGCAAACGAAATGTGCGGTGATGAATACATTCCAATTCTGAACAAGGCGCGTGGTGCTGGCTTGCGTGTAATCGCATACACCCAATCTCGCCAAGACTTCGAGGTGAGGTTAGGCGATAAGGCAAAAGCTCAAGTTGTTGAGTCAAACTACAACACAATCATCATGTTCAGGGTAAAAACTGAGGACACGGCCAAGCTACTCACAGACCAGCTTAAAGAGGTCAATATCTACGACCTGTCAGTAGGGTCGATGATTAGCCCTGAATTAAACGTCGATGACGAATCATTAATGACTACTCGTATTAATAACTCTGTATCAATCGTCAAGACACAAAAGCTACTTAAACCGGATGACATTATTTCCTTACCTAAGGGGCAAGCCTATGCCCTGCTTGAAGGCTCTAAGCTATACAAGCTCCGGTTCCCACTACCTAAAGAATCCGCTCACACGTTACCACCAGAGCTAAGCCTGATTTACAGCAAAATGAAGAAGCAATATCGCTCCTACGATAACTGGTGGGAAAAAGAAGCTGCCTAATGAAATTATCAATTCAAACCTATTACTTGGGACTGCTCATGAACTTTAAACAAGCTATATCCTTCGCCTTAGTAACTCCATTTGCGATAAGTCTGGCCGGGTGTAGCAATACGGCATATCCGGTACTTCTAAAAGAAGAAAATCGAATTATCAGCCAAGCGCATACCGGAAGTGAGATAAACGAACTTTTACAAGTGTACCTGATTGCAGAGGACAAGTGCGTTGAATACAAAAAGGCATTAGCCGGGTTCGATGCGGAAAGTGAGATTGCAAAATACAAAATAACTCGCCGCTCTGTTGATTGCGCCCGGTACTAAGCATGGCTGTAAATCAAAAAACCACTAACCAACAAAGCACACCGCCAGCTAAAAAGGTTGGATATAAGTGGGTCATTCACACGGTTTTAGTGTGCCTACTGTTATCTATCCTCATTGAGTTCGGGGGAGTCCTAACCGGAACCTGGGGCAGTGATCACTCCAAAAACACTACAGACGAATATTTACAGCAGCTGAAAATGGATACTCATGGGGAAAAGTTTTTAATCTCCCCTGCCAGCGCGTTAAATGGGTTCATTGGCGGGTTAGGGAAAATCGGACTAACAATGGACGATTTTTTGTTTGAGCAAACCGCCCTACCCGCAGCTAGTGATGAAGATAACTTTACAGATAGAGGCAAGCGCCGAATTAAAGAACTGCAAAATCACTTATCTACGGGCATAAATATAGTCACCCTTTCGACAATTTGCGTTCTGATTAAATTGGGGTACTTCCTAAGCATGTTACCGCTGCTCCTGATCACCATTAGCCCGATTTTTCACTGTGGCTGGATTGAGCGATTAGACCGGAAATATCGTGGAGTTAGAGACTCAGATTTCAAACTCGATATGGCCGTTAACGGCACCAAGCTATTTTTCGCTGGCTCGGTTTCGCTGTACCTTTTTTTACCGATTTTCGTTAATCCAGTATTCGTTTTAATACCTCTGTTTACTTGCGTTGCAGTTGGCTCTTACTTCGTTGCAGCGCACTTCGTTAAGTACGTTTAACTATCAAAAGGAACTAAACCATGAACTTCAATGCTCATAACCACTTGAGAACCGAAAGTAGTGCCAAATCACCTAAAGAAGCAATCAGAAAAGCCAAACTGCTTAGCCAAATAGAGCTTTACAGAGAGTTAATGGCAGAAGGCTTTAAAAAGGCCGAAATTGAATTAATGCTTCAAGAGCGTCAAATTTAGGGGGTTATAATGCTGCAAAAACTGTTAACCACCCTGCTCTTGATTCTCGGACTTACCGTAGTGTCTGGCTGCATTGATGAACAACCAAAAGAGGCAGAACTCGAATCAATTATTAAATCTACACTATTGAGCAACGGCGGCGACCAACTCTTTGCGATTGAAAACTTCAAGATAATAAAATCTTATGAACGAGGGGTAGCTCATGTCATCGACGCTGAATACGACCTGGTATTCAATCGGAGCCTTAGAGAAATCACCGCAGACCTAAAACGTGCGTCACCTTTAGCTGCTTACGAGCCCTTTGGCGGCACAAGCCTTTCCCTTCTCACTCTACAGAACAAGGGCGTTAAAGCATTCAAAGCAGGGGATATTATTAGAATGAATGGTAGCTATTCATTCGTTCAAGAAAATTCAGACTGGATTTTAAAACATTCCGCACACTAACAGTCGATACTTTTATCCATCACACATAAAGCCTGCTTTTACATAACACCTATCACTTAAGGTGTTTAGAGCGAACAGGGTAGCGAGTTTTATTGATACGAACGGTCCTTGCTTTGGGCCGTTTTCTTTTTTGGGGCAGTATGTAGCGTTTAACTCTCTCCCGCATGGCCCTTAGCTTTCTCGGGATGGAGCCGGGGGAGGCTATCGCACACCACATCAGCTCATCCTGAATATCTCTCAATGCCATCATAAAACTTATACGCAATGGCGATACCTGCGCCTCTCTCGCAATACGACTGATTTCCAGGCGAACCAAATTGTAAGCTATCAATATTCCCCAGATTTCTTGTATTACCCCCTCCACAGACTGACTTCGTAGCAGCACTTCATCTTCGAGCATATTGTGCTTTATCTCTCCGTAGCTGTTCTCTATTTCCCATCGTTCAAAATACACATCCAGTAATGACTGCGTACCATATTCCAGACTCGTTAAGGAGGTGAGAACACCTATGACGTGATTAGGTTGTTCTGGCTTAGGGTACAGGACAAGGCGGGCTTGCCATTTCTCCGGCAAGCTTGGGTCTTGTTTCCGAGCATGGGCTGACACTTTCATTTCCACTAAAAGGTCTCGCCCTTCCTTATCCAGTTGCTCAACCACTTCATATTGCGTGTTGGATTTTATCGGCGTCATCCAGTGACTCGTCGTATGTTGCCGTTGCCAATTAATCATCAACTCGGCACTGAGGTAACAGCGGTCAAAAATCGTCAGGGAGTGAGCGGGGGCTGAAGCGGCCAGCTGTTTGGCATAAGAGACCTCTCCTGTCGAGCTGGGCCCAAAGACAACATCATGTAATAAACGACTTCGCAGCGATGTGAGGGCACATAATCGAACAATCGGGTATTCAGTATGGTGGTTTTCATTGTACTTGATGTATTGGAAGTGCTCTGCAAGACAGGCGGTATCATGGGTGCGGAACTGAGTGCCGTCGACAGAAAGTAAACTCAGTCCAAACCATTTGTCATCGCTATCTTCCTGCTGGGTCCAATGGGCTGCTGTCAGTTTAAAAAGCGCTTCCAAAGGTTGGGCGGTGAGGCGCTTTCTCGCTTGAGGAATAGCACTTGGTGCAACAGAATCCCCTAAGTGGTTGGAAAGCTTGAGGTCTAGTTTATCTAAAACTTCCGTGATGGGTTTATCCCGATACAAGCCAATACCGACAATTAGCCAAACGACAAGTTCGGCGGGTAACTTACGCCGTCTCATGCTGGCTTTATTGGTAGAATCAAGGGCTTGCTCTATCCATTCGAGCGGGAGTTCTTTTTGGAAGAGAGCCAGTGATTCTGGTGCAGCAAACGTATCGACATCAATCAGCCAGTGAGCCAACATAAAAAATACCCTCAGCAATTAGTGTACTGAGGGTATTGTTAACCATCCGTAGGATCGTTCAACTGATCAATGCCTTAACTGATCGGTGTTACCCCAATGGGTGGTTTTTTAGTGGATGAAACTTCCTGAATTTTTCTCAAAAGTATGGGGTTATCATGACAGTACATGCCATGTTATGCTGATTTTCTCATAATCTTGATAAACATTTGGCGCGATAACAACAAGTACGCGCTGTGATCAAAATTGAGTGTTATGTTGGAAAATACGATGTATAGTAAACTTCATATAGGAAAAATCGAAGTTTATACTCTGAAGAAGCGATTATTCTAAAGTTTTCGACCGCTATACACTCTTATCATTCTTTGTTAATCGTTTATTAAGATAATAAATATAAGGACGAAACCATGAACGATGTCATTCGTGACTTTTTCAAAATGGAATCAGCTGGTGGTATTCTTCTCGTGATTGCCGCGGCAATTGCGATGACCATTGCTAACTCACCGCTGGGCGAAACTTATCAATCTGTACTGCATACTTATGTATTTGGTATGTCAGTTTCTCACTGGATTAATGACGGCCTAATGGCTGTTTTCTTCTTACTCATTGGCCTTGAAGTTAAGCGAGAGCTGCTTGAAGGTGCGTTAAAATCAAAAGAAACCGCAATTTTCCCTGCGATTGCAGCGGTTGGCGGTATATTAGCTCCTGCTCTTATTTACGTAGCCTTTAATGCCAACGATCCTGAGGCGATTTCTGGTTGGGCAATTCCAGCGGCGACAGATATCGCTTTTGCTTTAGGTATCATGGCGTTATTAGGTAAGCGTGTACCAGTAAGCCTAAAAGTGTTCTTGCTGGCGGTTGCTATCATCGATGATTTAGGTGTAGTTGTTATTATCGCGCTATTTTACACCGGTGACCTGTCGACCATGGCGTTGCTTGTTGGCTTCATCATGACTGGTGTCCTATTCATGTTGAATGCGAAGGAAGTAACAAAACTTACGCCATACATGATCGTCGGTGCGATCTTATGGTTCGCGGTGCTTAAATCTGGTGTTCACGCAACATTGGCAGGTGTAGTGATTGGTTTTGCTATCCCACTAAAGGGAAAGCAGGGCGAACATTCTCCACTTAAACATATGGAGCACGCGCTTCACCCATACGTGGCATTTGGTATTCTGCCTCTATTCGCATTTGCCAATGCGGGGATTTCGTTAGAAGGCGTATCGATGTCAGGTCTAACTTCAATGCTGCCACTCGGTATTGCTTTGGGTCTACTGGTTGGTAAGCCTCTAGGTATCTTTACCTTTAGCTGGGCAGCGGTAAAAATGGGCGTTGCTAAGTTACCTGAAGGCGTTAACTTCAAGCATATCTTTGCGGTATCTGTGTTGTGTGGTATTGGCTTTACAATGTCTATCTTCATTTCCTCTTTAGCGTTCGGAAATGTAAGTCCTGAATTTGATACCTATGCTCGACTCGGTATCTTAATGGGTTCTACGACAGCAGCATTACTTGGCTATGCCTTACTGCACTTTTCTTTGCCTAAGAAAGCGCAAGCGTAAGATAAAAATGAGCTATTTTGTAAAGCCTCCCAATCGGGATAACACCGATCAGTTAAGGCATTGATCAGTTGAACGATCCTACGGATGGTTAACAATACCCTCAGTACACTAATTGCTGAGGGTATTTTTTATGTTGGCTCACTGGCTGATTGATGTCGATACGTTTGCTGCACCAGAATCACTGGCTCTCTTCCAAAAAGAACTCCCGCTCGAATGGATAGAGCAAGCCCTTGATTCTACCAATAAAGCCAGCATGAGACGGCGTAAGTTACCCGCCGAACTTGTCGTTTGGCTAATTGTCGGTATTGGCTTGTATCGGGATAAACCCATCACGGAAGTTTTAGATAAACTAGACCTCAAGCTTTCCAACCACTTAGGGGATTCTGTTGCACCAAGTGCTATTCCTCAAGCGAGAAAGCGCCTCACCGCCCAACCTTTGGAAGCGCTTTTTAAACTGACAGCAGCCCATTGGACCCAGCAGGAAGATAGCGATGACAAATGGTTTGGACTGAGTTTACTTTCTGTCGACGGCACTCAGTTCCGCACCCATGATACCGCCTGTCTTGCAGAGCACTTCCAATACATCAAGTACAATGAAAACCACCATACTGAATACCCGATTGTTCGATTATGTGCCCTCACATCGCTGCGAAGTCGTTTATTACATGATGTTGTCTTTGGGCCCAGCTCGACAGGAGAGGTCTCTTATGCCAAACAGCTGGCCGCTTCAGCCCCCGCTCACTCCCTGACGATTTTTGACCGCTGTTACCTCAGTGCCGAGTTGATGATTAATTGGCAACGGCAACATACGACGAGTCACTGGATGACGCCGATAAAATCCAACACGCAATATGAAGTGGTTGAGCAACTGGATAAGGAAGGGCGAGACCTTTTAGTGGAAATGAAAGTGTCAGCCCATGCTCGGAAACAAGACCCAAGCTTGCCGGAGAAATGGCAAGCCCGCCTTGTCCTGTACCCTAAGCCAGAACAACCTAATCACGTCATAGGTGTTCTCACCTCCTTAACGAGTCTGGAATATGGTACGCAGTCATTACTGGATGTGTATTTTGAACGATGGGAAATAGAGAACAGCTACGGAGAGATAAAGCACAATATGCTCGAAGATGAAGTGCTGCTACGAAGTAAGCGTCCATTTTAGGACGTATTGACGCCTTATAGATTTCGGCCAAGCATCCTGGCTAGATGTCTTTCATGATCTGCACCAGTCCTGGTGGGATTTTCCACTGGCGGTTATCATCGCTGACCACCATCACTGATTTCTTGTTGATTTTGATAACCACGCCGAACACTTGGCCTTCTTTGGCCTTGAAGTGGACTTTTTGGCCTAAACGTAGCTGGCTTAGAACATTGATGTCGTTTTGCAAACGTAAGTAGTCTATCCGCTTGCAGATTAGCTCGTTCAGGTCATGTAATTCGTCTAAGGTTAGGTCTTCTATGCGCATATCGCCTCCGTCTGGAGGCTATTCTACCGAAGTGGCGGGTAAAGCAAAGAGGTCTGAACGCAGTGGATTATCGGCGAACTGGGTTTTCCAATACCGTGGCGTCAGTTCATGTACCAGGCTGGCAGGGTGTTGGCTGATACGTAGCAGTACATCGGTCAGATAATCGTTTACATTGATATCATGCAATCGACAAGTGACTATCAGGCTTTGGATAACGCCAACATGCTCAGCACCGATTTCTGTCCAACAGAACAACCAATTTTTTCTCCCCATGGGTATGGGCCTGAGCGCCCGCTCCAGATGGTTTGTATCCAGCGGCACATCGGGGTCTTCTAAGAAGACACGCAGTGCCATTTCTTTGCTTTGTACATAGCCAATCGCTTTGTAGAGGGGGTCTTTTGGCAGCAGCGTCAGGTTATGCAGGGTGTCATCACACCACGTAAAGAAGCGGTCAACCACCGGTTTACTGTGCGCAAGCCGGTATTGGCGTTTTTTGTCATCCGTGAGCTTTTGGTTTCGGATAGTCTCTTCTATCTCATACAGCTTGGCGATTAGGCTTATCGCTTCTTTGGCCGGTTGTGGCCAGCTGTTTTCGGCTGCAATAAATTGCCGGCGACTGTGCACCCAGCACTGGGCATGGGTTAAGCCCTCATTCGCTTTTATATAACTGGCATAGGCGCTGTAGCCATCGCTTAATAAAGTCCCTTTAAAGCGATGTTTTAATATCTCTTCTATATGTTGCCGCCCGCGGCTGGTGGAGAAGGTAAAAACAATTTCATCCTTATCACCATACACCGTGAGCTTACGGCAGCGTAGCTCAACTTATTTCAATTAACCTGATTTAATCATTGTAACTAAATCAACCCGGTCACAATGATGCCAGATAAACTCCTTAACACCCTCGCTAACTTTGAACAGTGGCGAAGCAATAAACCTTCTCGAGGTAGTGCAATCCCTGAAAATTTGCGCCAGCAAGCGATCGCCCTTTTACCGCATTATTCAAAAACAACCATTGTTAAAAAGTTGCGTATTAGTCATGAGCAATTCAATACTTGGCTTACCGCCAACTCATCAAGTGATGTATCCAATCACTTTATTTCACTACCCAATGCAACGCCGATAACCGAGTCGCTTTCTATCTCCCTGAAGTTCAACAATGGCAATTCTTTAGCCGTATCTGGCGAAGTCAGCGAAACACGGTTTGCTCAGTTAATTGAGGCCATAAAATCATGATCCATTTAACCCGTCATAGCGACATTTTGATTGCTACCCAGCCCGCTGATTTTCGTCAAGGCATTGATGGGTTAGCTACGCTGTGTAAACAACGCCTTCATTGTGAGCCTCGCTCTGGTACCTTGTTTGTTTTTATTAATCGTAACAAAACCATGGTGCGCGCACTCGCTTATGAAAATAACGGTTTTTGGTTGATGACAAAGCGTTTATCTAAGGGCAAGTTCTCTGGCTGGCCAACCATTAATAGTGCCATGACGTCCGTGGACGCCAAACATTTACGGCAATTGCTCAGCGGGAATTACCACCCATTATAAATAACCGCTTGATTTCATTTTAAATGGGATCATACTCCATCCTCTTTTTTATTCCCGCAGGCAAAAGGCTTATTGTGGCAAAACCTTTTAACGATATCGATGCACAATCTCTCGATGATTTAATCAAGCGAGTGATTGAAGCCAAAGAAAATAATCTTGCGCTTAGCGCTGATGATTATCAGTTATTGCTTGATGCGTTACTGACATTAACAACAACACAAAACAAGCTAGCTGACCACGGTATCACCGTGCATAAATTACGTAAGTTACTTGGGATTGAAAAATCATCAGAAAAACAAAGCGACCTGTGTAAAGCACAGAAAAAAACCAGCAAGAAAAGTAAAAAACCAAAAACACAGGATGAAGACTTTACACAGGTCAAACCGGTTATCATCAAACATGCGTTAAACGAAGTAAATAAAGGGGATAGCTGCCCAGAATGTTTGAAAGGTAAGGCCTATAAAGTCGAGCCTGGCAGTTTGTTGCGCATTACAGGGCAAACGCCTTTTACCCCAGAGCAACATATTATGGAGCGCTTGCGTTGCAATGCGTGTGGTGCCTATTTCACGGCAAACCTGCCCGATGAAGTATTACATGACGGTAATAGTCATCAAAAATATGGTTACTCTGCGCGTGCGTTAATGGCGATTTATAAATACTTTGCAGGGCTACCTTTTTATCGTCAAGGCAACATCCAAAAGCTATTGGGCGTCAACATCACTGCGTCGACGGTGTTTGACCAAGTAGAGCTTGTCTGTGATGCGATTTATCCTGTTTACCAGCACTTGTTTGAGTTGGCTGGCGATGCTAAGCACTATTACTTAGATGACACCACCCACCGTATTCTTGACGCCAAGCCAGTTGAAAAGAAAGTACGTAATAGCGAGAAAACACGCTTGCGCTCAGGTGTTTATACATCAGGAGTGATTGCCAGCTTAAAAACGGGCCATGATATTGTGTTATTTGAAACCAATATTGGGCACGCAGGTGAGTTTATCGACCGCATACTCTACAAACGACAAGTCACTGTCGCACCGATATTAATGAGTGATGCGCTCGCCAGTAATCAGCCAAGTACTTGCGAGGTTGAAACATCACTTTGTAATAGCCATGCAAGGCGCCAGTTTGTCGATGTCATTAATCATTTCCCCGAAGAGGTTGAAAATATACTCACACTCTATGGTGAAGTTTGGCGCAATGAACAGACAACCATTGAACGTGAACTCACCGCACGCGAGCGACTTGAGTACCATCAGCAACATTCATTACCCATACTTGAAGCGATTAAAAGTTGGGGTGAAAAGCACTTTACTAATGAAAGCATTGAAGAAAATAGCGGTCTAGGCAAAGCTATCCGTTATTTTTTAAAACACTATGACGGGCTGAGTTTATTTTGCCATCACGAAGGGGTAAAAATAGATAATAACCGCATAGAATCGATGTTAAAAATAGTGGTGCGAGATAGAAAAAATGCGATGTTTCGTAAAAGCTTACTCGGTGCGAACATTGGCGATGTTATCACGTCGATGATAGCAACAGGCAATGAAGCAGGCATCAATGTATTTGATTACTTTACGCGACTGCAACGAGATGCGGATGATGCAAAAAAGCATCCTGAAAAATACCTACCTTGGAATTATCTCGACCAATACCAATAATAAACCGCTCATAATCAAGCAATGCTTGGGCCAGTGGCCTAAGTATTGCCGTGCCTGAAATTTAAGAAACCAGATTTTTTGCTTTATTACTTATGTCACGCCATGCTGCCGTAAGCTCACCATACACCGGCCAGAAGTAACTTTGCTTCATTTTGCCCGGGCCCGCTTTGCCTGCTTTAATCGGCGTCTCGTCCATTGCCAGCACCTGGCTTTGTAAGATGCTGGTCAGCATCGCATCCACAATCGGATAGAGTAAATCAATACCGCGTGCCACGATGGTGCCCAGTGTGCTGCGGCTTAAAGTAATGCCCGCTGCGGCTAAGCGCTGGTGTTGGCGATACAGCGGCAAGTGGTATTGGAATTTATCCACCAACATGCCGACGATAAAACTCACATCCGCCACGCTTTTATCCAGCACATTAAACGGCGCTGCGCTTGGCAGGATAGTGTCGCTGCCTTTGTGTTTAACGATTTGCCGGTCATAACGCAGCACGTCGAAGCTCTCTGGGCGCTGTGCTAAGCGGAAGGTGCTTTTTACGCCAATCACTTCATACTGGTCGGCATCTTCCCCTTTTAACTCGTCTGGTATCAGCGTAATCACTTTCACCGGTACGTTATCGTTAAATCGCAAACCACTGTCATTAACGCAATCATCCGGGCGCTGTTTGCCTTTTCTGCGGGTGTAGGTGGTATATTCGGTTTCACCTTCGGGTTGGGTCAGCGGTGGCACCATATCGCCCAGTAAGCTTAACTGCATACCCAATTCCAAGGCGCGCTTTTCTGACTTCTGACCAAACAGCTGCTTCTCAAACCAGGCTAAGCGTTGCTGAATGCCTGCGAAGGTTTCGCGCAATGACGCATGCTCAGTTTCCAGCTTGCCGTACTTTTCTGACCAGGCCTGATTCTCTGCAGAAGCCTGTTGCAACAAACTCTGCAGGCGCGCGATTTCACTGGTCAAATTAACCCGTGTCTCGGCGTCCGTTGCCACGTTGGATGAGGATGAAGGCTTGATTTTCATAGCGTCAATTATACAGACTTATCAAGCGATTGACTGCCCATAGCGCTTCGCTTGTTTCTGGCGAAGTACGGTAATTCCGTCAACGATCATTTGCAGGGTGCAACCGGTGAGTGATTGGATCCCACTCGGATGCGGTTTCACCGGAAACTGGCCTTGCTCGAGGCGCTTAGCCCAGACACAATAGCCTGAGCTTTCGAAGTACAACACCTTCATCTGGGTTTTGCGGGCATTGATAAACACAAAGTACTGGCCGCTTTGTGGATTATGGCAAAGTTTATTGCGCACCAGGGCACTTAAACCGTTAAAGGATTTACGCATATCCACGGGTGTGGTGCACAGCCAGATTTTTTGGTTGGCAGCAGGGATAAACATTATTGCTGGTTAAGCGTGAGTTCAACGCCATTACCCAGTGACAAGACGATATGCCAGCGAGCGTTACCGTGATGTGCAAGCGCGGATAAATCGATAAACTGTGTATCCTGGCGAACAGGCGCTTGTTCAGTTTGCTCAGCCAAGCGTTGCCGCCATTTATAAAATGACATGGTGCTCAGTTGATGGGTTTGGCAAAACTCAGTGATGCTCAGCTCTGATGTGTGCCATAAGTCGATTAATTGCTGCCATTGTGCCGCGTTGCGGTAAGCTCGCTTTGCCATATCACTCTCCTGTTATGATGAGTGCACAGCTTATCGCGCGATCTTAAGTGGGAATAGGACGTCCTAAAATGGACGCTTACGGGTGTTAGTCAAGTTCACCATAATATAGTCATTTTTTAATGCTTCAGTTGCGGTTTACCTGGATTCGCCTATAATAATTTACTGCACCAACCGGTCGGTATTTTTGTGGCTACGGCGGCTTCGATCCGGCCTCGGCACGGGAGCTTATCCTTGAATAAAAAATCTCAACTGACTAACAGTCAAATCATTCAGGCCGCGCTTAGTGTTGCTGCTGAAAATGGCGCCGGTAAAGTGACGCTGGATGCGGTTGCCAAAGTCGCTGGTGTCAGTAAAGGTGGTTTGATTTACCATTTTCCCAGTAAAGAAGCGTTAATCAGCGCCATGGTGCAGCATTTGTTAGATGAGACAGAGTGCCAGCGGACGCAACAAGAGCGCACGGAAAGTTCGACCTTGGCAGCGGTATTGCAAACCCGCGCCCACTTTACCCGGCAGATTGCCGGTAATACCGCGATGGCGATTCTGGCCGCGGCCGCAGAGCAGCCAGCTTTGTTACAGCCGGTGCAGCAACACAATAAGGATGTAATGCAGCAAATTCAGGCTGAACATGGTAATTCACTGCAGGCAACCTTGCTGTTACTGGCCAGTGAAGCCCTGATTTATCACGATTTATTGAATTTATCCCCTTTTACCGCAGCAGAGCGCAGCGCGCTGGAACAACAATTAGTGCAACAGGCACGGGAGCTACAAGTATGAAGATGGCATTTAAATCACCCTGCTGGGTTTTGAGTTTCGTGATTGGTTTAAGCGCCTGCTCAGAAGCACCGCCACCGGCCGCAGTGGCGGTACCGACAGTGAAGCTCTATACCGTGAATGGCGAAGAGCAGGCCAATAGCCGGCATTTTGTCGGCCGTATAGATGCGGTGAGTACTGTTGATTTAGCCTTTCAGGTTGGCGGCCGGGTCACTGAATTACCGGTGCAGCAGGGGCAGGTCGTGCCTGCCGGAGAACTGCTGGCCGCTTTAGATCCCGCAGACTACCAATTAGCCGTGGACCAGGCGGAAGTGCAGCTGGCGCAGGCCAGTCGAGATCTGGAACGTGGCAAGCCGTTGCGTGAACAGGGAGTTTTAACCCCGTCTGCCTTTGATCAGCTGCAAACCAATTTTGAAATTGCCCGGGTTGCGTTGGAAAATGCCCGCCGTAATCTGGACTACACCCAACTTAAAGCGCCCTTTGATGCGCTGGTTACCCGCCGGCTGGTAGAACGTTTTGCCACTGTTGCTGCCGGTACGCCATTGTTACGAGTGCAAAATATTTCCGAATTGCGTGTACATATTAACGTGCCGGAACAGATTATGCGCCAGGTCAGGGATACCAGTGACTATCTGGTTTCAGTGCGGTTATCCGAGGCGGCAACCGAGCGTTATCCGCTGGCATACCGGGAACATGCTACCGAAGTCGACCCGTTAACCCAAACCTATCAGGTGTCTTTTGCGATGCCGCGTTTACCGGAAGTTAATTTATTACCAGGTATGACGGTTAATGTGGTGACTGAGCGGGTAGCAACCGACAGCGCCGTGTTGATTCCGGTATCCGCGCTGGATACCACCACACCGGAACAATTTTATGTCTGGCGCTATCAGCCCGAAACCCAAACTGTGCAGCGCATTGCCGTACAGGTTGGCACGGTGCGTGAGCAACAGATTGAAGTGCTCAGTGGCCTGAACCGGGGCGAGCAGGTGGTTTCTGCCGGGATTTATCAGTTACAGCCCGGGCAGCAGGTGCAGCCCTTTGTGGCCTACTAAGGAGCCTTCTGATGCGGATTGCCAGTTATGCAATTGAAAAGCAGGTTAATACCTGGCTGTTTATTATGCTGTGCTTTTTGGGCGGACTTTGGGCATTGGTCAGTATTGGCCGCTTAGAAGATCCGGCCTTTACCCTGAAAGAGGCGATTATTGTCACCTATTATCCGGGCGCAACGGCATTGGAAGTGGAAGAGGAAGTGACGGAATTGCTGGAATCCGCTATTCAGCAATTATCACAATTAAAGCGTATTACCTCCAAGTCGATGCCGGGTAAATCGGAAATCCGGGTGCAAATTCAGGATAAGTATGACGGCAGTCAGATGCCACAGATTTGGGATGAGCTCAGGCGTAAGGTTAATGATGCCAGTATTCGCCTGCCCACCGGCGTAATGAAGCCGATCGTCAATGATGATTTCGGTGATGTATTTGGTATTTTTTATGCCGTGACAACTGACGGTTTTTCCGATCGCGAAGTACGCGAGCTGGCTACTTTTTTACGCCGTGAGATGCTGACGGTGCCTGGGGTGGCAAAAGTCCAGACCGCCGGCGAACCGGAAGAGCAAATCAGCGTAGAAATTTCGCATGAGCGTTTGCTCGGGATCGGTCTGCCTTTGCAGTTAGTGGTCAATACTCTGCAAACCGAAAATGCAGTAGCACAAGCCGGCTCGGTGCAGGTGGGTGACAAAAGGATTCGCCTGAACAGCAAACCCGGCCTGGATTCAATTGAGGCAATTGAAAATTTACGGATTGGAAAACCGGGCTCAACCGAGCAACTAAGCATTTTTGATGTTGCAACAGTGCGCCGGGATGAAGTTGAAGTGCCATCGCAAATCATTCGCTTTAATGGCAAACCGGCCTTTACGCTGGCGATTTCCGGTCTGACCGATGCCAATATTGTCGATGTAGGTAAAGCGGTTGATCAGCATCTGGCGAAACTGGCAGAGCGTATCCCGCTTGGCGTAACCCTGCATCCGATCTATCAGCAACATGTCGTGGTGGATAACGCCATTAACGACTTTATTGTTAACCTGATCTTGTCCGTGGTCATTGTTATTGCGGTGCTGTGTCTGACCATGGGGTGGCGGGTTGGTTTAGTCGTTGGCGGTACTTTGTTACTTACCGTCTTGGGTACCGTATTCTTTATGAAACTGGCCAATATCGAGATGGAGCGGATTTCGCTTGGCGCGCTGATTATTGCCATGGGCATGTTGGTTGATAACGCCATCGTGGTCGCAGAAACCATGCTGATTAATATGCAGCGTGGCCAGAGTTCACGGCAGGCGGCGGATGAAGCGGCCAGTCGTACCCAGATCCCGCTGTTAGGCGCGACCGTGATTGGCATTATGGCCTTTGCTGGTATTGGCCTGTCGCCGAATAGTACCGGTGAGTTCTTGTTTTCGCTGTTTGCCGTCATCGCGATTTCATTGCTGTTAAGTTGGGTGCTGGCGATTAGTGTCACCCCTTTGCTGGCGCATTATTTGTTTAAAGTCGATGCCAATAGTGCCGCTGCCGATCCCTATGCTGCCGGTTTTTATCAGCGTTATGTCAGGGTATTGCGCTTTGCCTTGCGCCAACGTGCGCTAACTCTGGGCGGTTTGGCGCTGCTAACGCTAATTAGTGTTATCGGTTTCGGGCAAGTAAAGCAGGCATTTTTCCCGGCGTCGAACACGCCAATTTTCTACTTGAATTACTTCTTGCCCCAGGGCTCAGATATTCGCGCTACCTCGCGTGATCTGGCAGAAATTGAAGCCTTTGTAATGGCGCAACCCGAAGTCGAATCAGTCAGTAGTTTCGTTGGCTCGGGTGCCAGTCGCTTTATGTTGACTTACGCACCGGAGCAGCCGAATGCCGCCTATGGCCAATTGATTATCCGTACCGCACACCGTGACCAGATCCCACCGCTGATGCAGCGGCTGCGCACTGAACTGCCGCCGCGCTTACCGCAGGCTGAGATCTACACCCAGCAACTGATGTTTGGGCCGGGCAGTGGCGCTAAGCTGCAAGCCAGGGTATCTGGCCCGGATGAGCGCATCTTACGGCAGCTCGGCCAGCAAATTACTGAATTAATGCGTCAAGAGCCGGCTATCACCGATTTACGGCATAACTGGCGGCAACGGGAGCTGGTGATCGTACCGGACTTTAACCAAGAGCGGGCGCGGGTTGCCGGCATTAACCGCACTGATTTGGCGCAAACACTGGAGTTTGCCAGCACCGGGTTGCGCAGTGGTGTCTACCGCGAACATGATAAGCAAATTCCCATCGTGGTGCGGCCGCCAGCACCCGAGCGGTTTGATATTGACCGGCTGCAGGATCGGATGATTTGGAGTGCTAACGATAATACCTATATTCCGATTACGCAGGTGATTAATGGGCTGCAAACCCAAACTGAAGAAACGATAATTCAGCGCCGCGACCGGTTAAGAACCCTTACCGTTGAAGCTGAACCGGCCTGGGGTTACACGGCCGATCAGGCCCTAAAATTGGTTCGCCCGAAAATTGAGGCGCTGCCATTACCCGCTGGTTATCAACTGAGTTGGGGCGGTGAATATGAAAACTCCGCAGAAGCCCAGCAATCGCTGGCCGCGCAATTACCCTTAAGTTTTATCGTGATGCTGGTGATCAGTATTTTACTGTTTGGTGCGCTGAAGCAGCCGCTGGTGATTTGGTTAATAGTGCCGATGTCTATCTGTGGCGTGACCGCCGGTTTACTGGCCACCGGATTGCCTTTTGGCTTTACGGCCTTACTCGGCTTCCTCAGTTTGTCAGGCATGCTGATGAAGAACGCCATCGTACTGGTAGACGAAATTGATCTGCAAATTCAGCAAAACAGCGATAAGGTTCAGGCGATAGTGCAGGCCAGTGTCAGCCGGATCCGGCCGGTATTACTGGCAGCCTTGACCACGATTCTGGGGATGTTGCCGCTGATTTGGGATGCGTTTTTCAATAGTATGGCAGTAACGATAATGGCCGGCCTAGCCTTTGCCTCGGTATTAACCCTGGTCGCGGTGCCGGTACTGTATGCCATGCTGTTTCGGATAAAACCCGCCTGAGCTGGTTAAAACAGGGCCGGTTTTGCCGGCCCGGTGGCTACTTGGCGCAGCGAATACAAAGCTCAGTAAAGGGGATAGTGGTAAGACGTGCCAATTTAATGGCCTCGCCACACTGGGCACATTTATCGTAAGTGCCGAGTTCCATTCGGCCAAGCGCTCTGTTGATTTGTGCCAGCTCTTGCCGATCTTTTTGTTCGATAGCGCTTAATACTTCATCATTCTCGCGTTCGGTTGCCTGTTCGGCAAAGTCAGCACTGCGACCTTGCGCAAAGTCGCGCTCAATGGCAGCGACCTGGCGCTCCAATTCTAATTTTCGGGCTAGCAGGCGACTTTTAAATTCCTGAAATGGCATTTGCGGCGTAAGCGTCCATTTTAGGACGTATTGACGCCTTATAGATTTCGGCCAAGCATCCTGGCTAGATGTCTTTCATGATCTGCACCAGACCTGGTGGGATTTTCCACTGGCGGTTATCATCGCTGACCACCATCACTGATTTCTTGTTGATTTTGATAACCACGCCGAACACTTGGCCTTCTTTGGCCTTGAAGTGGACTTTTTGGCCTAAACGTAGCTGGCTTAGAACATTGATGTCGTTTTGCAAACGTAAGTAGTCTATCCGCTTGCAGATTAGCTCGTTCAGGTCATGTAATTCGTCTAAGGTTAGGTCTTCTATGCGCATATCGCCTCCGTCTGGAGGCTATTCTACCGAAGTGGCGGGTAAAGCAAAGAGGTCTGAACGCAGTGGATTATCGGCGAACTGGGTTTTCCAATACCGTGGCGTCAGTTCATGTACCAGGCTGGCAGGGTGTTGGCTGATACGTAGCAGTACATCGGTCAGATAATCGTTTACATTGATATCATGCAATCGACAAGTGACTATCAGGCTTTGGATAACGCCAACATGCTCAGCACCGATTTCTGTCCAACAGAACAACCAATTTTTTCTCCCCATGGGTATGGGCCTGAGCGCCCGCTCCAGATGGTTTGTATCCAGCGGCACATCGGGGTCTTCTAAGAAGACACGCAGTGCCATTTCTTTGCTTTGTACATAGCCAATCGCTTTGTAGAGGGGGTCTTTTGGCAGCAGCGTCAGGTTATGCAGGGTGTCATCACACCACGTAAAGAAGCGGTCAACCACCGGTTTACTGTGCGCAAGCCGGTATTGGCGTTTTTTGTCATCCGTGAGCTTTTGGTTTCGGATAGTCTCTTCTATCTCATACAGCTTGGCGATTAGGCTTATCGCTTCTTTGGCCGGTTGTGGCCAGCTGTTTTCGGCTGCAATAAATTGCCGGCGACTGTGCACCCAGCACTGGGCATGGGTTAAGCCCTCATTCGCTTTTATATAACTGGCATAGGCGCTGTAGCCATCGCTTAATAAAGTCCCTTTAAAGCGATGTTTTAATATCTCTTCTATATGTTGCCGCCCGCGGCTGGTGGAGAAGGTAAAAACAATTTCATCCTTATCACCATACACCGGCCAGAAGTAACTTTGCTTCATTTTGCCCGGGCCCGCTTTGCCTGCTTTAATCGGCGTCTCGTCCATTGCCAGCACCTGGCTTTGTAAGATGCTGGTCAGCATCGCATCCACAATCGGATAGAGTAAATCAATACCGCGTGCCACGATGGTGCCCAGTGTGCTGCGGCTTAAAGTAATGCCCGCTGCGGCTAAGCGCTGGTGTTGGCGATACAGCGGCAAGTGGTATTGGAATTTATCCACCAACATGCCGACGATAAAACTCACATCCGCCACGCTTTTATCCAGCACATTAAACGGCGCTGCGCTTGGCAGGATAGTGTCGCTGCCTTTGTGTTTAACGATTTGCCGGTCATAACGCAGCACGTCGAAGCTCTCTGGGCGCTGTGCTAAGCGGAAGGTGCTTTTTACGCCAATCACTTCATACTGGTCGGCATCTTCCCCTTTTAACTCGTCTGGTATCAGCGTAATCACTTTCACCGGTACGTTATCGTTAAATCGCAAACCACTGTCATTAACGCAATCATCCGGGCGCTGTTTGCCTTTTCTGCGGGTGTAGGTGGTATATTCGGTTTCACCTTCGGGTTGGGCCAGTGCTGGCACCATATCGCCCAGTAAGCTTAACTGCATACCCAATTCCAAGGCGCGCTTTTCTGACTTCTGACCAAACAACTGCTTCTCAAACCAGGCTAAGCGCTGCTTAATGCCCGCGAAGGACTGTGTCATTTTGGCATACTGCGCTTGCAGCTCATCCCAGTTTTGCTCAAGTACACTGTGTTTTTGTGATAAGGCAGCATGCTTTTGTGCCAATTCAGCATGGGCTTGCGCTAAGGTGTCTTTTTGCTGTAGCGCTTCAACCAAAGCTTGCAGGCGCGCGATTTCACTGGTTAAATTAACCCGTGTATCGGCATCAGTTGCCACGTTTGATGAGGATGAAGGCTTGATTTTCATGATGCCAATTATACAGGCTTATCAAGCGCTTGACTGCCCATAGCGCTTCGCTTGTTTCTGGCGAAGTACGGTAATTCCGTCAACGATCATTTGCAGGGTGCAACCGGTGAGCGATTGGATCCCACTCGGATGCGGTTTCACCGGAAACTGGCCTTGCTCGAGGCGCTTAGCCCAGACACAATAGCCTGAGCTTTCGAAGTACAACACCTTCATCTGGGTTTTGCGGGCATTGATAAACACAAAGTACTGGCCGCTTTGTGGATTATGGCAAAGTTTATTGCGCACCAGGGCACTTAAACCGTTAAAGGATTTACGCATATCCACGGGTGTGGTGCACAGCCAGATTTTTTGGTTGGCAGCAGGGATAAACATTATTGCTGGTTAAGCGTGAGTTCAACGCCATTACCCAGTGACAAGACGATATGCCAGCGGGTGTTACCGTGATGTGCAAGCGCGGATAAATCGATAAACGGTGTATCCTGGTGCACAGGCGCTTGTTCAGTTTGCTCAGCCAAGCGTTGCCGCCATTTATAAAATGACATGGTACTGAGTTGATGGGTTTGACAAAATTCAGTGATGCTCAGCTCTGATGTGTGCCATAAGTCGATTAATTGCTGCCACTGTGCAGCATTGCGGTAAGCTCGCTTTGCCATATCACTCTCCTGTTATGATGAGTGCACAGCTTATCGCGCGATCTTAAGTGGGAATAGGACGTCCTAAAATGGACGCTTACGCCCCAAAAAAGAAAACGGCCCAAAGCAAGGACCGTTCGTATCAATAAAACTCGCTACCCTGTTCGCTCTAAACACCTTAAGTGATAGGTGTTATGCTTTTACAGGCTTTAATGATTTTAGCCGCCGATGAATTACTATCAGATACTGGTATAGTTAATACACAAACTGGGATATATCACACAAACTGGGATATACATCACACTAACTGGGATATAAATTACACTAAGTGGGATACGTGAACCTTAGAAAAACACACCAACTGGGATATGAATCTTCTTTAGTCTGATTCGGCTTCAAGACAACCGCCACGGAAAAGTCTCAGGTTTTGGATTGCGCGTCGCTTAGCAGTTTCCCAAGACAACCTCCTATCCTTTTGCTGAAAACTCCTAGCAAGTTGCTCTATCTTTAAATCAAGCTCGCTTTTAATCATACAACCGCCCTTCTATTTGACCTTCTGTAAATCACTCTCTAAGAACTCTGGCACTTTGGCATTTCGGATTTGCTTAATACCCTTTAGTTTTTTTCTATGATCATCAATAAACTGCTGGTTCAATTCCAAGGTGCGTAATCGGTGATTATTCGCAGTTTTATTTTTAGAGTGCTTCAACACGTATTCATGCGTTTGTATGTCACACTCATAACTCGCAATATGGAAAGTCTCAGTCACAATGAGGTCTTGTGTTAGTTCCAATCGTTTCAGTTTCGCGTGGTAAATCGCGTCATCTTTTGAATCCCGGGGGACAAAACTAAAACCTTCAATTACAGGTACTGGTATATCTGTTAGCTCAATACCGTTTTCATCAACTCCACCTGCCGCACAAGGATACTTGCTCAACAAAATGACGCCGTTTAACTCAGGCTTCTGATGAACTACTTGAAACCAGACATTACCCCACGATACACCCATAGCAACCTCGAATTGATTAATTTGTTAGGGCATAAAGTAGGGTAGAGCAGAGAGAAGGACAACTTGTTTATGTTCTTGCAGACCGCAAAACAATGAAAATCGGCACCAAAACGAAAATGCAGTTAACTATCTGAAATTAAATCATAAAAACCGCAAAACCTCACCTTGTATCACGCGATACAAACTGACAGTAAAAAAAGCCGTATCAAATTTGATACGGCTATAAAAACCCTTTGGTACAACGAATGATTGGATCAAGTATTTATCGTTGCAGCTGTGAATTCTACAACGTAATCATGAACCATTTTGCGCTACACCCCTCAATTCTGAATGACAGCCATTATGCAGGGCCATTACCAGTTTGTATAAATCAAAAAGGTATAATTATTTCCATGTTTGCACTTGGCCAATAGTATGGCCAGCAGAATTAGGGTAATAAGGAATTCATTTTAATGGTTCGTGGTATTGATTTATTCGCGGGTGCAGGCGGCACAACATCAGGTGCAAAAATGGCAGGGGTACGAATGGTTTGGGCGGCAAACCATAATAGAACAGCAGTTGACTATCACGAAATAAATCATCCAGAAGTAAAGCACGCTCATCAAGACCTTCAACAAGCTAACTGGGCGCTAGTACCTGACCACGATATCGTTTTTGCTAGTCCATGCTGCCAAGGCCATTCTCGTGCAGCAGGCAAAAAACATCGAAGCAAGCAAGCCGATATCAGCCGCTCAACGGCTTGGGCTGTAGTCTCTTGCCTCGAGGCACATAGAACACCAGTTGCAATCATAGAGAACGTGACTGACTTTTTGCGATGGGAGCTTTACGGGGCTTGGTCAATGGCCATGAACTCTTTAGGTTACTCACTTTCAATCAATCAAATTAACGCTAAGACACTCCAAGTTCCTCAGAGCAGAGAAAGACTGTTTATCGTCGCAACCAGATCACAAAACCCGATTGAGCTTAAACTACCTACTTATCAGACTATCCCTGCCCGAAATTTTTTAGACTTAAACCTTGAAGGGCATAAGTGGGACAAGGTTGAAAATAGGGTATTAGCCACACGCAACCGAGTTAAAAACGGCAGAAAAGCGTTCGGGGATATTTTCTTGGATGCAGCTTACGGCCTTGAGCGGGGAGGGCGCTCCATAGACAAGCCTCTTGGCACCGTTACCTGCACTAACAAGCACTCACTTGTGATTGGCGATTTAATACGCCCACTTACGATTAAGGAGCTTGCTGCGGCTCAAACATTCGATAGCAACTATCAATGGCCAGAAGCAAAGACCATTACCAAAACAATGATAGGAAACGCAGTCCCTCCAAATATGGCAAAAGAAATAACTCTAGCGGTGTTAGCAGCGGCCTAATTCATAGCAACTTGCATTATGCAAAGTAGTCCCAGGCACCATAAGTAAATCCAGAAGATAGAGTTATTTATTTGGAATATTCAATTAGATAAACAAATTGAAGCTGAGATCCCCTTGCCTGAAAATAGCGATATTGATTAACGGCAAGGGTAGTTGGCCATGTTTGTAACATTTAACACATTTATCAAAGCACTGTACGACGAAAGATGCTCAAACACCATTGTAAGCGCGATATATAGGGCAGACGGAGGCTTTAAGGCATCTAAGCGAAACTACATCAAATGCTATGGCTTTAGCGAGTATCTGGCTCATATTCGCGGCACAAAGCTAACAGCAATTCAAACATACCATGTCGCTAAAATGTTCATTGTGTACGGCAAGCGTCCAGCTGCTGATATTCCGGCAATTCTCGGCTCTTTGATTCGTCAATATGAAATTGATGTTCCAGCGGTTTATGGGATCTTGGCTAAAGAATATTGGCTAGCCCGGTTTGATTCACCAATTTACGAGTAGTTTAAATGAACACCAAATCGAAATCACTTTTTGTTCGACTATGGCTGAAAGAGATAAGCCTCAACAATCAGATTCAGTTGCTGGATACCAGCCTTAACGTGCCGAGATTTCATACCGGTGATCGTGCAGAGATTGAAACGCAGATTGCGACTTTCCGGCAGAGGATAAAATCCATCGACGACAAAATTATCTTCCATATACAGAACGGAAATTTCCCCGAGAACGCCGTTGATATTTGCAAAGATGAATTAGGAGCTACAGCTGGTTATGTGGCTGACTGCTACAGCAGCTTGTATTCGGATTACGCACCAAGTGGGAACCCCTAAAGGAATTTTAATATTGGAAAGATTAATGTTCATAAAGGCTTAGAGCGGAAATAGGAGGGCTTCCCTCCTTTTCACCTGTTTAAGCCTGGGCAGCTATTCTCAAACTTCTAATCTTCATCAACAGTCTCGATTTCAGCTCTGTAAAACTCAACATGCTGGCCAATCAATCCACCATCGAAGGTCAATTGCGTTTTGCATAATTCAGTTTTATGTGAGCGAGGCTCTTGGGGCAGAGTGTCATAAACGTCGAAGTCACCTTCACAAAGCAAGTAACCGATATTAGTTCTAACTTTTTCCTTCCCTTGATACACAAATGCGCGGTACTGAGTGCCAGATGAACGTCTACAGCGCAATTCCTCGTCTTGTAGTCCGAAGTATTTAAGCAACTCATTTGGCTGCACAAAAATGTACTTTGCCTGTTCCCCGGTCACAGTTGAATCAAGAACGATAGCATTTATCCCAAGCGCCCTAAGTTTGCAAACTGCTTTATTTATCGTGTCCTCTTGGGTTTTGTTTGTGAAGTACCGAGCGATTGGCAAGGGATCGCCATAGGTACGTACCAAAAAGCTCGAGTAAGCCTCGTTCGTCTGAATGTTAATCTTGGTCACACCTGAGAAAATTTGCGGGAACCGAGCAGGGAGGCGCTTACTTACTTTGTTATCCTCAGCCATTGCTTTGGTGTACTCAAGGATCATAGCGTTAGCCTTGTCCTTGGCCTCAGATAGTTTATTTGCGTCTAAACGGTAAACTTGCCTGATAGATTCAGGAGGCACATAAATTAAAGACTGATACCGATGCGAAATAACGTATTCAGCAGGCTTATCGTCGATAGTCCTGACCAGCTGACCATTATCAGCGACAAAATCAAATAGCTGCCTTTCCATGGCGTAAAACTTATTCCACTGTTCACTCCGTTTAAGTGACATTTCATACCCCATTTGCTGTAACTATGATTTGTATCGCGTGATACAAGGCCATTGTTGTGTGATTTTATAGAATGTATACAGCAGCTTACAGCTATTTTTAGCATGGTGCGAAATTGGTATGGTAAATAACGCAAAAGCCCGACTTTTGAAGTACGGGCTCATTACTAGAACGAATTTGCTTTTTTCAATTTCACTTTTCAGCGCGGAATTTTACTGAAAGCTGTATAAGCTGCCCCAGTTCGGCAAAGGTCATAGGAGGGATTCTGGTGGAACCACCTTGAGCTGCTGCGTTGTGTAATGATTTGACAAGTGTTAGCATTGATTCTGCAGACATAATTAACCTCTTAATTGTGAACGCTAGGGCAGGTGTGGCTTGGTCGTCTACCTGTCCTTTTCTATTTCTTTAGTCTTGGTTTTTACTGCTGGCTTTCTACTAGGGTTTTAACAAACTCTTGTAATTTTTGAATTTCATCCTCATTCAGCCTCGAAATCTTCAATACCGTTTTGCGGTTTGCAGTTTCAATAGTTGCCCAACGGTTCTTGTTAGCTTGAGCAAACTTCTCATTAGCCTTTTTTGGCTTCTCGATAATCGTGTGTTTTTGAATCACATCAAAAACCAGTTCATTAGCAAGTGAGCCGTCGTCATATATCCCAGTGTCTGAATCGGACTGAATTGTTTGAAGCACTTGGTTAACATCTTCAATCAATTCGGGGGTTACAAGCGACTCAACATCAGAACCTAGCTGGATAGCATGTAAAGCCATAATCTGTGTGCTATTTAATGTGGCTGGCAACACGAATAAATTGATTAGCTCCTGAGGAATTTCAATAGCTTTCAGAGCGCGAGTCACAAACGCCACTGAAACACCATATCGAGCGGCTAGGTTTCGTTGAGTCGGCTTTGAATCGTCCTCGTTATATGGCAGGTCTAATTCCTCAGCTTCATGCTTTTTGGCCTCCCTAGCCGCTACCGCCTCAGGATCGTTCCATGCGTTAATGTCAGCAAGGAAACGAGCACCAGCATCACGATAGGAATACTTTTCAGCTGATTGCACATACCTGACAATTTCAATGATTTCTTCACGGCTTAAATCATCTTCTGTGGTCTGGACATTTAATCCGGCATCTTCGAGTAGTGCAGCCATTTGACGGCGCTGGCCGTCAATAATCATGTGAACACCGTCAATCAGTACAGCAAGCGCATCCATGAACTGAATGTATTTGATAGAGGCGCGAATTTTTTGCAACGATTGAGGGGTAATATCTGATTTAGCACGAGGGTTATGTTCGTGTATCCCAGTCTGTGTTTTTACTTGAACAGAGGTTAAGTTGTGTCGAACAAACTTAATTACTCGACCACTTTTCAGCTTGATTGACATTGTTGCTTGAGTAGCAGCTGCGTCACCCACTGTTGTAATTGGCTGTACGCCATGTTGAATTGCGCCAGCTACAGCACTCCCAAGAGAGCGACCTATTTGCTTAAGTGCCTTTTTATTCGGTGGTTGTGGCATAGATAGTCCTTATCTCAGTCGAGAAACGTGCTGGAATAACGCTAAAGAAAATGAGTCCAATGCATCTTTAGCATTTGCGAGTGACTTGCCAGCACCACCGTATAACGACGGGTGAACAGAAATCACGGTATCAAAGGTTTCAGCGCATCGCTTAAATGCACTTAACTCAGGAATGCTCGACATCATGAAGTCCTCAGCAAAAACAGAGTTCGCAAGTATCGAGCTATCAATATCCTGTGCCGACTGACTGAATTTGGTCATAAAGGCTAAGTGGCCTTTTAAACGCAACTCTGCACCGTTTTCAATTAAACGATTCAGGATAGAAGGTAAGTTGCTGATATATTGGAGTGTCGAATGCATATCAACACGACTTGGAGGTAATGGCGTCACCAAAATATCAGAAGCGCACAAGCCTGCCTTCAATGCAGCGTCTAAATGTGGACCAGCATCAATGAAGATGAAATCATAGTCACCTTTCAATTTCTGAATGACGTTCTTATATAGAGCTTCGTAAGGGTTGAAGTCATCACCGAACTGCTCTTTACAGATGCTTTCCCACTCAGCAGCAATAAAGCCGTCAGCGATGCTGGCAGGAATAATATCTACACCAGGCACTTGGCTTGGTAATACGAAATCAGATAGCAACTGTTCGCGTGATACATCGTTAAATACGGCCTGAACGACAGTGTTATCAATTTCACCAATAGAGCTGCGCTGATTCAGATACATCGTTGCAGAGCTTTGTGGGTCAATATCAAGCACTAAGCATTTAATGTCATATTGAAGTAAGTCGCGATGACAACGCAGCGACTGAGCAATACTAACGGTCGATAAGGTTTTACTTACTCCACCTTTAAGGTTGGAAAAGAACAACACCAAACCTTCTGCGTATTTATCTCTGAGCGGGGCGAATCCTCGATGCTTATAAATATCAATGACCTGTTCGATTGAAAAATCATAGCCTTCGACAGCACCAATTTTCTTACGGCCAAACTCGTAGCCATTGGCTTCCATTTCAGCCATTGCCTTTTCAACGCTGCGGCGATTCAATCCTGACAGCTGTGAAACAACCCCTTTAGTAAAACTTAAGTAAAATTCATTGAGCCCAAATTCATCTTTGTGACTCTGAACTGCATTTGACATGGTTTGCAGAGCAATTTTTGCTCTATCCGCAATGACATTGATCTTGCTTAAGAATTCGGTGGCCATTTGCTTACCTATAATCCATTAATAACTTAATGTTGAACAAGATACATTCTTTTTGTACACAGTTCAACACATAAAACACACTAAATCATGCTCAAATCATTTTGCGTAGTGCATCATGATCTAATGTGATTTATGTCACTACTATGCTCAAATCAATTTGCAGAATACAAAATGAAAAAGCGCCGTTAGGCGCTTTTATGGGCGGGGTTGTTTTAGATACTGGGATATCAGCACAGACAGTGGTATTAGAAAGCCTCTCTCATACGTTTCGATGCCGCTGGATCTATTGAATTGCTTTCGTGAGTAGAGTTGATAACCAAAGAGCCTGCACCATCTTCGATCTTTCTTGCTTTACGATCAGATAACTTGCCTCTTGTAGCCTTACGAGCTGGTTGAGCCGTCGCACTATCAGGAAGTTGAGGCGCTTGATGCTGAACAACCCGTTCAAAATTAACTTTACTAGGACTAACCAGCAATGCACCACTAAATTCCACAGGAATGATTTTGGTTGCGCCTGAGGGAATGTAATTGTCTTTGAGATATCTTATTTCTAATCCGTTCTCTGCCTGCTGTAGCGTGACCATAAACTTAACCAATCTCATTACAGAGCTAAGGCCAGCGCCGGAGGCCATTGAGATTTTTTGCGAACCTCGGATTTCGTCCTTGTTGACATGATGCACCAGTAGAACAGCTGCGCCGCTTTCAGATGCAATTTGCTGAAAGGTATGCTTTATCAACCGATCATGCTTAACTTCATCACAGCGCCCAATCACCTCGGACACCGTATCAACGATGACTAACTCAATACCATTGTTTTTAATCAATTGAATGAGATTGTCAGCGTTCGATTTAGACTCATTGCTCTCAACAGACCCCGCCTCAGGAGGCGAACACAAAGGTTCGTGACTGCTTACAATGAATAAATTGGAAGATACTTGGTCAGATATATTTTGCGGCAATGCCTGTAACTTATCGCCTAAACGCTGCTTAAGCACAGTTAGATCATCTTCTGAACTGAAATACAGTACCTTCTTGGCCTCAGCCGAACTTGATAAACCAACCAATACAGCATCAGAAGCAAGCTCCATCCCAATTGACATTGCTAAATGGCTTTTGCCAACGCTAGGAGTTGCTATTAGCATACCTACATGCGCTTTAAGTAGTCCTGCAAGTACGAACTCAGGAGGCTGAACAACTCCCCCTTGAAGAACTTCCCCCACGGTCAATAAATTAAGGTTTTGCATTTAGTAAACCGCCTTCTCCATTATTATTGCCAGTACCTACATAGAAAATCTGTTCTTCATCAAATGAATGTTTTCTGATTGAAAAGTGAAAATCAGCTTCAATTTCAGCAACATTAGATAGAACCTGCTCTTTAAGATTGCGTAGAAAATTTGCTCCAACCGGGGAAGCTACAGACTTAGCATACTCAGCTAACGTCCAAGCCAGCTTTTTGCCATTCAGATATTGTGGCTCATGGGTTTTAATCCACTTCAAGAACGAGCGAAGGGCAGGGGAACGGTAATGCATAATTTTATGCTGCTCAATTCTGTAGTAGTAACCATAGTTGAGAATGGCATCAATTAGCCTACGATCTAACACTAAAAATACGTGATTGGTTGAGCGGGAACCCTTGCCATTCTTATTTTTAGAGCTGTCATAGCAAAGCCTAAAGTCATCAACAAACTTAATAGGGTTCACATCAACGATTTGCCCGTCCTCATTAATTTCGTTTACAACTAATCGAGCCATGGACAATTGGAAGATCCGCTTTTCTATAAGATCATAATTAACACGATCTGGCTTTACAGATAACCACCCGGCCAACTCATATAGCCCAATAGAAAACACCGTGGCATCAGGATCTAATACTGAATCAAACTCAAGGCCACTACCAACAACTTGGAGTTCCGGCAGAGCCTTGAAAATGGCTTTCCAAGTTAGGCGTTCACCCGCAGCGTAAGATTCATCATCCAGCTTAATCGTTTTTGCGTAAGCGATAATGGTTTCTAATAAGTCTTTATGAGATTGCAGTAAGAAATCGCCATGTAGGTCTACACGAAAGTTCTTACTAAAGAGAGGAAACTCTACGGACGACAGGGGTTTATTTAAGTCTGACTCTAAACGGCCAGCCATTCGCTCTAGCATCCAAGGCGTATAAGTTGGTGATGGGTGAAAGATAGTTGCCCTAGAAAATAAATGTGACGAAATGTGCCTGTTAGGACGTTTTTCCTCGTCAGTTACCAACAGACCAAATTGATTCTCGGCCACGCCAATTCTCCCTAATTTTTTTCTTATCAGCCCAACATAACAGAGACTGGAATAGATACAACCCAATTTTACAGGTATTGGTATATTTTTACAGATACTGGGATAGTAAGTCTACACATACTGGTATAAAGATCACAGATACTGGGATAGTGTTCGCCAGTCTCTGTGACCATTGAAAAGTAAATTGCGTAAGCTCACCCATTTAGACTGGAATACATCAACTGGTATACCAACCACAGAGACTGGTATATATCTGCACACTAACTGGGATAGCTTTCACACTAACTGGTATATTGTTACAGATACTGGGATATTTTACTTTTTGACGATTTCTACCCCATAAAGTGCAGGTTAATTTCATTACTATGCAGGGAAATTGCGATGATTACAGATACTGGGATAAATAATACAGACAGTGGGATAGTTAACACAGATACTGGGATATTTTTTAAAGGTGATTTGAATCCCTTTAAGGTAGAAAATTGAGACTGAAGCCCAACTAATGAAAGTGGATCATTTACACCGATTTATAGGTGTGCATAAGAATCAGAATAGCTTCAAACCCTTACAGAGACTGGGATACAAAAAATAATCAATTACAGCTACTGGGATAATGGGACTTTAGAAACTGGTATATCAGACGATAGAGACTGGTATATATTTTTCAGAAACTGGTATAGTTTTCACAGGAATTGGGATAGTTTTTAATGGCTTCCTAGTATCTTTAAGTATCTTTAGATACTTAAAGTTAAAGCATTCTCTTTCGCTTAGGCTCAGTCGAAGGAACAGGGAATCTCAAACAACCCCTAGGGGGTTTGTTTTCGATACCCGTTCATATATTAAAAAGCTTCATTTTCTGCACTATAAACCTACCATTAGATCGCAAAGCAACTTTTTAGTTCATTGGTTTGATCTAAAGGATCATGCTTGATCAATACCTTTTAAAAAGGCTTTTTTCATTGCTTTAGAGTAGTAGCCAAAGAAAATCTCTAATAAGCAAGATACTACGATCATACCTGCTGCAATTTTCCATACGCCTAGTTGCTCAATTTGTTTAATTACTAAACCTGCTAGTTCCATATACCACCTCAATCGAAAATTTTATTAAATACATTTTACCAGGATGCCAATTTACTGAAAGAACTCTATAAATTTGCAGTCTGCAAATTAAAAAACTCTGTCAGCTAACCAAAATCAACCCACACCTTTCGAGCACATTTTTCTCTTGTCGTTACCATCACGATACTCATTAGACTTGGAACGATTCAATGAAACTCAAATTATTAGCAGCCAGTGTATTGTTTGGCTTGGCTGGTTGCTCAATGAATACCGGGATAACTGGTAAGACTGATATTTTTCATGCAGATGCAGGTGCATCGCTAAGATCGACCACTGAGGCATTAGCAGCAAAGTACAATCTAAAATCAATTCAGTGGCACAAAGATATTACCCCTACAACTCCACCATTAACCTTACCAGTGAACATTAATGTTTCTGAATTGACTGCAGAATCAGCCTTTGATGCATTGTATGAAAATACGCCGTTTTTGACTTATGTGCTCAAAGGAAAAAATCAGCTTTTAATCACTCCCTATAAATTGTCCGTTCCTTCATCAGAGCAATTTGTTTCTGTTAAAAGCCGTGAAGCCGAAGCAGCCAAAGACTTGCAGTTGAGTGCATTTACTGAGGGCAGAACCATAAATCCTGTATCTACCAATATTGGATTAGGTGAAGCCTCTATTGCACCTACTCAAATTATGACTGATGAAGAAATGATCTTGGCTCGGTACACCGAAGGTAATTCCTACCAAGCGGAAAATAACCAAGTCCAATCTATACCAACTGAGCCAATCATTCGGCAACAAACCGAGAGTCCTGTTAATAACTTTAAAGGTGAAGCTGGAATTTTAAGGGGTTCTGATTATTCAATTTCCAAGACTGAACCAACAGTAAATCAACAAGTAGATAAGCCTATGCAAGAGGAAATTAAAGAGTCTAAACGCTTGAATAATACAGTTTCTACTTCTCCAAGTGAAACGTATGCAGCGACGATTAGACGCTACATGCGCCAACAAGGTCTGCAAGTTATGTGGGAAGTTGATAACCAGGTCGCTGGTATTTTCAGAAGCAACCCAAAACAAGCAACAGCACTTAATGCTAACTCTGTAAAAGAGTTTGCTACAGGGGTTGCCGATTTAGTCAATGCCACAAATGAAGATGGCAAACGCACTTATGCATATATCAATGAAGGTCAAGGCTATGTTGTATTTCATCAATTCCTAGGTGGGGCTAGTGACGTTCATGTATTCAACATGAAAAAAGGTTTGCTTTCACAAAACTTATCGGAATTGGCCGGGGAGTTTGGTTGGTCTTTCAACGCTGAAAGCGGCTGGCTTGCTGACGACGATTGTATGATATCGGTTGATTACCCAATCGTGACAAGCAACAACATTGTTAATTCGGTTCTTAAAGCAACTGAAAAATGCGTAAGCGTACAACCCCGCTTTTTAGAGACTAAGCAAGAAGTCTATATCGTGTCTGCTTCGGAAGGTCTGAATTAATGATTAAACGTACAAAACTAGCCGTCTGTATTGCAACAGCTTCTTTGATCACCGGCTGTGGTTCAACGGATTTTCTAGATCAAAAAAATGCTGCTTTGGATACTAAGAGCCAGCTTGAGGACATTCGGGCAAACCAAAGTAATTTATTCGTTACTGCGCCGCCTACGAACTTTGCAAAGGTAAAGATTAAGAAGGCTGTGAGTTGGACTGACTCTGTGCCTGTAAGCATGAATACTATTGATGTTCCCTTGTCCGTGGTAATGCAAGACATTAATCGCCGTTTAAAGACAGTCGTTTATTGGGGTCGTGATACTAACTCGGGTGTAAAGGTAAGGGTGAATGTTAATGGCACTCTGAGCGATTTAATTGCATCAATTGAAAATCAGACCGAATACAAGCTGGACACTTCTGTCGAGAACACTATTTCAGTTCTTGCTTGGGAAACCAAAACATTATCTTTGTTTAATTTAGTTGGTCAGCATGACTTTTTAATTGGTAAGAACACAGCCACGGATATTACCGAGGGTCAGGATACAAGCGCAGAAAGCTCAAGCGGCGCATTGTTTAACGCTGACCAAGATCAGTTTGCAAACATCAAAGCCACAGTATCTAGCGAAATCAAAGATGCCGTAAAAGTCATAGAATCCATGATGGGTGAGAAAAATGTCAACGGTCAGGTTCATCCAAATATCGCAAGTGGGACTCTGACTGTTACGACTAAACCGAGGATCATGCGTGACGTCGAAAATTACGTAAAGCAGCTAAACGCGATGTTTGGCCAAATGGTTCGCATTGATGTTCAGATCATCACATTCCAATCGAACCTTGATAACAGTTTTGGCGTTGATTGGAACATGGTGCGAGAAACCACTAAAGGTACTCTGAATTTCACTATCCCAAGTAGCGGCGAAACGAGCGGCTTGACCTTTGCATCGACAGATAAGTTATTTAATGGCTCAACCGCTTTAGTCAACGCTCTTAAGACACAAGGCAACGTATCACTCGTAACAACCCCGTCTATGCTGGCAATTAATAACCGTGTTGGTGAGATTGAGAGCCTGCGTAAAGAGGCTTACGTCAAAGATATTACGATGCGCGAAGCTACAAACGAGGACAGTAGCACTTATTCAGAAGTTAATCAGGGCGTTGTAAGCGAAGGTTTCTCAATGAGGGCTCTGGTCAAAATTGATGGTGATGAAGTGCTAATGCAAATGTCAGCCACTATTTCTCGCCTGGGTAATTTTGGCACTGTAGAAATGCCGACTATCACCCTTAAAACACCGAATATGTCTGAGGACAGATTCAACCAACCATTGAAAATTCAGAATGGCCGGACAGTAATTTTAAGTGGGTACACCCAATCCGCTGTAACTTCTGAGCAATCAGAATCATTCAGAAACCCATTGCTAGGTGGCAATAGTGGTAAAGAACGCAAGAGCCATACCCTTGTTTTGGTTACACCACGGATTATTAGATAGGAATCACAATGGCCAGATTTGTTATTCCATCAAAACCAGAGATCCGTAAACGTAAGGTTATCCGCTCTTACTTAAAAAATCAGAGCGGTGGTTACATGGCTTCATTATGCCCCGACCTCAAAGATGATCAGGTTCAGTTAATCGTTAGAAAGTCTGAAAGATCTCTTGAATGCGACGCTCTTGCTTACCAGTACGGGAAGCGGCACAGAAACTTTGTTGCTATAGGTCGAGCTAGCAATGACGACGATCCGCTTAAATCAACTTTGACTTTCATTTTTGTTAAGGATTTCAGCATAACAGCCACTTACGAAGCAAAAATGCAGGACGCATTTATATCCGTATTCAAGAAGGCTGTTACTTCGCACGATAGCAGAATCGTAGCCACGGAAGGTATTGACCTAGGGTTAATTTGCTCATTAGCGAAAGCGGAGCAAGCTAAATTGCATATTGGGCATGAGCAGGTTGAACCAAGCATTTTGGAGCTGTTTACTTATTCAACAGTTTCAGAATTGCTTGCGTCAAACGGGCGAACATTTTCTGAATCTATGCTCAACCTGACTTATGCCGGGCTGTTTGGTCTTACTGCATTTGGTGCCTATAAATTTTACCAATCTATGCAGGTTGAACAAGTTGAGTATAAGACAAGTGATGAATGGAAGTCCTACCGGGATGCCTTGACGGGTCGCCACGTTGTCGAGGATTTAAACAATGCTATTAGCACTTTTGCGACTTTTGAAGGACTGAAAAGTTGGTCAGTTGAGAAGTACCGAAGCAACGAAGTGAATTTCTCTATCGAATTGGCCAAACAAAGCGATGTTGCTACTTACACAGATTTAATTTTGTGGAGCAGACAAAGGGAACTTAAAGAGGTCGCCATTAGCGGTGATGGACTAGCTACTTTTGAGTCGGCGCTTCCTGAATCTAAAAGCGGTGATTATTTCAAGGCGTTTAAAAAATATCAGATTGATACGGTACTGAACATTGCTCAGCTCAACGACCTATTAGCTATTCATGGCCAACAAGCGGTTGAGATTTCTTCGATTGAGCCAGTGGACAAGTACAAGGCGGTGAGCCTGACATTAAACCTTGAAAACCTGACTGTCATGCAAATCAGCGATATTTATGCTGTCTTTGCAAATATCCCCTTAATTTCAATCGACTTGTCAATTGATAAGGTCGATCAAACCACATTCAAAATAACTCATAAAATGAGATTGGTAGGTATTTAACGTGAACACTAAAGACGTAGTAGTTGATAAAAAATCAACTGAGGTAAGCCCAGTTGCAGCAGTGGGCATTATCGGTGTAGCGATTGCGATTGGTGCATATTTTTTAATGGACTCTAGCTCAGCAAAACCCAGTGGTGAAAATGTAAAACAGATCATTACTCAGGTTAATGCTCCTGAAATAGAAGGGGCTCCTACGCTCTTGCCTTTAAAAGTTCAAGATATGGCGATGTTTAATAATGATTTAATCAAGAAACGATTAAGCACGTTATTGAAAGAGGAAGAAGCGAAAGAAACACAGGCCCAAGTCCAGATTGCAAAAAACAAATCCGAATTAGCTGATATTTCTCCTGATGGAGCCCAAACAGCTAATGCTTTTGGGCATTCAAATAAAAATATGCCTGCTTACGTAATGCCTGAACAAGTAGCTTTGACAATGCCAGTTAATGTACCAGCTGAATTGACAGCTGCGACGAAAGAGCAACTAACAGTTGAAGCGAAATCCTCAATTCAGCTTTTATCAATTGCGACTATTCATGGAAGCCTCGAAGCCACCATCTTAGTGAATGATGAAGTTAGCACCATTAATGAATTTGGCGTAACTAGCGGCAAGGCCATTAAAAATCTGATTGTTAAGAGCTTAAGCGATTCTCAAGTGTGCATTGCTATCAACAAGAAAGAGTATTGCTTAGGGCTGGACAAGTAATGAAAGAGCCTTTGACACCTACCGAATTGCAGCACATTGACGTTAATCTCGTTGATGAAGCCGAAATTCAGTTGCTACCGGATGATGTTCAACTGAGTGATTGTGAAACTGCGAAAAGTCGAAACTACCTCGATGACGGATTAAAAATTCCGATAGCAACGGACTTTGTAGACGGCGGCTACTCGATTTTTAAGAACGAAGAAATCTTGAATAAATGCAAGGAAAATGGCATTTGTTTCGTGACTGAGGACTTCTGCATTTTTACTTCATCTTTCAATCATCCATTTATAGATGAATTGACAGCTGAATTAGAATCTTTCGGCGGCGACAACCGCTTTGTAAGCATCCGACTGGCCGAACAGAGGGCTATTGATAAGATTTTGATGATCCCCAATAACGCATTGTTGATCACATTCAAAATCGACTCAGGTGATGCAATTGATGAAAACTTAGGTCGCGAAAACTTAGACGAACTTCTCAAGGAAGCGCGGGACAGGAAGATTGCCGATATTCATATCTTTGTTCGCACCAGGGAGGAAGGGGCAAAGGATGAAGGTACAGTCGTCAAAGGCCGTATTGCTGGCAAGTTAGAACGTATCTACACAGCAACCCGCAGTGATGAATACGGAATGCTGATCGGCGGCTACGTTTTTGGCTCTATCGCTTCCGAAGGTGCCAAGGGTATGTTCTACCCAAACGAAGCTGACGAATCGAGTTTTACTTGGCGCATTGCTGGCCGAGATTTACGCTATCGCGCTTCAACTATGCCAATAAAAGGCGGCTGTAAAATCGTTATTCGAGCACTAGATCCATTTAGTGACAAGATTCCACTACCTAAGGAATTAGGTTTTTTACCAGCTCAAACCAAAATGCTGCACAACATCATTGGCTTGCCATACGGCGGCTTGTTAATCACTGGCCAAACTGGTTCAGGTAAAACGACAACACTCATGTCAATGATCAACTTGGTTCCAGAGTCTCGTAGCGTTCATACTTTGGAAGATCCGGTTGAGTGGTCAAATAACAAGATTGCTCAAACCGAAATTAACTTGAGCGGTGAAGAAGATCAGTATGGCGTGACCATCGGATCATTCGCTTACTACGGTAAACGACTACTGCGCCAAGACCCCGACATTGTGATGTTCGGTGAACTCCGCGATAAACCCACAGCCGATGTTTTTTATCGCCTTGCTTCAACAGGTCACTTAGCGTTGGGCACGATGCATACCAGTTCAGCGCAAGGTGTTATCAGCGCAATGATTGAATACTTCGGAATGCATCCAGCCCAAGTAGCTGACGGTGACGCCTTCACCTGCTTTATGCATCAAAAGCTCGCTAATAAGCTATGCACTTGCGCTCGCAAGCATGATGTTCACAAACACGAAACTGAAAAGCTACTGGTGAAGGCCAAAGCATTTAGACGTTTTGATGACGAATTGCATTACACAAAAATGATGGATGAAATTGCACTTGCTGAGCGTTTAATCGACGGTTACGAAGATTTGCTGTACCGCAATGAAAATGGCTGCGCTATCTGCAAATATCGTGGCTTTGATGGGTTAACGGTATTGGCTGAATTCCTCATGCTCGATGACTCCATTCGAGAGTTAATTCAGGCTAGGGATATGGTTGGCATTAGTCGATATTTGGAGAAGTCCAAATACCCAACTGTTCGTGATCACGCACTTTATTCGGTGAAGAATCGAATTATTGATATTCACGAAGCCTGCGACAAAGTGGCGAATATGGATAGTTCAAACGCTAAGAGCTTTGACTACAGCACTTTGAACCAAGAGCTACTTAGCGCAGGAGCGGCAGTATGAATTTAGATATAGCTTCCTATTTGAATACCGCAATTTCAAGTTTTAAGAAAAAGCAGAAATACAAAGGGTTCAACATTGAACAACAAAAGCAATTCTTAGAGGATTTCAAGGACGGTATTGCTTCTAATCAAGCCCCCATAGTGATTGTTCAGCATTTACGAACATTCTCTAATGGTGCCGCAAAAAGGGCTGCAATTGACATTCACAAAACCCTAAACAGCGGCAAACCAGCCTCTGTAGCTTTTAGCGGCTGGTTTGATGACACCATCATTCAAGCGATTAGGGCTGGTGAGAAGCGCCGGGCTTTGCTCCCGGCACTGGACAACGCAATAAGCTCCTTACAACGCCGCTCAAGCGTTATGAGCAAGATATTTGCTAAAAACACTTACCCACTCGTAATGATGTTGGTCGGTATGAACGTCAATGTGGTGGTGTATTTCTTCATTTTCCAAGAGGCTGCACTTAAAACCCCTGTTGCTCGTTGGCCAATGGTGAGCCAGTGGTCTTATGGCTTTTCTGAACACATGGTCAATTTTGGAACCGTGTACCTAGCGTTGATTTTTGTATTATTCAAGTTGAGCAGCTTCATGCTGGCCAACTGGACAGGGCAATTTCGTAAGAAGGTAGATAACTGGCCTATATTCCGTCACTACCGAATGATGCTCTCTACTACGTTCCTAAGTAGCCTTTCGATGATGCTGAACTCTCAGATTCGCTTGGTTCAAGCCATTGAAACACTTTCAAAAACCTCAACTCCTTATATGCGCGATTTTTTAAATCAAATCGCTAAAAAGGCAAGCAGCTCCGGTTTAGGGCAAATTCTTGATGTAGGGCTCCTTACCGATTCAGAGGTGTCACGCCTCAAAACGCTAACGGCGAAAAATGCTGGCCAAAGCAGCGTATTAGAAAGCAGCTCTATCAGGCACGACAAGCTACTGGATAAGGCGATATCAAGAGCATCCATTGTCATCATGTTAGTCGGATACTTCGGCGCAGCAATGTTCATTTTACTGGCATTTGGTGGACAGTACGCACTCCAAATGATGCGAGCAGGGATGACCTTTTAGGTTTACGCCAAAAACCAACCCATGTCTTTTCAGAATAATTTTAGCTCCCCATTTACCATTTCAATCAGCTCGCTTACCGAACATTGAAGTAAAGAATTTTTATCATTTATTAGAGGTTTCTATGAAGTACAACTTAGGCAGTAAAAAGAACAAGCAAAAAGGTATCGCGCTTGTTGAATTAATTACAGCGTTAGTAATCATCGGTGTTATCGCTGCAGCAGCTGCCGCGCTTATCCCAAAAGTACAATTTATGCAGCAGAAGCATCAAATTGGCCAGGCTGTGGATGCGATTGCTACAGACGCCTTAACTTTCCGTGGTATGCGCCCTTCATACCCATCCACAATTTCAATCTCAAACCTTTGTGCAGATGGTTTGCTGAATACCTCAATTTGTGGAACCGCAAAAACTGGCGTTGGTGCTAACCCATTTGGCGGTGATTGGACTCTTACGACCTCTACCAAATTAGGTGCAGGCCATATCACAATTGGCTTAACTAACATTCCTGACGAGCGATTCCAAGAGCTTGCAGATACTTTAGCTGCACGTTCTAAAGGAGCCTGTACTCGCGCAGACTCTACCTGCCCGACGATCACCCAAACTGCACCAACCACTAACGCTGCTGGCGGCGTTATCAAGATCGACATTTAAAACTTAAGGTTGCTGTAAATGAAAAAATGCCAAGGTTTCATGCTATTAACGCTATGCATTGCTTTTGTCGTGGCGTCGGTATTGAGCCTTGGCATTCATCTTTTGATCAAGAGCAACACTAAAGGCCATGCTGAAATAGCCAAGCTGCTGCAACAAAAAGAAGAACTAGAGTTTGCTCTCGCTGGCTATGCAAATACCCAAATTCAAAATTGCACTTCCGTAAGCACTAATCTGACAGTTGCAACCCTATACTCAAATGGATTGCTAACCAGCGATCCATCACTTGCGCCCTTTACCACACGCTTTGTGTTCTCCACGGCCACCGATGCCAGCTCAAGGATACTTCCTTACAAGGTTACTGTGTATTTCTTGCTGACAGACACCGAATTTACCAAACGTGCCGCCGCCGCAATCGGCGCAACCAAATTAAATACCTCAACCAATGAGTTCGGATTCGATATTTCCTTAAAGCCTTCATCAAAATTATCCCGGTATTCGGATTACGTCCAAGAAAACTCGAAATCAGGGAACTGGTGTTTTGAGTCGATATAAATCCAAATCAAATTACGAAGTGAGCTGAAAATTGAAACGCAGTAAACAAAGCGGTTTTACCTTAATTGAATTAGTTGTTGCCTTGGGCGTTATCAGCATCTTGAGTGCTATCTACTTTCAAACCAAGCAAAACGACGCTTTCGAGCGTGAGGCTCAAGTGGCCGCTGACGGTATCAACGAACTCATTACAATGGTTCAGGCTTTTGAGCATGACTCACTTAATACGGTAAACACAAAAGAGCGTTTCCCGTCTGCCATGAGCGATTTAGTCTCTAAGGGCTACGCAGACGCTTGCACATCAAACAGCTTCACGGTATTGGGTACTTGCCGCCCAGTGGATTACACGTTTTGGGGGGACTCAATCACGATAACCAGTTACGACGAAAATCTCTCTGCATCGCCAGCAGTACGAACTCATGCTCAAATCAAATATCCACTCACCAAGATTACGGATGCAGCCAGAAGAAAACGCGCTGCGGCTTATATCGTTAGAACTATTCCATTTGTTACCGTGGATGCCGCCAAAACGTACTTAACTATTCGAGTGAACCGTAGCGGGGCAAGTGTGCGCTCAGACGTTTTCTTGCGTAAAGACGGTGACACCCCACTAACGGGCGATTGGAACGTAGGGAATTACTCAATTGCAAACGCTAAAAACGTTTTAGTCAGAACTCAGGACGGCAGACAAATGAACCTGGGGGCAACGGTGATTTCAAGTTTTGCGGTTGCAGTGACCAGTGGCGCGGGAACGAAGGTATCTATGCCAAGCTGTCCTACTGGGCTGACACCTGCAATTTCAACAGCCGTAAAAACTGTGGCAGGTGACGAGTTTACAACCCTAGGCGGGGTGTCGAGCTATTACACTACATATGCAGCCTCTAAATATTGGCAAGTATTTATCAAATACAGAGCACTTGATAAAGCGACTAATAAGTGGAAGGATTTTTACAAGGGCGAGGTGAACGTAAATATATCCTGCATCATTTGATGGCATTGCATAATACAAAACAATAAGTTAGGAGACATTTCGGTGCGCTCTGATATTATTTTTCCATACAAACGAGATAGGTAGTACGTTATGAAATTATCAAAGATTGCACTAGCCATTACAGCTTTAACCATTGCTAACTCAGCCCTTGCGGTTACGGAAAATTACACCGCAGTTGAGCGCGTGAGTCACGATAGCTCAACCGTTATTCGCGGCATCGACTGGCGAAATGGCTCTAACGGAAGCTGCACAGGTACGGTTATCGCGGGGAGGTGGGTATTAACCGCCGCTCATTGTGGTAAAGGCACATACATTAATTCAGCTTACGGAAACGGGGCAAGCGTTCTTAACACCTATGTTCAAACAGGTTGGAGCGTCGATAACATGAAGTTAATGGACGTTGCCTTTTGGGAGTTATCGAGCGCCATTCAGCACTCCGATTTTACGCCAATCTCCACGGTAACGCCTGCGGATAATGCTCTGCTTCGCGTCTACGGATTTGGCGGTACAGGCACCAATCTTGGGTATGCACAGCTGCGCCCGTTGGCGAATTGGCATTGGGGTGGCGATTTTGCGCCCTATACCAATACTCTCGGTGAAGAATGTTACACCATGCCATATGCAATCTTGGATGATGGTTATTGCGAAAGAATCCCTCCATCATTAATGGTTACTTATCAAATTGGACAAGGGACAACAACTAGCGGTGACTCGGGTTCAGCGTACTTAAACGAACTCGGTTATGCGGTGTCGGTGACTCATTCTAACTCACCTTGGGATATTGCGGGAGCGACTTGGGAATACCACGCAACCGAACCCACGGATGCTGATTATTACAAAGAAGTGGCTAGTCCTGATTATGAGCTAGTTGGTGACGGCGGCTACTCAAACCGCTTGGCCTTCCCATTAACTCAGCAATTCATTTTAGAAACGATTAACGGCTGGAACTTTCCATCGTGGGTTAAGAGTGTGAAAACGGGCGAGACTGTGACAGTAAAAGTGCAATCTTTACACACTGAAAACGTCAATTTGCTAAACACAATTTCATATACCGGCGATGTAACAGTAGATATTAATTCGATTAGCTGTTTTGCCCCTGAACAAGATGATGTTAAAGCGGCTCACCACAGTGCAGACAGTGTTGCACCGTTTGAGGTTTGCCAAATGAAAGTAACGAGTAACGGCGGTCAAGGTGAAATCACTTTGGATGGTCAGCAATCTATTCGCGTAAACGCTTGGGAAGTCACCCCTGATAACGGTAATGGCGGTAACACTGGTGGTTCTAAAGAGGAATCAGGCTCTAGTGGTGGTTCATTAGGTTACAGCCTAATCGCGTTACTTGGTCTGGCCTTTAGTCGAAAGCTGAAAAAGTAAAATAGGTGGTGTGATGGGCGTCCTTCGGGGCGCTTATTGCGTTTTGAGATTTAAGGAGTTTTAGAAATGCAAAAAACAAAATTCAAGACCAGCTCAACATCAATGTTAGTGGTTGCTATCGCCGCAACACTTGCGGGGTGTGGGGGGGTCACCGCTGCTGACATATCATCCCTAGCCGTACAGTCCAATAGTTATTCGAGCGTAGCGGCGGCTGAGGGCAACGCAACAACCTTGCTAGCAGGGACTCCTTTGCCGACCGCCGCTGGCAGCGGTACAAAAAGAAACTACGAATTACTTTGGAGTCAAGCTGGGGGTTTATCGACTGGCGATATAGTGCTATCAAAGTCCTTTAGGCTTTTTGATGAAATAGTAACAATTGGCTCCAATGACAATAACACCTATTACCAGCATTACCGATTCACCCCTGCTGAGTATGACATAGCCTCCGCAACAACAACTCGTGGATTGGTTACGTTTTATGAGCGTGATTCAGTGTCGTGGAACGGGCTTTTTATTTCTGATACAGTTTTTGACACGATTCAAGAAAACGCAAAGCTCCACGCAGTCTATGGTGTAACATTTGAAGAAAAATGATAGGGAAAAACGGTCATTTCGATGGGTAATGCGGCTTTACTGCCGCTAGCCAGTTAAGGGCGCGAAAGTCGAAAAACTAGCAACCACTTTGAGGTTAAACGAAAACCCTACTTTTTATCCATGCCAATTCTGACAGGCAAAACCCTAGCAATTAAAATCCCTCAAACTGACCTTTTGTGGGATTTTTAATTTTGAAGATTACAAAACTATTAACCATTAGCTTGCTACTAGCTTCAAGTGTAACACAAGCTGCCGATGCGACTAGGGAACGAATGGGGCTTGAGGTTATGCGTACTCAAGTTTCAAAGCTATTGGAACAAGCTCAGACAATCAAAATGCACTCTGACCCTAATGCAAAAGTGCAGTTTAACTACTCGATAGTGGAGCGTCAGTTAAAGCAGTTAGAGTCTGATATTGACGCTTATCTAAACGCCCCGTTAACGCCTCGCCCTGTGCCAGTTTTTTAGGGATTGAATATGAGCGTTACAAATACTTCGGTCGGAGCCTGGGATGCAACAGTTGCTGGTGCAGCTAAAGCAAGCACTCTCTCCACGACCTTAATTGTTATCTACACCATTACCATTTTTCTAATTGGCGCTTGGTTCTTCCTTGGTCTGTTTAGGTCTTGGTCACAAGGCAAATTAGATAATCTGGACGTTATGTTTTATGCATGTCGATTTATCGGATTGCTGATTTTTACCACGTTTTTCTTTTAACCCTTTGCGAGTAACAAAATGAAACTAACTCAAATTATTACTAAGAATAAAACCCGTTTATTACGAATGACTTGCATGGCGGGGATCTCTGCTTTGCTAGTTCATTCAGGCATTGCCAGCGCCGTTGATTTGCCTACTGTTGACGTTCCTAGCGGTAGCAGTACCGACTATGTAGAAGTCGCAAAAAACATCATTTTGGCTGTATTCGGCATCGTGGCAATGATTATCGGTATTGCAGCGTTTATCGTCACTGCTAAGGGCGCTCTACAGGCATATAACGAATGGCAAGAAGGGAAGCTGCCGTTATTTGGCTTTTTAACTCGTGTTGCTGTTGCAATCGGCGTGTTGATTTTTGTGATCTTCCTACTCAGCACAATTATTGATGCTGCTGATTTAGAACTGTAATGGCCGTTGAGGATGAAGGCACTCAAGTTGTATTGCTTGAGGATTTGGACAACGACCCGCCAATTTTGCGCGGGTTAACGTCCTCTGAGTTGGCCATAACTGCCGGAGTCTGCGTTATCAGCAATGTCATTATCGTTGGCATTGCTTTCTCTTTAGCTTTCTCAAAATTCTTCGTTGGAATGGGCTTTGGGATGCTCACTGGATTAGGTCTTGCTTGGGTTATTGCAGGCAAGATTGGGACGCTTAAGCAGGGACGCCCAAGCTACTTGCTATGGGGTGAGATAAAGAGAAATTTGCAGATTGATGGGATAAGCGTTTTTGGTCTGTTTAGGCTCAAGTTCGATATGGGATTTATTGGCACAAAAACTTGGGATAACTGCTCACATAAAGAATGATTATGGAAAATAAAACAAGCACCACGGCGAAAGCCAGCGACACCAAAAAGACGACTGCTGTTTTGAAAAAAGGTAGGGCAAGCAAGCCAAGAAACCCTACTCATAGATCACTACCAAAGAAATACTACAAGGCTGAGGCTGAGGAACAGTCACATATCCTGACTTTACGAGTTGGCGGTGTGACGTTGGCTGTTCTACTCGGAATGTCGCTTTACGCAGCAAGTAAAATCCCTGACGAAATCACTGTTCATAACCCACCCAATATGGAAGTTGGTTCGACTCGCAAGTTGAAAGAGATCCCTCAGTACAGCCTCTATAGCACCGCGCTTTACATTTGGCAGCAAATCAACACTGCCAATGATATGAGCAAGGATTACAGAAATAACGTCGAACTTAAATTCTCTAACTACATTTCTCCCGAATTTGGGCGCGAACTGGTTGCTGCCAGTGAAAGAGAAGATAAAGCCAATAAGACTGGCATTTCTCGCGAATTCAGGGAAATGGACGGCGCTACTTGGAGCGAACAGCGAGTATTCAAGCTCACTCCTGATAAGTGGGTTGTTTACGTGGACGGAACGATCAAGGAGCGTTTAGCTGGCCAAGTGGTGCGCGAAGTCAACATTCGTTATCCGCTGGTACTTGAACGAGCTGACTATAACCCCGCCAAAAACCCAACTGGCCTAAAAATCGTAGGCTTCCACGAACAACCGAAAAGGCTGTAACCGATGAAGAAAATGATCCCATTGCTGCTTTGCGCTTTGCATTCAGCAAACGCATTTTGCACACAAGCCTTTGAGTGGGACGGGACACCGATTAATTTAACTTTGGCTGTTGGTGAAGAACGCTTGATTAGGTTGCCGGATAACGCTCAATTTAGACTGCCGACCGAACTAGCTAATCAAATTAGCGTGACCTCTGCCTCTGGTATTTTGTACGTAACAGCTTATACCCCGATTACTGACGTACCGCTTGATATTCGTCTTGTAGAGTCAGGCGCTATCATCAAAACTCGCCTGACAACCATCAATGAAGGGCAAGACAACTCGGACGTAAAGATTAGCTTGCCAAAGGTGCCGGAAACATCGGCTGCATCTGCAGCCCCAAGCAAAGCTGTGGGCATCAATGCGCCTCAACAGTTTGATCCAATCGCCATGATTCGGTTTGCGGCTACCCGTAACCTTATGCCTCAACACTTATGGCCTAAGTCCGGCTCCATCACGCAAATACCTACTCCAAAACAGTTGAGGCTAGATCAGCTTTTTTATGGTGCTTCTGCGGGTGTATTTGATGCAAAAATTCTGGAAACCTACAGACAGGGCTCAATGGTTTTAAGTGTTATCCACTTAACGAACAAAACCCCATTCCCGGCACCGATTGACTTTGGTGATATTTCAATTGCTTTCGATTTCGCTTCTGTTCCAGAGCCATATTTTGCACTGGGAGTGAATGGCTCGACTAACGATTTCAGCATTATGTACCTGATCACTCAGGGCGAGTTAGCGCCGCTGGTACTGCAAGTTGATCCAAGCGCCTTGCCGCTGGAGGCCGCAAAATGAAACAGGCCACATTCAAATTAGCTACCCTGAGTGCAGCTATCGCTTTGTCGCTCTCGATTGCAGGATGCAAAGAGAAAAAGTTAGAGGCAGTACCAGCAGACCAAGTAGGTATGAAAACCAATACCGCTCAAACTCAAGCGGAAGTCAGTACCAGCACTGAGCAATTAGAGACAATTTCAGCTCGTTTGAAAGCAGTTGAAGTTATCGAGCAACGACTGTCTACCATTGAAAAACAAGCTGCTGAGGCGCAGTTAGCCCAAGAACAAGCGAAAGGAAAGGCAAAAGGAAATGATAAGTCGGTTAAAGATGAACTGACTGAATTAGGCGTTTTCGACAAGCTCAACAGGGTTGAGAAACTACTCAGTGGTAAAGACACCAAGCATAGCCCTGATTCAGATGAAACCGATTACACGCAGTACGGCGTCGCGCCAAGCGTACCAGTGACCATCGGCGGTGGTGAGCGGTCTAAGCCGAACCTTGTTAAGCCAACAATTAATGATGTTGGTGAGCAATACACGTTACCCCGCGCACCATCCACTATCGCCGGAGCAAGAACGGTTCCGTCAGGCGATTGGATTATGCCTATTGATGCGGTCATGCCTTTAGATCCAAAAAAAGGCAGTGTTAGCTACGCATTCGACTCAAAAAGCATTGAGCACAAGAATTTTGGGACAGGACCGACTTTCCAGACTGCAGATAGCAAAACAGAAACACCCGCGGCTAAACCTGAACTGATTAAGTACGGGACTATTGCTCAAGAATCTACGTTGTTGGACTCAGTAACAATGACGGCACTGATAGGTCGTATTCCGGTAAAGGGAACGCTGGTAGATCCATTTGAATTCAAAGTTCTGATCGGAAAGGAAAACCTCGCAGCAAACGGTCTGTACGTCCCCAATCTTGAAAAGATGATAATGCGCGGCGTGGCCAAAGGCCATTACACCGAAACGTGTGTTAGCGGTGACATTGTGGCGGCGACATACGTTTTCACCGATGGAACCATTCAAACCATAAACGCCAGCGACATTAAGACTGGGAACGGGGGTTACAACTCTAGCGGCCAAGTGACACAGGAACGGCTTGGCTGGCTCTCAACTCCCGGTGGAACCCCTTGTGTACCGGGTAAATATTTTAGCGATGCACCGGAGCTAATTGCGGCTCAAGGTGGTTTAGCGGCACTTGGGGCATTTGCTGCAGGTCTTGCGGAAAGCGCGAAAGTAACGGAAGGGACTGGGGACTCAAAAACTACATCGGTTAATGATTCTGGTAAGTACGCCTTGGGTCAGGGTGGAGTCGGTGCAGTAAACACCCTAACAGAATGGATTAACGATATTAAAGAAAGTGCCTACGGGATCGTCTTTGTCGAATCCAATCAGAAAGTCGCGATTCACATTACCAAAGAAATCCCAATCGACTACAACCCCGAAGGCCGCAAGTTAACGTATCAGGAATATACCAATGAAAAAACGCAACTGGATTAGTCTGTTGGCTCTGACTGCGATGCTCGGAGGCTGTAGCAGCAATAACCCTGCTGAACCTGTCTTGCCAGAATCAAAAGTAAGCATGAAAGAGGTCTATGAGGGCGCAATTTATAGTGAAGCTAAGGCAAGTAACTTAGTCCTTAAGCGTCCAGCGACCGACACGGAACGTAGTATCGACCCGTACATTTTGCACAATACAAAACGGACTCACTTTAAGAAACTGGATAACCCAACTATGTATCTATTCGTGAACACGCACCTTTCAACAGTTTCACGAGTCCCAGTGCCTGCGTATCTGACCGAATTTAAATTGTTGGAGCGCGACGAATACGCTATGCCCGGCCAAATCAATTTATCCAATTGGCGGTAGGGTAGGTAAAGATGATCAGTAATGCAATCCGCTCATTGCTCGGACAAAAGCAACCTTTATCAAAAAAGGACGTAGAGAAACTGTATAAGCGTGATTTACCTAGTTTCCCTGACCTACTACCTTACACCGGATATGACTCAGCAACAGGGACATTCATTCTTGAAGATGGATTTAGCCGCGCCAAAGTCTTTACGGTAAACCCCTTGCCGACCGAAGGGAGAAGCCCTAAAACGCTGGTTGGGTACCGTGAAAAGATGAAAGAGTTTATTGAACAGACTTTCACTGAGTTACCTCTGAACGGTGGCCAGTGGGTTATTCAGCAATTCTCATTTGATGACCCACGTATTCACGACTTGGCAGACCAGATTGAAGATTACGCAGCCCCACACGCCAAAGGCACTGTTTACACAACGGCTTATGCGGAGATGATGCGTACCCATTTAAAGGGGATTAGCCGTAAAGCTGAGGGCATATTCGTTGATAACGAAGTGACAAGAGCTGCATGGCGTGGCTGTTATCGTCGCACGAAGCTGGTGATCTATCGTCGTTGCACAAACTCGGACATGAAAGATGCTGAGTTCTGTCCTGCCGCCGAAGTGAATGAAATCTGTGAGCAAGCAGTAAAGACTCTGACAAGTGGAGGGTATGTTCTGAAAGAGGATACCCCGAAAGAGTTTTTCGGTTGGCTAATTCGGTTTTTCAATCCACAACCAGATTCGGATGATCCAGAACATTACTACAAGACCTATGAAAGCATTTTAGCGCGTGAGGCCGATGGTGAACTGCCAATTAAAGGCGCACTCACTGAGGCGCTTATTGGTACACCCCCAAGGTCGGATAATAAAAACAACTGCTGGTTTTTAGATGAAATTCCAACACGCTTTATTCGTATCGCTGGTTGTCGGAATCCACCTCGGATCGGCCAGTTAACGGGTGAAGTAGTCGATGGTGTTGGCGAGAACCAACGCATTGAATGCACCTTGGATAAAGTGCCGCCTAACTCAATGTTTGCCTCAACGACAATTATCTGCCCACAAACAGATTTTGAGTTGCTTCTAAAACGTCAGGCTGATAATGCGGTCGGTGATAGTTTGGCTACGGCGCGTAAGCAAGAGGAACTACAGCAAGTCGCCGCTGAGTTTGGCCGCTCTGATTCGATTGTACGTAACTTTTCAGGGATCTACGTAAGCGGTAAAAACTTGACTGAACTGAGAAAGAATTCTCAGCAAGTGGTTACAGTTTTAAGTAATGCTGGAATGCGCCCAATTAAAGAAAAGGCAGACTCATTCGGCCTTAAAGCCTTTATGTTATCAATGCCAATGGTATTTAACCCTGCAATGGATAAGGGCAACATTTATCAAAAACCTACCTGGGCTCAGCATGTAGCTAACCTTTCATTTGCGTATGGGCGAAGTGAAGGTTCCGGTAATGTGGGATTCAGCTTCTACAATCGAGGTGGTAGCCCACTGTCTGTCGATCCGTTGAGTAAAGCGGATAAAACATCAAATTCATTTGGTTTGGTACTAGGCGCTCCCGGTTCGGGGAAGTCTGCCACGGCTAACGCCCTACTCGCACAGATAATGGCAGTTCATCGTCCTAAGGCATTTATTATCGACCCCGGCAACTCATTCGGATTGATTGGCGATTGGATGGAACGCCACGACCTGACAGTAGAGAAGTTATCGTATTCCCCTAGCTCAAAATCGACATTGGCCGTGTTTAAGGACGCCGCCAAACTCTTAGTTGATGACATGGCTATCGAGCAGGCAGAGCAAAACGCGAGTAACGTGGGCGATATTGCAGAGCTGATTAGCTCCGAAGGCGACATTGACAAACTGAGTGAACCGGATGATGACGCAGATCGCGACGTTCTAGGTGAACTTGAGATCATCGCCCTCATTATGATTACAGGTGGTGAAAAGCGTGAGTATGAGCAATACATGCGTGCAGACAGGCAGTTACTACGCAAGAGCATCATTGAGGCCGCAAAGGACGCAAGAGAACAAGGGACTATCACTCGCCCAAGTCATGTTGTTGAGCGATTAGCCTCAGCTGCTCGTGGTGAGTGGGGCGGCTTTGACGAGAAGCGCAGAAGCGCCGCATCGAGCATGGCTGGCGGCATGGCTACTTGGTGTGAAAGTGGGACTTTTGAAAATGCAGTATTCAATTCCGCTGACGGTGACGGCATCCCGGACGCAGACGTTGTAATTCTGGACGTTGGCCATTTCTCTCGGTCAGGCTATGAAGCTCAAATGGCAACCTGTTTGACGGGGTTGCTACAGTACATCAACAACTTGGCTGAAAAGGAACAGCACTCAGGCCGTTCGATTTTACTGTTTATTGACGAAGCTCACTTAGTCACGGTAAACCCGCTACTTGCTCCGTTTATCATTAAAATGGTCAAAATGTTCCGTAAAATAGGTGTGAATCCTTGGTTTATCACTCAGAACATTACTGACTTCCCTGCAGAAGCTGAAAAGCTGTTAACGATGATCGAGTGGTACATTGTGATGCTGGCTTCCCCTCAGGAAGTTGAGTTAATCGCTAAATACAAGTCGCTTACAGAAGAACAGGTAAACATGATTACGACTTGTAAGAAGGAGGACTTGAAGTACACCGAAGGAGTCATTCTCGGTAAGAAAATGCAAGAGATTTTCCGCGCCGTTCCACCATCAACAATTCTAACTTTGTCCCAAACAGATAAAGAGGAAAAGACCAAGCGAGCTAAAACCATGCGCGAAATGGCAGAACTTGGCTTACCGAACACAGAAGTTGATGCGGCCATTTATTTAGGGCGCAAGTTGGATGAGTTGCGAGGGATCATTTAATGCGGGTTCACAAGCTCCGGGGCGCAGCCATGTTTGGCGCCCTTCTTTCAATTTTCAGTATGCAAGCTCATTCGGATAGTTGGATACCGGCTAAGGTTGAGGTGTTTACACCTTACAGCTTGGCTGAACAGGTTGTAAATGTCCCCCCGTCAGCTAATGGTCTTGAAGTATACATAATCGACAATGCCGATAGGTTAGAACAGGAGGCCAGTCTGTCATTACCGCCCATTACTCAAGTAGAGGCTGCAAGCGATGAAGGGCTTGAGCGTTATAAGCAGCGCATAGTTAACCAAGTAACCGCTCTAGCGACAAAACAAAAGCCGGAATTAGAAAGTGCATGGAAAGGGCTAGGCAAGGCAACCACCTACGGCCTAACCCGATACCCTGCCGTGGTTATCAATGGCGAATACGTTGTTTATGGCGTTTCAGTAAATACAGCAGTTAATCAGTGGCGAAACAGTCATGCAGAAAATTAGATTAGCCTTAGCTGCAATGATTGTTTCTATGTTTTTAGGTTTTGCTGGTAACGCCAGTGCCGACGAGGGTAAAGAAGCCGAGGCATTAGAAACTGAGTTATCGGAAATTTATGCTGCAGGCATGGATTTAACATGCATTGATTGGAAGCCTACAGGCATGTGCATTTGGCTTTATGTGAACTGGCCAGTAGTGAGCATTCGGTACTCTACGCTTGTAGAGTTCTATTCGCCGGATGCGCTTACTGAGGTTTATCACAAACAAAGCAATACACCTTTGCTTTCTGGGAAATTGCAAAACTCGGTGTCCAATACCCTTGGCAGCGCTACAGCTGGTTCGCTTGGAGGGCTCCCGCTCAAGCTGGAAAACAATTCATCCAGCACAGAAGGGTTTCGTAGTGCTCACTTAATGGGGAACCCAATGCTTAGCTTACATAACTCTGTTCTTGGCGGTGTATTGGGGAATGTGGGTTATTGTGAGTCGCCAGTTAACCCGCTGCAGACCTATTACCATTCGGATTTAGATTGGTTTGAATGGCGAGCAGGCTTTATTGAAGCATTACTTTACTTCCCTAACATGCTTAAGCGAGTTTATGACGGTTCGGCAATGTGGGGCAGTTTATATCCGCGAGTAGGGTGGGGGACTAACAATTCTTCACCATTTATTAGTGCTGCAATCACTTCGCTTAGGGCGGCAAATATCGTTTCAGGTTATGACAGTTTCAGCTCTAATCATATTCAAGTCCCTATGCCAGATGAGAATCCAAGATTTTATTATCCGCCTAATACAAAGCCAAAAGTTGATATTGAAAACGGCAAATGGAAAGCGTTATGGCCAGCACCGACAGATAGTTGCTCCGTACTTCCAATTAGCGGAATAACTAGCGAAATCGGAACAAATGAACCTTATGTTCAAAATAGAAATTATGTCTTTATGCTTTGGAGGAAATACACATGCTGTAAGCGTAAAGGCCAAAAATTAATAAGCGTTGTCGGCGGTTAAATAAAAGATTAATATAAATTAAGATTTTATTTTCAAAAAGGAATCATCATGTCGGAAGTTGAAATAACAGAATTTCAATCTATTTTATTACATGCAAGAAGATTTAAAGCGTCAGTAAAAGAGCTGACAACGCAGCAATTAATTGAAGTACAAGAAAAGTTAAACGCTATTGTCGAAGATCGCAAAGCAGCTGATGAAGCATTGAAAGAGCAAGAACAAGCGAAACTGGCTCAGATTGAACAGCTCAAAAGTTTGATCGAAGAAGCGGGGCTGTCTCTTGACGACTTAAGCTCTACACCCATTAAGCGTGAGCGTCAGCCAAAACCGCCCAAATATGCGATCACTGTAGATGGAGAGCAAGTCACTTGGACAGGTCAAGGGAGAATGCCGAAACCTATAAAAGCGGCGATTGATAACGGTGCTAGTCTTGAAAGTTTCTTAATTAAATAATCGCATCTACAAAGTTATTTATTCAGATTCTACAAAATGATGAACCAATATTAATCATTTGCAGAATGCAATATTGAAAATAATTGGTATCTAATCGCAGATTGCCAGCTATAATTCACACACCGAAAACAAAGGCTGAGCTGTAATGGTGTAGCCTTTTTAACTATTTATAATTTATGTCATTTGGTCAATTAATTAAGTCATTTAGAGCCGATAACGGTCTTAGTCAAGATGAATTTGCTCATTTCCTTAGTAGTAAAACCAATGGGCAATTCGATGTTGGCACTATAAGCAGGTGGGAGCGTCAAACTAATTCACCCAGTTTAACTAACCAATTCTATTTTCTTAGGAAAATGGGGGTTAAATTTTCTGCTGGTCAATTGTTGGATTTTAAGAGCGGCAAGTCAAACAATGAAGCATTAGAACTTCTATTGCGGCGATATAACCGCTTTGCAGGCTTATCGGATAAGCCTTATCGAGCTGAATTTACTCAATTCACATACACGGACTCAACGGAGCTTGAGTGCCTATTACAAGACGAGCAACTTCGAGATTTCGACTTAAAGTTTAATGGATTGGATTTCTACAATAAGATCCCTCAATTTGTGAATGAAGTTGAGTTATTTGGGGCAAGAATCCTTAAGTTGTGCGTTTATATAATAGTTTGATAATTCTTAATAATGTTTGATCATTTATATAATAGTTTGATATTTTTTGGCTCTTTTGGTGAATGTGCGGATTAAGAGTTAGCACATTTTTGCCCCTTTATCAGTTTCGCATTAAAAGGGCAGTTAGACCAAATAAAACTTTAGCTTTAGCTAATGAGAAAGTGCTTTGCTTCGGATAAATCATATCTGTTCCATCTTTTGCTAATATCTAAGGAGTAAAATAGTTTAATCAAGTAATATTTTTTATTTCTATCCCATAGAATTGATTGCCTTCTTTTACCACTGTAAACTTGGCGGCGGATTTCGGCTCAAAATCTACAACAACGTCGAATTCCCCGATGAATTTATCGCGTCAAATGAAGCCACAGTGATCAAAATTATGAGCTAGGTTTTCTGGTGTGTCAGTGCTAAACGTTTGGAATAATTAAAGGAATTTATAATGTTTTTGATTAGATTGTTGACACTAAGTTTATTAACTGTTTCGTGTTACGGTATGGCACAAGGTCAAGCAGAACAGCTAAAAGGGTTTGGTATATTTCTTATTTTTCTTGTACCAATCCTTATGTATTTTTGTCCTATGTACGTAGCATATTTTAAAAAGCAACCTAATTTTTATTCAATCTTCACTCTCAATCTCTTTTTAGGATGGACTCTTGTAGGTTGGGTCGTTGCACTGATCTGGGCATTAAAGAGTCACGAACCGATAAAAACGATCAATGTTACAGTACCAGAACCGACACCTGCACATCCAATACCAGCATCACCAAAACAAACCAAACAATGCCCTTATTGTGCAGAAGATATATTAATGGCCGCCAAAAAATGCAAACACTGCGGAAGTGAAGTTTAAATATTAAAGGAATGATCAATCACATGGATGATTTAACCGCAGACTTTCGTGAAATAAGTGTGCGGGTTGAAGGTTTAGCGTAATTCTGCCCCAAAGTGTGCTGGCCTTGGTATATCCAGAAGGAAGTTAAGCTGCCATCAATTAGTGACTAAAAAATTGTTTAAGAGTAACGGCTAACCTTTGGCACTTTTGGTACGGTTGAGCTTAGTGGTTATGGTGGCTTTGCTCTGAAGGATCCCCTCATAAATCAGCCATAGCATAGCCATATTTGAGCAACTGATTGGCGAATAATACCCAGGCCGCCAGCAATTCTTTCTCCGAAATATGTAGCTGTAATTGACTGCTAAATTTGTATTGACCATTTCACTCATCTCTTACTACTATTCAGGTATCACAATTCGGATATCTGTATGCAATTTATCACATCTCAAAAATCTGAATACCATCAATGCCAAGTTTTTATCGCAGAAGACCTATCTTTATTGCTGCTTCCAACATTGTTCAGTAAAGCCATTAGTCGAACGGGCGTTGTGTGGAAGAGAGTGACTTGCGATGGAGAGAATAGGTTTGCATTGACAAGATATAAAGAAGAGGAAATATCCGATGTCACGATAACGATACTTCATAATAGATTAAAGCACTTCTTCAACTGGTTAATTCAATACAGTCAAGCCAATAGCCAAGTCAGTATCGACAGGCACCACAACATTCCTGAGGAATTATTAAACCACTACATCAACACGGTCATCATTGAAGAGCAAGGAGCTGGGGAGCACACGGTAGAGCAGTATTTGATGGCGCTTCGGGATTATTACAATTATCTCGCGATGACAGGATTTACCAATGCCAAAGATATTCGGGTAAAACCTAGGTTAAAGTCGGTAATCAAGAGAAATACGAAACGCCGTACCGCAGTAAAATACCTGACTCCGGAATTGCGTTCCATTTTGTACCGCAATACCGAGGCTTTGTTTCCTAAATCGATTCAGCGAGCAAAGCTCCTCATAATCGTTTGAATATTAAACTACACGGTAAGTTTCAGGCATGCCTAGCCCAGTGAGTTTGTTCAACGCCTTTATCATCGCGTAAGTTTCTCCTACCTGACCGTTATAATTTCGCAGGCTCAATCTGCCACCAAGTAGTTGCTTCACTCTGTACATTGCTGTTTCTGAGATTGACCGCCGATGATAACCATACCGTTTTTTCCACTGTTTATTTGAACCATGAAGCTGTTGCCAACTGACCGCTAAGTTACGCGGATGACCTTGTTCCCAGAGCGCGGCACCTTCCCTCGGTGGAATGAGTACTAAAGCCCGTTTTCTACGAACGGCATCGTGACAGGCTCTTGTGTCGTAAGCACCATCACCTGAGATATTGCGGATTTTGCGATGGGTTTGCTTGAGCAAATTCGGCATAACTTCAGCGTCAGTGACACCGGATAAACTCAGTTCCGCTGCAATAATTTCATGGCTATGGGTATCGACAGCGATATGCAGCTTACGCCACACGCGGCGCTTGCCATCTGTGCCATGTTTCTTCACTTTCCACTCACCTTCGCCATAAACCTTCAAGCCTGTCGAGTCGATAGCCAAGTGCTCAATGGTGCCACGCGTCTTGGTTTTAAAAGCAATCTTGACGGTTTTAGCGCGTTTGCTGATGCAAGTGTAATGTGGGCACGAAAGCGGAATATCAGCCAGTTTAAACACCGAGTTGATAAAGCCTTGTAACGCTCGTAGTGGCATCGAGAAAACACGTTTAACCATCAGCGCGGTGGTAATGGCTAAGTCGCTAAATACGCGTGGTCGACCTTTCCTTGGTTGCTCGGCCTTAGCTTTCCACTGGGCGATAGCGTCCTCATCAATCCAGAAGGTAAGTGAGCCACGATTGATCAGGGCTTGATTGTATTGCTTCCAGTTGATTGTTTTATATTGAGGTTTTGACACGATTGATGGGCGAGTTGATGGGCTATGTCGATCAGATCACCAGCTATGGTTTTAGTTCAACTGATTTAGGAAACAAAGCCCAATACCGACAGTCTTCGAGATGAATTGTTACTTCGCGGCGGCGGTGAGTTAGGTCTTCGAAGTAAGGAAAATCAAGGGCTGTTGCTTGAGGACTTTGTGGTGGGCAATAAAAAGCATTCTGGTTTCAAATCGCTGTTTTTGAATATGGCGCAATATCCAGAGCAAATGGAGTTCGAGTATTTTCTACAAGGCCAGTACACCAAGGCACCTCGTAACGCTGGCGGCGGCGAATCCCGAAGACTCTTTATCCACCGAAGCCTTTTGGAACGATACAAGTACTATTATGACAATGAGCGCCCTGAATCTACCGAAAACACCCTACTGCTCAATGCCAGCTACAGCGATGGCGGCACACCGCTTGCGGAAAACGCAGCATCGAGAGCATTTACGCGAGCTAAAAAGAAAGTGTTCGAATTGCAGAGAAGCGGTGCTTTACCAGGCCATATGCAAATGCTGGAAGATGATCACACAGGTCACATATTAAGGCATAGCTTTGGGACGGATAAGTTTTACGATGCATGTAAAGAACATCGGGTAAAAATCGATAGTGTGACACCCACATCAGCGGTATACCTGCTCGTGGCGAAGCTTATGGGACATAACGCCAAAGACGGTAAAGCGCCTGAAACAACCAAAACGTACATACGAAGCTGTCACATCAAAGAGGCTTATGGGCTAGGAGGGCGATATGACTGACCCCCTTTCCCAAAAGACATTCTCTGACACAGAATTACAACAAGCGATGTTGGATGAACAGGCGCTGATAGCGGAGGAGTTTCAGACGCATCAAGATGTCATACCACTTCAATATAACCCGACCGCCACTGTGCTACATATCCCAAAAATTAATAGCCACGCCGCGTTCACAATAACCTTAGCACCAAAGCACTGCCCAACTCGCCAGTTAATGTTTGGCGTTTTCAATGCTGCCGCGAATCGCTACTTGATGACGGATGATTTTCCAGAAAAAAGAAAAGATGGGCTGAGATACTGCAGGCATGTCTGGTGCTATCTGGATGCCATAGATTTGACCGATGAAAACCGTGCCGCTTGGCTTAAAGATTATGAAGCGTGGCGCGTCAGTGAAGGTGGAGTGAAAACCCAATCCACAGGACTTGATAGAATCAAATTAATGATAGAAGACGCGCTGGCACTTGGCGCGTTTACTGAAACCCTCACCGATTACGAACGTGAATATCTGGTAACGCTGGCTAACACCTCTGCCGCGCCAAGGGGTGAGGTTGATGCGGTAAACCTTAATCAATGGTTTTCACAACATACCTGGCTTCGCTGTGATGATACTGGCATCGGCAACGATTTATACATGCGGTTAGGCTCACCTAAAGCGCTGATGAATTCGTTTCGCATTACCATCGAAAATGCACTACTGTATTTACAAACCTGCAAAGATGCTCTCCTTGATGGTTTTAGGCTGGCGGGCATTACTCCAGAAGATATTCCGGCATTAACAGAGATTGCCGCACCTGATGGTCAGCCGAAGACATACTATATAGCAGCCACGAAGAGTAAAATACTTAATCGTCTCAGACAAAAGCTGGTACTACTGATTGATGATATCCCTCATTTAAAGAATGCGCTGGAATTGGTGGTCTTTGCCGAGGTTAAACCGCAATATCGAAAAGGGATATTCGACAAACTACTGGCAAACCAACCGATAACAACGACATCGAAAGCCCACCCCGCTGGATTCTTTACCTCTGCACAAGAAGTGGGGTTATTTGATGTTGGCTTTTTAAGGCAGCTTGCGCATGCTGTTTTCTCTCATGATAATGATGTAATGCCAGTCTCACTGGCTGAGTCCTTGCTATTTAGCTACCTGATGGCCTATCAGACGGTGCAATCAAGTGATATCCCAAAGCTTACCTTGCGCGATTTTAAATTTGTTAAGCGTATAAATGGCGTCATCACCCACATCGAAAGTAATTATTTTAAAGGTCGCGCAAAAAACAATGCGCACCAAGTCGAGACCTTAAAAACCACTGATGATATCGGCAAAGCAGTGCTTCGATATATTCTAGATGTGACAGCGCTGAGAGCGCAGGATAAACCGCTGACACAAGTGATTAAAAGGGAAGCTTTTGCTCCTTCTAATTTAACAGGCTTATTTTGTTTAGCCTGCAAAGATACGGCACTATGGCATGTCATTAATGAAAAACACCAAGTTCAGCGGGTTTCTCCTGTGTTTCCCAAGGCGATGCATGCAATGCTATGCAACGTGGTAAGCTATACCACTGTTCGAAGAGCTAAAACGCCCTGCGAAACTTCGTTGCCTAAAAACATCTTCAGCTTTGTCCATATTAAAACCAGTGCAGTGTATGCAGGTTCGGATACTTTCGACCCATCAAGCCTCATCAACCCACGAAGTCACACTAATGATACAGAGCGAGACCGTTACCTGGTGGAGATGAATCAGGAATGGCAAAACAATTGCGGACGCGTCACCCGGGCGGTGATGCGGGATTTATACGTCAATGTTTTTATGGCAAGCGAAAGTGATAAACAGCTTTTTGAAAGCGAGTTTACCAAAGCGGTTGAGCATATTAAGGCCCGAGCCGATGATGTGTTGTTGCGCCTTAAAGTCGTGACCGAGCAAACTAGTGGTCGCGTCGATGAATTGGGGCTTGTCAGCGCGGGTTCGCAAATTGAAGGCGATTTACCTGATACGATATACATTCAAGACAGCCCTGAAACGGTTCTGAAACTTAAGCACTTTTTAGCGCAGTTGCAGGAAAAACACACTTTGCTGCGAGCGTGTGCGCCGGAGTTTTTATTCTTCACCGCACTGCCTACCGCTGAATGGATAGGGAACCTGTTTGACAATAAGCGCTTCTCGAAAGCGAGTCTTGAAAAAGGTCAGGCCATGTACTACGAATATCAGTCGCATCTACCGCCACATTTTACTGCTCAGCTTTCATAGGAGATTGATATGCCTATCTCCCCCCATGCCCAGCAACTATTGGTCAATACTACCCTATCGACTCTGATGCAGGATAAGCTCACCCAGTTATCTCCACTGGATAACGCAGAGCTGGCTGACAATGTGTGGCGATTCCAACATCCAAAAATTACAATTACGGTTGATTTTACGTTATTCGAACAACCCTCCGTCCAATTTGCCGAGACGATCACCGCCAGGCTTGATGGGCAGTATATTGCACTAAATCTCATCGAGTTTGCCAAGCTGATATGGCTTGAGGTGGCTTCAGTAGTCAAGATAGGACGAAGTTCTTATCATCAAGTCATCGACAAACTCGGGTTGCTTTTTCATTACCTGCATGCACGGCAGTTAGACAAGCTTGATGCTTCAGATGTAGAGGGATTTTATGGACTTTGCTTAACGCAAAATGTCACCAAAGAAGGGATAAAAAAGCGCCTAGCTGCACCAGTTTATCCCACTAGATTCGAGCCACTGACACTTAATAAACTAAAGCAGCTCCTTAACCGCTATGGTGTGACCAACGTTGTTGGTGATACCTCTGAAAAGAAAGCTCTTTCTGCGCTGAATGAATCGTGCTTATCCATCATGGATATGACGCAACTTGATTACAAAAAAGGAGGAAGCTTTAACTATTTGGGGTTGGATGTAGGTAAACATTACATCGACCATTGCCTGCATCTTTTCGAGAAACACTGTGCCTTTATTAGTGCGATCCGGCATACTCACAAGGCGTTATTTGACGCGCCACAGGGCAATAAGAATCTGCAGCTTTGTAAACAATCAACGAGTTGGATTTTAGGGAGAGTGCTTTGTGGGCAATCTATTGAGGTAATGCGGGAGTCTATCGGTAACATCACCATAGCTAAGCAAAAAATGATTGCCATCGAATCGTTTGTGCATCAGCAGTTTATTGAGGCATATACATCGGCAGAGCTAATCGTCAATGCCTTTAAGCTCGATACCATCAACCGTATTGCAAAAGAGTGCCATTTACCTGAGCGGTATGATGCGCAGGAGTTTATTCGGGCGCTGCTATTTGTTGATTTGTTTGGTGAACATGGCAAATCCAAACAGGCTATTTGGAAAGAATATCAAGCGACGCTTTGCAAAGCTGCATTGCCTGATGAAGATGCCGCGTTATCGGTGACATTTGCAGAGTTTGAATCAATAACTGCTAATATTCTATCTGACCTGAGAACAGAAATGCCTTCCGATACCCAAGGCATTAGGGCGTTTCTTAAATCTCAGTCAAACGCCTTACCTACTCCATTAGATAAGCATCCGCTAAATGGCATGGAATATTTTAACAAAATGGCTTCCTTGATTGAGGATGCGGGGACTACCGGATTTGTAGGGCTGACAGGGTGGCGAGCCAGTGAATACGGGTTTAGCCTGTCCAATATCGATATTGACATCAACCCAGACCCGTTAGACAACCAATACACCCCGTGGCGTTTTCATGTTCGCTGGAAGGTGCCAAAAACCAGCGGCAACACCCCGCTACCAAGAGAAATTACGCTCGGCAGTTACATATTGGCAGCTCAACTGGCGCATCTAAATCTGGCGGATAAGACTGATCCAGCGATATATAAGGCAACAACGGTAAAACAAAAAGAAGACGCCACATCAGAGATCCAAAAAGCAATGCCTACCTGCTGGGCGGATTTTGTCAATAATTATTCGATATTCAGAGATATCGAGGTATGGCAGTGCCTCACTGAGAAAGCATCACTGACCGAGAAGGATGAAAGCGCCCTTAACACGCTTGAATCCACCTATCGATTCGATGAAGCGCCGATGCGAGTGCTAATAAAGATGAAAAAGGAGCTAAATGAAGCATTGCCAAGGGTATTGATGGCACAAGAGTCAAACGTTGATAAAGCATTCGGTGTTCGATTGAGAGCGTATATTGAAGGTAATGCGCCTAGCGATATCACATCGCTGTTTGATACGCACTTAAGCGAGGAGACTAAGACTAAGCTTAAAAGCGGTGAAGTGGAGCTGGATGTAGCAGGCGTCCGCTTTGTTCGAGGTGAGTTTTTAGGTGATGCGCTTTATGCAACCCCGCATGCATTTCGGCATATCTTTGCAGAAGCAGTGCTAAGGCGGTATCGAGGTGATGTCGGACGTTTTATCAGGGCGCACTTCAAGCACCTTGATGAGCGTTTTTTCATGGCCTATCTGCGTGACAAGGAATACCGAATTATCCAGCAAATAGCGACCCGTCATGTCATCAATTCAGTGGTGAGGTTGCACATGGATAGTATTGAAGATGAAAATCGCGAGTATGCCGGAGGTGTTGATCGATTCTTATCAAAAGCAGTAGGGATAACACACGTTTATTCGGATGAAGAACGAAAAGAAAAACTTGCGCAGGCTGCTGTAAAACGTGTCTTGGCGATAAAATCAAATCCGTGGGCTAGTTGTCTGCTTCGGGATGGAACGCAGCAAAATGCTAAGTGCAGTGTGAATGGCGAACCGCAGCGTCAAAACGCCCAGCCTCGATTATGTTTAGGGTGTCTGAATGCGGATATCGCAGAGGGTAACTACAACGGGATTGTCATCTACACCAAGCAGGATGTGGCTGCGTGTCGAAACCCTGAACTCCCCTGGTTCATCAAAGAACAGCATTATCACACGGTAAAATTGGCGTTAAAACGCGTGGACGAGCTACGTCGTAACAGCAATAACCCAAAATACGATAAGTTCATTGCGCACCTAAAAGAAACGCTATTGATAGCAGATGCACAGAGAGGTCATGCGGCATGAGAGATTATTTAGATGAATTTCTTGATGAAAATGTGCTTGAAGTATCAATAGCGCAACCTGCCCGACCGAACTGGGTATCTGATTCAAATAGCTCTGGTGCAGCGTATGAGGCAATCCAAAGCCTCTATCAACAAAAGCTCAGGTATATCCGTCAACACAGTAAAAAAACTGACTTTATTAAGAAATCTAACTATGAAATTTCAAAGTCAGAAGTTGCCAGAGTGGTCGGTGTGAAGATGCAGGCGATTTTCCACTCCGTCAATTATGCAGGCGCACTCCAAAAGGAGCTGGCTGAGAAAAACGACAAGCTCCTTAAAACTAAAGAGAGCAAGCTGGCTAATCTTTATGCGGGTGAGAAAGGTAAGACAAAAGATGAACTGATACAAAAAGTCAGGGAGTTGAAAGCGAGGGATAAACTACTCTCAAAAACAACTTCGGATGAAGTGTTGGAACTAACGCTGCAACGCCTGCCGCTTGATGTGAAGCGCAACCTGAAATTGGTTTAGGCATGAGCTCTGAGATCAAGTCTGAACTAGTACAACTAAACTGTGCCATTTCACTTACCCAAACAGCACTCGGTACAAGTCATCAAAACTATCAATTACGTCAAATTTCCCCTTAACCACCTTACGTAACTGAGGTCGCTCAGTTTTTTTCCCTTCGGAATTAGCTTTCGGGTGTTTGGTTACAGGTAAATGATCGATGGGGGGCAGCTTTTTACCAGGCTCATCGCCTAAAAAACGGAATGGCCCCAGCTCTAAAGTGTTTTCATCAAATTCAAACCAGACAACACAGCCTGAAGGTTTTGATGCCAAGGCGATATGAATATTCTGGTGGGCAGCATTGCCGCCGCGTTTAGTAGACTTGAGTTGGATGTGGCGTACTATTCCACCTTTTTCTGCAATTAAATCATAGCCTTTACTATCCACTTCTGGCTTGGCTATTTCTAAATCACAACTATGTTCCGCCCAGCTACGCTTTAGCAGTTCGGCAACAAACAAATGTTCGAGTAATTTTTCACGAAATGATGAATGTAAGTAGTGTTTCTCATCTGAATTTTCAGAGTCGATTGTATCATCATCTATTTTGATGTCTTCGGTGCAATCTTGTGTATCTGTTACGTCATTCATTTCAACACCATGATGAGCGGTCTCCCCAGACATATCCATCGATTGAATCATCGCCACATACTGGCGCATAGCCGATACATAATTGGCGACAGTCCTTGGCGCTCGAACGCCCTCAATAGCAGCGGCTAACCGTTGAACATCATCCTCTGAACACAAGGTGGTTTCGTCGATATCAATCGACAGATTAGAGTTCACAGAACGCAGATACGAAAGATAGGAGTCTGGACTACTGGCAACCATATCATTAGCACCAACACCGCGCTCAACAATAAATCTGACGTATTCATGCTGAAATTTTATTGCCATCCATACCCCCTGTATCGGTTTCCTTTGGCGTCGGAACCGATTCTATGACGCTAATTGAAAATGACTATCGCGCCACATCTTTCCCCATCACCAACAAATCAAACACCACCTTTGCAAATGCAGCTGATTTTTTCGGATCTGCCAACAGCTGCATCATCTGATTTTGCTGCGCTTCATTGCTGTCGAGTATTGCGTCGTCAATCGCTTTTGAGAAATCACCTAGCATGGCTTGTTCGGGTGAGTTATTGGCGATTTGGGTCATCACTAAGGCATTCTCACCGACTTTGTCGCGTATGGTGTAGGCGTAGTTGACCATATCCGCATCGGTCAGGTGGTCGGTGATGAAGAGCTCATTCAGGCGGCTGATAATTTGCGACAGGAACTCTTCTTTTTTATCTTTTGGCCGTGCTGTCCCTAAGGCTTCGTTTGGCTCCAGGTTGTACTCACCCTTGTTTTCCTGGAGCTGTAAATTCTGCTGGCGAATTTTGGACACGCGGTAATGGCTGAGCATCACGTTGTTGAGGTCGATGTCATCTTCATCAATCAGTGCTTCGCGCAGCATCGGGCGTAAGTTGCGGGCGTACAGGCAAAGCTTTTCCAGGTTGGTATCGTCATAGTCGACGATTTGCGACATAAACTCATAAAAGCGTACAAAGGTGCCTAAGTCTTTTTTGAAAATTTCCAGGGCATCTTTTTCTTTCTGGCAGTCTTTTAAACTGTTTTCAGCGTTGGCTATTAATACCGCATCGCCGGTTTTTTTGGTGCGCTCAAACATGACTTTGGCTTGCTTAAACGCCTCTACCGCAGACTTGTAACGCTTTTGCCAACGTTCTACCGCAGGCTTACAGATATTGGCAATGGCAGCGTTTGATTTGTTGCTCTCATAAAAGTAACGACAAAATTGCTCTACTTCACTCCAGGTGAAAATGCTTTGGGCCCGCAGCTTGTCGTAAAGCTGAAAAATTAAATTAGGATCTGACACATCTGCCAGTTCTGCGGTTTGATAGTAAGGCTGGAATGCCGCCAGAATGTCTTCAGGGGCGTTGAAAAAATCCAGCACAAAAGTGCCGGTTACTTCTTTACTGGGGTAGGTGCGGTTCAAACGGGAGAGTGTTTGCACGCATTCCACACCGCCAAGCTTTTTATCCACATACATGGCACAGAGTTTAGGCTGGTCAAAACCGGTTTGAAATTTATTCGCCACAATCATGACCTGGTAGTCATCTGAATCAAAAGCTTTACGCATATCACGGCCTTTGAGGTACGGGTTCATATTGGTTTCAGTAAACTTTTCGCCAATCAGTGCGGCTGAGTTCGGATCTTTTTCGCTAAATTCAACTTCGCCGGAAAACGCGACCATCGCCCGAATACTTTGATAACCCTTTTCCGTAATGTACTTATCAAAACTGGTTTTATAACGCACGGCTTCTTTGCGTGAGCTGGTCACCACCATGGCTTTGGCCTGGCCGCCTAGTAAACCCATCACGTTATCTTTGAAGTGCTCAACAATTACCATCACTTTTTGCGAGATATTGTGATCATGCAGGCGAACCCATTGGTTTAATTTTACTTTGGCCTTTTTGCTATCCACTTGCTGATCGGCATCGTTAATTTTTTGCGCCAGGTTATAGGCCACTTTGTAGTTGGTGTAGTTCTTCAGTACATCCAGAATAAAGCCTTCTTCAATGGCCTGGCGCATGCTGTATACATGAAAGGCCTCAGGCTTATTGTTTTCAGAAGGCGCTTCATCCGGCTTTGGCACACGGCCAAACAGCTCTAAGGTTTTTGCTTTGGGTGTGGCGGTAAAGGCAAAGTAACTTAAATTGGTAGATACACGGCGCGAGGCGACAGCGGCCGCGATAATATCGTCTGCACTTAGCTCTTCGTCTTCATCCTGGCCGTCGTTACGCGCTTCTACCATTAACACTTCTTTTAATTTGCGTGCGGTAGAGCCGGTTTGAGACGAATGCGCTTCATCGGCAATAATGGCGTAGCACCGCTCTTTTAGCGTTGCGCTTTTTTCAATGGCTTGCAATACAAACGGGAAGGTTTGAATAGTAACAATAATAATCGGCTGCGAATTTTGCAGCGCCGCAGCCAGCTTTTCAGATTTTGAGCCTTCGCCCTCTTCGCGGTTAATCCGCCCAACCACACCGTCGGTATGTTCAAACTGGTAGATGGTATCTTGCAACTGCGCATCCAATACCGTTCGGTCGGTGACGACAATCACGGAATGAAATTGCTTATTGCCCTTTTGGTCGTAAAGCGAGGAAAGTTGGTGCGCAACCCAGGCAATAGAGTTAGATTTGCCTGATCCCGCGCTATGCTGAATTAAATACTTTTGACCAGGGCCTTCGGTTTTTGCCGCATTAAGTAACTTTTTAACGGCGTCCCATTGGTGATACCGTGGGAAAATCATACTTTCTTTTTTGTACTTACGGCCTTCCCAGTCTTCTTTTTCTTCAATGTTTAAATGCACAAAGCGGGCGAGGATATTTAAAATATTCTCTGGTAGTAAGACTTCATTCCACAGGTAATCGGTGGCGTAGCGCGAAATATCTTCAGGCACATCGTTGCCCGCTGCGCCTTCTTTGGTGCCTTTGTTAAAGGGTAAGAAGTAGGTTGTAGCGCCGTTTAATTGCGTGGCCATGTAAACCTGATACTGGCTAACCGCAAAATGCACAATTGCACCGCGTTTAAAGGTGAGCAGCGGCTCTGGTTTTTTGGTGGTGGGGCAAATAGGGAAACGGGTGGTGCGGTATTGCTTTAGCGCATTGTCTACCGCTTGTTTAAATTCCGACTTTAATTCCAGCGTGGCAACAGGCAAACCATTAACGAATAGCACCAAATCAATGCGCCAGGCTTTTGCTTTAGTGCCAGTCTCAAGCAGCTCCGCCTCAGTTGCCCAGGGGCTGTATACCAGCTCAGGCACAATCCGCAGCCGGTTTTGTTGGTAACGTGCCAGGGTGTCGGGGTTTAAATCATGCTCCGGTTTAAACTGGCACAGGCTAATGCGTACATTGCGGTCGCGCAGTTCATGGCGCAGCACACCAAGGGTGCCGAAGGTGCGCGCATCTTTATGGGTAGCGTTCGGGTCGGCTTTATTCAGTTGCGCTGCCACCAATTCCAACAACTTTTGTTCGGCATTATGCGGGTAAAGGGCTTTAAATTTTTGCCACTGTGCATCCTGGGTTTGCTGCACAAAACCTATTACGTCTTCAGGATATAACGCCAGTTCGCGATTATATTTTTCAGGCTGACCCAACTGCCAGCCATTGGCCAACATTTGCCGGATAATGTCATTTTGAAATACACGTTCGGTGGCCTGATCAGACATAGTAAATCCCTTTATTTATATTTGTGGAGCTTGCCAATTGCGTACATCGATTTTGCCGGTTACCGCTGCTGAAATAAGCGCAGTACGGCGTTCTTGCATAAGTTGTATCGCTTTTTCAGCATTTTGGATGACATGAGAAAATCTCAATAGTTGTTTCTGGATTTCAAAAACGAGAGTTATCACTTCTTGTTCTGGAGGTATAGGAATATATATATTCCCCAGCGTTTCCATTGAAAGATTTGGCTGCGCTGCTTGAACCGCATTTTGCCAAATGTTGCTTTGTGCGTATTCAGTTGAAAGCCAGTACACAATATATTCAGAATATTTTGCATTAATCGGGCGAATAAAACTCACTGCTTGATTTGTGTTGGCTGGAAGTAGTTCTTCATTGATGAGCGATGCTTGACCTGTCGTGGCTCCAGCGATTATGACTAAAACATCTCTATCTCTTAATCTGCTTCGAGCCAACTGTTCATCGGTTTGTTTTGATATATAGAATTCAGGTTGTGAGGTTGCATAAAATCCTTTGCCAATATTCTCGGCTTTTAAGAACCTTATCCCACTTGTTTCAAATTCGGCCCCCATTGTTGATGGCGTTGTCCCCTTTGATATAACATGTGATAGGTTCTTTATTTTACCGATATGCCAATGCTCCGGCACTTCCCCCAACCATTCCACACCAGAATCTTTCATCGGTGCATTAGGATTTAGGCCTTTGGTGACGGCATGGCTGATCACGGCCTGGCGCTTTTCTTTTAGCAGTTGAATCAGTTGTTGTTGCTTTTCAATCAGCGTGTCGATTTTTGCTGTTTCGTAGTCGAGGAAATTGGCGATTTTTTGTTGTTCTTCAAATGACGGCATTAACATGTCTAATCGCTTCATGTCCTCAAACTTCATTGACTGCCTTAAACCGCCCCCCATGCCATAGAACACTTTTGTTGTGTCATACGAGTGCAATAAACGGTACATGTAACGATCATAGAAGGTGTTTTTATTAGCGACGAGCTTTAAATATGCTGAAGTGATTATTCCTACTTCATTGGAATACCCAACCCTAAGACTGCGTTTATCATTTTGAAGATCAGTCAACCGAAGAATTAAGTCGCCTTTTGACACTAATTGATAGGTGTTAAACGATTCAGGGAGTAGTCCAAAATTGTCTTCAACATCTCGTTTAATTATGCGGCCATAGCTCAACGACAATACATTTGTCTCTACACCATCTGCGTTTTTTGAACTGTTGGTAGAAGCGACTGAGAATAGAGGTTTTACTTCCCAGTCTTTGGGGATCTCACCGACCCATTTCACGCCAGAATCCTTATATTCAGGATACGCCTGATATCTGCCCATTACGAATGCACCTCTTGCAACAGTGCCAGAATATCCGCGGTTACCTTATCCAAATCCGCATCAATCTCTTTTAATTGGCGTGGCGGCTGGTACACATAAAAATGCCGGTTAAACGGAATTTCATAGCCCACAATACCGATTTCGCCATCTTTAGCATCGCGCTTATCCGGGTTTATCCAGGCATCAGGCACATGAGGTGCTACTTCTTTTTGAAAGTAAGCTTCGTTAATCTCATTCACGCTTAGGCTGGGGTTAAGCGGTACGTTCTCGTTGTCGCGCAGGTCGCCATCGGTTTCAAACTCAACTACTTTGCCTTTGTAGCTGAACTTGCCGTACTGCGGGTTAGCTTTGTCCTTCAGTACTTTTTTCACGATGGGTTCGGCGTCTGGGTTTTTCCAGGTAATGGCATCGAGCAATTGTTTTCGCTCTTTGGCATCCAGCTTTATGCCGGTTGTTTTTTGCGCTTGGGTCAGGGTTTTATCAAACTCGTTAAAGTCGTCATGCTGGCCATCGCCACTGTCTGTGGTGAAAAAAGCGTGCAGCGTTTGCGCTTTTTCCAGCAGTTTTTTTTGTGCCAGCCAAATGTCTGCACTGAGCACGTCTTTAATCAGTTTTTCTTTTAACTCGGCAAAATCTTTTTTAATTTTGCTGCGAATAGCGTCTTCATGGCTGGCAAGCTGGCCATAGGTGGCGTCTGTCCATTCATCGCCAATATGTTGGTAAATCCATTCCATCACGGGCTTTAGTGGGCCGTTGGCAAACCGCAGGGAGGCGATGGCGTCAGTGGTAAATTGGGCGGATAAGCGCAAGGGCCGCTCAATGGTAATACGGCGGTAGCCAAATTCGTGCGTGGCAAATATTTTGCTGGCGAAGGTTTTGGGCACATCGGCTTTAGGTGATGTCGCTTGACGGCCACGGTTGCTTTTAACATCGGCAGCTTTATCTAAACTGTAGGCATCTACCGCGTCAAAATCACCAAAGGCGCGGGTTATGGTGGCAATATCTTCTTCATCCATCCAGTTACGTTTAGAGCCTAAAGATTTACGCATTTTGCTGCATAAATCCGTGCCGTTAATCAGCTGCACCTTGCCCTTGCGTTCACTGGCTTTTTTATTCGATAGCACCCACACGTAAGTTGATATGCCGGTGTTGTAGAACATATCGGTCGGCAGTGCGACGATGGCCTCTAATAAATCGGCCTCTAAAATGTAACGGCGAATTTCACTCTCGCCGCTACCCGCGCCACCGGTAAACAGTGGCGAGCCGTTGAGGATAATACCAATACGGCCACCGCCTTCGGCTGCATCACGCAGCTTGCTTAGCAGGTGCATTAAAAACAGCAACGAGCCGTCAGATACACGCGGTAACCCTGCGCCAAAGCGGCCATCAAAGCCTTTAAGCTTATGTTCGTCTTGAATGGCGGTTTCTATCTTTTTCCAGTCCACGCCAAAAGGCGGGTTAGAAAGCATATAGTCAAACTTGTCGGCGTACAGGTGATCGTTTGACAGCGTATTGCCCAACTTAATATTGCTGACTTCCTGGCCTTTAATCAGCATATCGGCTTTACAGATGGCGTAACTTTCAGGGTTGAGCTCTTGCCCGTAGGCACGCATAACCGCTTGCGGGTTAAGTTCATGCACGTATTCCATACCTGCCGACAAAAAGCCGCCTGTGCCCGCTGTTGGGTCATAAATGGTGCGGATAATGCCTGGTTTAGTCAGGGCTTCATCGTCTTCCATAAACACTAAGGACGTGGTGAGGCGCACAATATCCCGTGGGGTGAAGTGCTCACCGGCGGTATCGTTAGAGCTTTCTGCAAAGCGGCGAATTAACTCTTCAAACACCAGGCCCATATCGTGGTTCGAGATAGCTTTGGGGCTTAAATCGATGGTGCGGATTTTCTGCACCACTTTGTAAAGCAGGTTGGCGTCGTTTAGTAAGCCAACAAACTCCATAAATTTAAAGTGCTCAAAAATCTCACGGGCATCTTTAGAAAAGCCATTAACGTAGTTTTCTAAGTTGGCCTTAATGCCGGTTTCACCCAGTTTGGACAGATCCATTTTCGAGGTGTTGAAAAATGACAGCCCGCCTGTGGCACGCAACAGCATTTTCTCCTGCGCTTCCTCCGGCAGGTTCATGGCCTGTATTTCTTCAAACTTAGCCAGCACGGCATCTTTGGTTGGTGCAAGTACACATTCTAAGCGGCGCAATAAACAAAACGGCAGAATAATGCGGCCATATTGGCTTTGCCGAAAATCACCACGGAGTAAGTCGGCAATAGCCCAGGATTCTGAAGCCAGGTTGTTTGAAGATTGAGACATAAAATTATTTTCCAACCAAAGTTGTTCTGTATACCTTGGCAGCCCTGAAAATTTTATCGCTGCCATGCGTTTTTAATTCGTTTCCAGAATAGTACTTGAAGACCATGCGTTGACGCCACGTCAAATGGCCAATTTAACATTTAAAAATAGATATTAAACAAATGACTGTAACAAAGTAACACTCATCTTAGGCAACTTACCACATGCTGAGGATTCCACAATAACTGCAGTTTAGTTATGACAAACCTGTCTACGGATTATGCAGGTTTGGTGAGAAAAATTGTTCCTAACGGAAACTCTTAATTTGGTCTGTCGTGATTGGCAATTTATACCTGGATGATATACTGTGTTTATATACAGTTTTGAGGTTCGTATGTCAGCAGTATACCTTGGTGATGCCAGTGTTTGGCCAAAACGTAAGATCCCGCTATATGGCGACCCGGTAAAAGCCGGGTTTCCTTCACCTGCGCAAGACTATGTCGAGCGCACACTCGATTTAAATGAACTGTGTATCCGCCACCCTAATGCGACCTTCTTTGTTCGTGTAGAGGGCGACTCGATGATTGAGGCCGGCATTTATGACGGCGACGTATTAGTGGTAGACCGCTCTATTGATGCCGAGCATGGCGATATCGTGGTTGCCGCTGTTGGTGGTGAGTTTACGGTAAAAGAGTTTTGCACGCGCCCGTCTCTTGCTTTACTGCCTCGTAACCCAGCTTACAAACCAATACGGCCACGTAATGGCGAAGAGCTAAGCATTTTTGGCGTGGTGACTAACGTTATCCGGCAAATGAAACGCAAATGAGCCAACACATATTCGCCTTGGTTGACTGCAATAACTTTTACGCCAGCTGCGAAAAGCTATTCCGTCCGGACTTGGCGGATACACCTGTTGTTGTGCTGTCTAACAATGATGGCTGTGTGGTAGCTCGCTCCCGAGAAGCGAAAAAGCTGGGTATTAAAATGGGCGTACCGGTATTTCAGGTGCGTGAGCTAATGCAAAAGCAGGGCGTAGTGGCCTTCTCATCTAACTACGCCCTTTATGCAGATATGTCGCAGCGGGTTATGAGCATACTGGAAAGCATGGCGCCCCAGGTTGAAGTGTATTCTATCGACGAGTCCTTTCTTGATTTGACCGGAGTAGATTTCAGCCAAAACCTGACGGAGTTTGGTTTAACGGTAAGGCAAATAGTGCAAAAGTGCACCGGCATTACTGTATGTGTTGGCATAGCGCCAACCAAGACATTGGCAAAACTGGCAAACCATGCAGCGAAAACCTGGCCTAAAACCCGTGGCGTAGTCGACTTAACCAGCAAAGAACGACAGCGTAAGCTGCTAGCCTTACTTCCGGTTAGTGAGGTTTGGGGCATAGGCGGAAAGCTTACCAAACGGCTGCAACAAATGGGCATCGACACCGCATTGCAGCTGGCCGATGCCGACCCTAAGTTTATCCGGCAACATTTTTCGGTAGTGGTAGAGCGTACCGTGCGAGAGCTTAATGGCGAGTCTTGCATAGCACTGGAGGAAATGGCGCCGACGAAAAAGCAGATTGTCAGCAGCCGGGCTTTTGGCGAACGAATCACCGACAAACAACAAATGCGTGAAGCGATTAGCGAGTACATTAGCCGTGCCTGTAAAAAGCTACGCCAGGAGCAGCAGGAAGCAAAGTACTTAACCGTGTTTCTGCGTACCAGCCCCTTCAGCGATAAAGACGCGCCTTACAGCGCCAGTAAAAGCGTCGAACTTGATAGCCCAACCAGCGACACCCGGGTTTTCCTTGCCAAGGCAATGCAGTTATTAGATGGCCTTTGGCTGGATGGATACCGCTACGCCAAAGCCGGCGTGATGCTGTCAGACTTTTACGACCCAGGCGTATATCAACCCGGGCTTTTTGATGAGCCGCTCATTAAAAAAGAATCAGACCAGCAATTAATGCAGCTGATAGATAACTTAAATGCCAAGCATGGCAAGACCATTTGGTTTGCCAGCCAAGGTACCAAACAGGATTGGAGCATGAAGCGTGAATTACTGTCGCCTGCATACACTACCAACTGGCAGGATCTACCTGTCGCGAAGTAAAGCAGTACAAAGTTAAATACAGCTGTGAAGCCATGCTTATTTAAACTTATAATCAAATTGTCATTACAGACCGGGACCAGGAAACTGGAGTAGTGATGCCGGAGCAACGTTCCCCCAGCCTGTGAGCGGGATAAAAAGGCCACCCGGATTTATGCCTTTCAAACTAGCCATTTGCCAAACGTGGTTAAGGTAAGCACATGCAGCAGAATGCGTATTACCATGCATGGCGATCGCCTAATAACATTCATGCCGATCATCCAATAACATTCATGTCGATCGCTCAATAACATCGCAAACCGATCACTTTTGCTTCTTTATGGTAAACCCTGATCGACATGCATGTTATTGCGTGACTTTTTCTCCTCGCTTCGTTAAACCCGCACTTTCTGCTCATTTAATCTGAGGAAAGTGCATGTCTGCGAGGCCTATTACTGTGAGAAAACTGAAAGAAATTCTGCGCCTAAAATATCAGGCTCGCCTATCACACAGGCAGATTGCGCTTAGCCTTCATGTCTCCCCTAGCACGGTATCCTATTATGCTAACCGTGCTGCACACCTCGGGATCCATGACTGGCCACTCAGTGATATCTGGGACGATGTCACTTTGGAACGTGCCTTTCTCAACACTCAAACTGTGCATAAAAAACAGTACAAACCCCTGCCTAACTGGGCCATGTTGCATCAGGAGTTAAAACGACCGGACCAAAAAGGCATGACACTTGAGCGATTATGGCAAGAGTATGCTGAGCGTAACGGCCAAACACATTACAGCTATAACCACTTTTGTCGCTTGTATAAAGAGTGGGCTAGCGTGTTGCAACCGTCGATGCGTCAGACCCATATCGCCGGAGAAAAACTGTTTGTCGATTATTGTGGGCAAACGGTGCCCATCATTGATCCGCACACTGGGGAACTGCTTTACAAGGCTCAAATCTTTGTCGCGGTATTGGGTGCATCTAACTACACCTTCGCCGAAGCGACTCGCTCACAACAGCTCGAAGACTGGGTAATGAGCCACAAACGGGCATTTGAGTTCTTCGGCGGTGTGCCGCAATTAGTGGTACCCGATTGCCTCAAAAGTGCCGTCAGTGTGGCACGCAATACCGATCCAGACTTGAATCCGACCTATCAAATGTTAGCCGCCCATTTCGGCACAGCGATCATGCCGGCGCGTCCCCGTAAGCCCAAAGATAAATCCAAGGCTGAAGTCGGCGTACAAATCGTCACCCGCTGGATTTTGGCGGTGCTGCGCCATGAAGTGTTCCATAGCCTAGCACAGCTCAACCAGCGCATTGGTGAGTTGTTGACGCGCCTCAATCAAAAGCCCTTCCAAAAGCTCCCCGGTAGTCGTGCATCTTTGTTTACCGAGTTGGATGCGCCTGCGCTAAAGCCCTTACCCAGTTACCGTTATCAGTACACCAAAGTGCAACAGGTACTCGTGGGCAAGGATTACCATGTTGATATAGAAAAACACTATTACTCAGTCCCTTACGCCTTACAGGGTAAGCGATTAACGGTACAAATCACGGAGCATACCCTGGTGTTTTATCACCATGGCAAGGTAGTCGCCGAGCATGTACGCAGTCAGCGTAAAGGTCAACACACGAGCCTGAGCGAGCATATGCCCGCACATCACCAGGCACTGCTCGAATGGTCGCCCGAACGCTTGCACCACTGGGCTGCCTCGATAGGGCCCTATACCGCACATTGGGTGCATGAGTTTATCCGGCAAGCCGAGCATCCGGCCCAAGCGGTAAGGCCCTGCTTGGCACTGTTAGGGCAAAGCAAAACCTACGGTAAAGACCGGCTAGAAGCGGCCTGTTTACGGGGCCAGCTGACAGGGGCTAACCGCCTGCACAACATTCGCGCCATGCTTAAAAATGGCTTAGAGCAGCAGCCAATCTACACCAACAAGCACGACCCACTGCAAGCCATCAGCCACGACAACGTGCATGGTGAGAGCTACTTCCACTAACGTCAATAAATAACAAGGAGACAAAGATGCAATTACGCGTCGAAGAACAACTTAGCCAACTGCATTTAGGTGGCGTGAAGCAAGCGCTCGCACAACAACAAGAGCAAGCCATGCTTTATCAAGACATGAGTTTTGAAGAGCGGCTACAACTGCTGCTCAGTCACGAACTGCTACAAAGAGAGCAACGCAAAATCAATCGGTTAGAAAAACAAGCCTGTTTTAGGCTGATGGGGCAAATCGAGCAACTGGACTATCGTGCCAGTCGAGGGTTTACCCCCGCACAGATCCGCCAGTTGCTAGAAGGTCACTGGCTGAGGCATCAACAAAACCTACTGCTAACCGGCGCGGCAGGGTGTGGCAAAAGCTATCTGGCCTGCGCTCTGGGACGTTACTTCATCCGCCAAGGCATGGGTGTGCGCTACTATCGCTTAAAAACGTTGCTTGAGGAAATGCGACTCGCCCAAGCCGATGGCAGTTACCCTAAGTTGATAACACAACTGACTCAAGTTGCGATCTTGATTTTAGATGACTGGGGCATGGAAATGCTGGATGCGAGCGAACGCAGTAATCTACTGGAGATCATCGATACCCGTCATGGCAAGGTATCCACCTTGGTAGCGAGCCAGCTGCCAGTGGATAAATGGTACGCCATGATAGGTGAAGCAACTTTTGCCGAAGCCATCTTAGACAGGCTGATCCATCGTGCTGTGAGAGTGACGTTAACGGGTGAATCGATGCGAAAACAGGGCACAAACTTGACGCATGCCGATCAAGCAGAGTAAAACAAAGATGTTGTAAATGCGGGAAGAAAAATCGTGATCGGCATGATGTTATTGACTGATCGAAATGATGTTATTAGCCAGCAGAATAAAGCTTATTCAAAAGCACAGCTCGAGCAGGAGCTTCTCACTTTCTTTGGTAATGACACCGCCAAGATAAAAGAGTGGCTGGATACGCCAATACCGAGGCTAGACGGACAAAGTCCTCGCAGCATGCTTACAAAAGATGGGAAGCGCGCTGAGCTTTTTCAAGTACTGCAAGAAATGAAGTTTGGGGATATGGCTTAAAGTCAGCTAAGAGCGAAAAGCGGTTGTTTAAAAGCAGAGATATTGGAAAAACGAATATCTGCTTTGCCTTAGTTGCAGACATTCGTTTTCTGCATGAAGCCAGATTTTATCATCTAATCAGGTGGCCAAAATTATTTGACCATATATGGAGGGCGTTCAAAATTCTGTGTCAGGCTAATTTTTAAATTTCCAGCACGCTATCTAAACGTCCTTCAAAATAAATCGCTAACTGAGATAAACAAAGGCTCCAATTGTGGATTGGCATGGTCCATTTATCTGAGGCGTTTAATATGCCTGCGTAAAGTAGCTTCAACAAGCTATTTTCATTAGGAAAAGCACCTTTGGTTTTGGTGAGCTTTCTAAATTGGCGATGCACAGCCTCAACCGCATTGGTCGTGTAAATCACTTTCCTGATATGTTCTGGGTACTTAAAATAATGGGACAAATTATGCCATTTGCGACGCCAAGAGTTGATTACCAGCGGATAAGCATCACCCCATTTGGCCTCCAGTTCGTCCAATGCCATCTCTGCGGCTTCTTTACTCACGGCTCGATACACAGGCTTTAAATCAGCCATAAACGCTTTCTGATTTTTTGAGGCGACATACTTCATTGAGTTGCGGATCTGGTGGATAACACATAGCTGTGTTTCCGTATGAGGGAAGATACTGGCTATGGCCTCAGGGAAACCGGTCAAACCGTCAACACAGGCGATAAGAATATCTTTTACACCACGATTATTAAGATCGGTCAGTACGGATAGCCAGTAATTAGCGCCTTCATTTTCGGACAAGTGAAGCCCTAAAATTTCCTTTTTTCCTTTCATATTAAGCGCTAACAATGTGTAAACGGCTTTACTGACGTAACGCCCATCCTCTTTGACTTTGTAATGTATCGCATCAAGCCAAACGATAGGATAATGGCTATCTAATGGGCGCTGTTGCCACGCTTTAAGTTCGGGGATGAGTTTGTCAGTGATAGCACTGACTGTTGCGTTAGACACATTGAGCCCATACATATCTTCAACATGTTGATTAATATCGCGATAGCTCATACCTATACTGAACATCGATAACACTTTACGTTCGATTTCATCGGTTAGCGTAGTTTGATTTTTCTTAATCAACTGAGGCTCAAAGGTGCCATTGCGGTCTCTAGGCGCGTCTAACTCAAAGTTACCGGACGGATACTTAATGGTCTTAGAGGTTTTGCCATTTTTACGATTAGGCTGAGGATCATGCGCTAAATGCTGCTCAAGCTCAGCCTGGAGAGCCGCTTCAGTGAGTTGCTTGATCAGTGGACCAAGAATGCTGTCTTTACCTGTGAGGCTTTTACCTGATTGCAGATCTTTAAGGGCTTGTTCGAAGTTAAAAGGTTGGGTCATGTGTCATTCCTGTTTTTGAATATTTTACTGAAATGACACAGAATTATGAACACTACCCATATATGGACGCCTCAGCTTTTACAACACTTTTGAATGATTGGTTCACTACCATATATTCGGCGTCTAAATAGGCTTTTTACCCGCGCCATGATGTAAATCCGAAACCCATTACCTTATCACTACATCGGCATTTAATGCCTTGGTCAAGTCAGGCTCTAATAGGTACGGTTGACCGTTTATTCATCAGTGCATGTAAACTTTTACGTGATGCTTAACGTCTTACGCAAACGCTTTATTAACGTCGAAATTATCGTTACTCGTGAGGATCCGCCATCCTATACGCGCTATTTTATTGGCCAATGCGACAACGGCTTTGTGTCGACCTTGCCTTAACGCAAGTGCATTAAACCATCGCCCAAGTCTATCATCACGTTTGCTCGCAAATCGGCCAACGGCTCTGGCGCCGTGGATGAGTAAAACACGTAGTTCTGAGCTGCCATTTTTCGTGATCGATCCTAGTCGAACTTTTCCACCAGAACTCGATTGCGATGGCACTAAGCCACACCATGCAGATAATTGCCGGCCATTTTTAAATTGATGACCCGAACCTAATTCACTCATAAAGCTTGCTGTGACTAATGGTCCAAAGCCAGGGATCGACAGCAATGCATTGTAGCGAGGTTGGATTTGACATAGCGCTTTAATGTCGAGCTCGATTTGATTAATTCTTTCATTTAAAACACATAAATCTTCATATAAAAATTTTAACAGGTAATGAAGCGTATGAGACAGTTCATGCTCATTATTTGCTAAAATACGGCTAAGTGACGCTTGTAATTGCAACCTGCCGACAGAGAAGATCACACCAGACTCGCTCGCTAGGCTTCGAATTTGATTGACCATGGCGGTTCGATTTTGAACGAGACGACTACGTACACAACGTAATGCTTTAATGTCTTGTTGCTCAACAGTTTTAACTGGAACCATGTGGATATTAGGTCTGAAAACCGCTTCGCATATAGCGAGGGCATCGTTGGCATCATTCTTTTGGTTTGCAACAAATGGCTTAACATGTTGAGCAGGGATCAATTGCACTTGATAACCAAGAGCTTGAAATTGTCTTCCCCAGTAATGCGCCGTACCACAGGCCTCCATAGCAATAAGGCTACCTTCGGGGAATTGTCTAATTTTATCGAGCAGCTTGTTTCTGTTAACCTTTTTGTTACTCATGACAGAGTTATCCATAAGACAAACACAAACTTGAAAAACATTTTTGGCTAAATCGATACCAATAACTTTAATATCCATGATGGAAACCTCCAGAACTATTTGTCAGCTTTAAGCTTGGCATAATACTGCAAGCTTAGGTGCTGAGGCGTCCATCACATCACTACAAAAGATTCTACACTCCAATTCCACTACCTATTAATCGGTAAGAAGACTAAACCAAAACACAGCTCCGCCAGTTTCGCGAGCTCTATAATTGAACTGTACCGCGAATACGGCTTAGCCAAAACCAACCATGCGCCTCAACCTCTTTGTACCAAGGCACTTTGAACCCCGCGTCAGTCACGATGAGAGGGGTAACATGCAAAGGTAAAATCTTGGCTAAGTCCGCTAAAAAACCGTTGTGGGAGGCCTTAGAGCATTGTTCTGATAGGGGATAGGACTTCTCATACAGGGTAATAGAGCGGCCATTGAAGGCTATTGAGGCGCGCAGAGCCATGATGCGTTTATGCTCTCGGATGTCTGACCAATCGACGAGCACAATCGGCATAGGGTTACCAGAACAGATGAGGCTGGCATGCCATTGGTAGACAGCTAACCGTTCTTGATGCAGATGCGTGTTGCCGAGCAAACGATCAATGCGCTTGATGTTGTGCTTGGTTCGGGCCGTGGTTGGTAAATTTCGACCTAACTCAGTCAAGGTCAGTGTCTTACATTCAATCAGTGCCTTAGAGGCCAGCATCAAGCTGTTTAATCGTTTTAGGTGAAGTTCTGGGCAGTATTGGTGTAAAGAATGTTGTAGGATATTGGCTTCGCGCATCTTGTTGTCCAAGTGTAGTTTTTAGCGAAACCATTTGATCATGCAACAAGATGCGCTTCCACCCTAATTTGATGATTTATTTGTAAATCATCAGGGGATTCTTCAGGGCTTTGCTTGGGTCTTGTTATGTTATCCTCAACTTGGCAAGGCTTTGCTACACATAAAAGGAGAACCAATGCAATTAGGCGATGTGATGCTTGTTCGAGGTGAGGGGATTATTTCTGCAGGACTACAAGCTATACAACAGTTTATCCACCTCGGAACTAAGTCAAGCCATGTTCTTTTTTGTCTCGGTGATGGATGCTTTATACACGCTACTGGAGATGGTGGTGTTCATCTCAAGTTTGTATTAGATGAATTTAATGAAGTAAAAGGCGACTGGAGAGTTATTCGCCTGAAGCATTTACCTGCAAGTAAGCGTGATACGCTAGCTCTTGCTGGATTTTATTTTTTAGATCAAGCTTATAACCATAAATTTTTCGTTTCAGGCAGTCCTCATAAAGCTTTTTGTTCAGAGCTAATTGGTGAAATTTTTAAACGTGCCAATATCCCTATTATGGGAAATAAACTTCCACACAGGCTCACTCCTGCACATTTTGATCGTGAAGCTGATAAACAAGTGATGTGGAAAGATGTTACTGATGAATGCAAAGAGTATCTATCATCACACAGCCACTTAGAAGACGATCATCGTTTAGTCTTTGATACCCTAGTAAAATCATTGCACCGAAATAAGTTCCTTGGAGAAAGGAAAGCTGAAGTGTGGGATTTTATTAAAGCATTAGATCCTGTGATGTATTCAAAACTTAAACCAGTTCTAGATGAAGTTTCCCGAAAAACAAGAGTTAAATTCTGGAACAAAGAAGATAGCAACTAAAAAAGCGACTATGGTAAGGTTTTTTGCTTTACTCAGAGTAATCCCCGAATTACTAAATTAGCTGATTCACTGATATGGAAATGTCCCAACTCGTGTCAGGCCGATCAGTTCTGGCACGTTTATTGCCCCTAAATGCGCTAGCCCCCGAACTAGGACCACACTCTCGCGCTAGTTATTGACCTACTTTTCCTAATAGCAGATTATGAACCAAGTTGACCAATTGGAATTATACAGACAAAGTCATGGAACGAATTGAACCATTCAATGCACAAACTCTAGAGGCGGCTTGCCGAGTGCTTGCTGACACTGAAAGAGGCTTAACGGGTCCAGAGTTAGGATATTTAATTCAGGATTGCAACATCCATGATATCAGCCCAACGATGACCAAATGGAAGAGGTTATTTAACTCTTTAGTCGATGCTCAAAATACATATCAAGTTGGCAATCATCTAATTATGTTTATTAATCGTGCATTGAATCCTGTTAACTATGCTCGAGATAAGGAAAAATTTGAATGGCGTCGGTCTGAGCTGAACGTGGTTCTATCTTTCTCAGGTTTTCACGTCCGAGAGGATGGAAAAACTATCCGAATAGCCAAAGAGACGACCCTTAAAGGGGCAAGAGAGAAAGCTGGAGCGCTTAGAGTAAAGCTTGAAGATAGAGGTGCTCACGCAGAAGTGTTTAAGTATTGTCGTGCTGAATTACTCGATGAAAACTACTTTCATGCAGTTCTAGAAGCCATAAAAGGTATAGCGCAAAGAATTCGTGATATGTCCCTATTAACAACAGATGGTGCTGAACTCGTAAATTCAGCATTTTCTGTTAAAAATCCGGTACTAAAAATCAACTCATTAACTACAGAAACAGAAATAAGTGAACAGAAAGGCTTTAGCAATATGCTTGTCGGACTGTTTGGGGCAGTACGCAATCCGGTTGCTCATGCGCCTAAAAAATATTGGGTAATGAGCGAACAAGATGCTTTAGATATTTTGTCCACTGCTTCTTTCATACATAGGAAATTGGATATTGCTGTAAAAGCATAAATTCGTTTGGTGCTCATAGAATGCCCCAAAACTTGTTTCGCATGACTGAACCAGTTCTGCTTGGTACTGGATTTTAGACCTAATTTTCGTAATGCTAGTAAGTGTCTACGATTTCAGTGGCGATGAATTTATTCGCCGCTATTTACTGCATGTTTTACCGAAAGGATTTATGCGAGTGCGGCATTTTGGCTTTCTGGCCAACGCGTGCCGTCGTAAAAAACTCGCGCTCATCAAGCCACACTTGCATCAATCTCAGCCAGCCATCGCGAGTCCAGCGGTGAAGGAGCTCTATACGTGGCTCTGCCCAACATGTCAGCACGGTCATCTGCAATTCCAGGGGATAATAAAGCCTGCTGAGTTACTGATAAATACAGCTCAGTTTGCGTCGCCTCGCGCCGCAGGGTTGCCTTGAACTAGAGGATAACGTAAGCGGTAGTTAACGTGTGAGGGATGAGAGCGGATGGCGTGATGCCGATGCAGGGGAAGAGTCATGTTTGACACTTGAACTTACGGGCCAACACGCGCCATCGGCAACACTAAACACGGCCAAAACCGTTGCAGAGGAGGTTAAAGCACAAAATAATTCAAGCAATTAGTCCTCAATCGGTTAAAGAACCCCCTACCGTAAAAAAGCAAATTCCTATAGCATGATTAATACCAAATAGTACGGATGTGGCAGCGGCCAAGTCCAACAATCGATTGATGCCCAGCAAACAGCACAGGGCATCAATACTAAGACGTTATGTTCAAAAAGGAGAAATCGAGTGGCACTCGTAAAATGTAAAGAATGTGGAGAGCAGGTAAGCACAAAGGCGAAGTCATGTCCTAAGTGTGGAGCTAAGCCACCGAAGAAAACGTCTTTCCTTACATGGGCTGTATTAGCCTTTATCGTCATTACTGTTTATGGCGCATATCAGCAGGAGTCGAATATGACTCCTGAGCAAAAGGCTGCGAGAGCAGAGAAGCGAGAAGTCGAAAAAGCAGAAGAAGCGAAGAGAGATGCTGAGAAGAAAGCAGCTCAAGATGAAAAGTACAAAGAGTACGCTTGGATTGAAAAAGGAAAGGATGCTGTACTTGCCAGGCTCAAAGATCCAAAATCGGCAGAATTCAAGGACGTATATTTCTTTCGTGGTGCAGACAATGTTCCAATGACCTGCGGCCAAGTTAATTCTAAAAACTCATTTGGCGGCTTTGTTGGGTTTCAGCATTTCGTTTCGGGCGGTTCACCAGATATGACCTTCTTGCAAAATGAAGTCGATGATTTCGCATCAGTGTGGAACAAGTTCTGCACCAAATGAACAATTTGCTGCACCGGACAAACCTACGCTGCGCTTCGGTTTTCCGGTGAGCAAGGCGTTAGCCCAAAATGGAGAATCACATGATCAAAAATATTTTAATAGGAACGGTTATTGCGCTCGGAATGACCGGCTGTACTAGCATGGCTGACACTATGTCTAAAGCTGCTGGCCTTGGAGTTGTGTCGCAAGAAAAATCAACTTTTGATAACGCGACAATTATTTCTGTTTCCCCAACATTTCTTTATACAAAAGGCTCTTGGGGAAACAGCATTAAGCTTGGGGCACGTTGGTCTAGCAAATCACCGGAGTATGTTGCCTTAATTCTTGCATATGACTCCAGCATCACCAGTAGCAGCACGGCATACCTAAGCCTTACTGGCATAGACATTAACATCGACGGAGAAATATCTTCACACTCCACGGGAAGCCCAACAAACCTTGACAGCAGCGGCTACAACTCTGTGTCAAAAAACATTTACACATCCAGCCAAAATACCGTTGTCATTCCGTACACTCTTCTAGAGCGCATGGTTTCAGCAAAGGACTGCCGCCTCCGCATACAAACAGGCAAGGGCTATGAAGACTCAGAGTTTTCTATTGAGCGTATACCGGGCGGCCAAGGCACAGCAATTCTGTCAATAAAAGAGTTTATGGCCAAAGTTTCTGCGACAAGGGGCTAACAAAAGCAAGCAATGGGATTGTCAAACGCTACGCGTTTGCCAATCCCTGTTGCTGGCGTTATCGCCAGAGAAATTTTAATCCGAAACTCAAAAATTAGAGTTGGGGTTCTAACTCATTTATGCCCCAAAGCGATTTAGCCGCCTTCAAAAAGTCATAATAAATAATCGTTGATTGACCAAATTTTAGTAATCTGAAAGAGTGCCCCTCTCATTAAGAATACTGTGCTTTCAGATTAAATTTATCCCAAATAATTTTACGAGCAGTGCAAACAGCCCAAAGCAAAGTACGGTTATCACTACACCAATGAGTAAGGATGGCCAAAAATCAAAGCGCTGCAATAAAGAGGGAAAGATCAAAAACATAGGCAAAGTCGGTACAACATACCAAAATGTGTACCACGCGTGGTTTGCTATTTTCTCCATTGGCTGTTTTTCAACATAGAGCCAAATCATTGCCAAAATAGTGACTAATGGTAGCGCGACGATGAGCGCTCCTAGTTTATCGCTGCGCTTAGCAAGCTCAGAAGCGGCGACGACTATAGCAGCTGTGATCAGATACTTCGTAATTAACCAGCCCATAGTGTCCTCTCCTTGAATAGACAAAAACCGATTGCCTATCGGTTTTTGTTCTGTCATTATATCGTTCATTATGGAAAGAGAAAAGTGTTATGCAGTTAGGTGAACTAGAAAAACAGGTTTTGCAGCATCTGTGGACAGAATCTGAAGCTGATGCAAAGCAAGTACATGCTGTGCTTGGTGTCTCTAGAGGGAACTCTCTTAATACCATTCAGAGCACTTTAGAACGCTTATTTAAAAAAGGATTGCTGAGTCGAACCAAGCAAGGACATGCCTATTTTTACAGGGCAAAAGTCGACCGAGAAGCGTTGATCGCTACACTTATTACCAATATCACTAGCGACTTTGTCGAAGAAGGTGAGCATAGTCTCATTGCGGCATTTAGTTCCGCATCAGCTAATCTGAATGATGCCCAACTCGATATGCTAGAACATTTAATTGAAGAACAACGTAAACTTCGGAAAGGATAATTAGGGTTATGTTTGTTGGCGATTTAGCGATAGCACTAAATTTATTGAGTGTTGCAGTGCTGGCATTTGCTATCAGTGTTGCGTGCATCTCGATCGCCCTACGATTAACTTTGCCAAGATTCGAGCATCTTACTTTTAGGTTACGTAAAGTTATCCTATGGGCTTTGGTTACTGTACCTTGGTGGGTAGCCATAAGCTGTGCTGCCTTTTTCTGGCCAAGGCAGCAAGAGTTGTTTTCTACTGCTTGGTTAAATGAATTCGCTCATTGGCATCACGTCGACATCTTTAGCTTCAGCAGTTGGCATGCTTTTACCTTGTTGTCGGCCTTCGGTTATTTGATATGGTCGATGATCTCGACCATTTATGTACGTAAAAAGCAATCATCAACAATGGCATCTCTGATTGGATTATCAGAGTTCCAACCTCAGGTGACTATAACTCAGCAGCGCTATTATTCGTTAGCACAAGCAATTCCTGCGGCCTTCACCACAGGTCTAGTGTCCCCTAAGATTTACCTGACCACAGGATTGCAAGAAAAGGTTACAGAACAGCAACTCGATATTATTGTTCGACATGAAATGGCGCATGTCGTGGCTCGAGACCCTTTATTTAAAGTCATCTTTGCTGCATTTGCTGGTTTTTATCCGAAAGCGGCCAAACGCAATTTAATCGGACATTTTACCCTGTTGACTGAACAGCTTGCAGATCATGCTGTGACCACTGAGCATGACAATCTAGATGTCGCTCAAGCCTTGATAAATGTAGCTCGAATGCAGCGAAGCGTAACTCTTGGTTGTGATGGTTTACAGACAAGTTATTTCGGTAACGATCAAACCAGTGTTCGAGTACAGCGACTGATTCAACCTAGGTTAACGTCTTCCCGATTGGCGATCAGTTTAACGTTGTTATTCTTAGCCATCGTCCCACTTTTAACCGCTTCAACTGTCGATAGCCTTCACCACATTATCGAAACCTTCTTCACCCATTAATTAAGGATTGGGAATGAGAGACTTGCTTTTTAACGTCAGAACTAAAAAACCGATTAGCTATCGGTTTTCCGCCATTGTGCTAGGAATGTGTTTAGTATTCCCTGCCGTTGCGGTATCGAATGAAGCGCCACAAACACTCACCTTAGCCGATGCTGTGACTTTGACACTTCAGCAACACCCAGAATTACAGATTTTCAACTCGCAGCAGCGCGTGATGGAAGGGCGAATACAGCAGGCAAGTGTCGGTGAGCGGCCTGAAATAGGTTTGATGATTGAGGATGCCCTGGGTACTGGTGAACACAGTGCTCTGAAAAGTATGCAATCTACGCTCAGTTTTTCATGGTTACTGCAACAAGATTTGATTGATAGTCGTGTTAACACGGCTAAAACAGAGGCCACTCAATTAGAGATAGAAAAACAAATCAAAGCCTTGGATTTGTCTTCACAGGTGGCTAAACATTTTATTGATTTGTTAGTGAAGCAAGAACGCCTCAAGCTCAATCTGATAGCAGAAAAGCAGGCAAAAGAGGTTGTCAAAACCGTTGCTAAACGTGTGCAAGCGGGAAAGAGTTCTGCGGTTGAAACACAGTTGGCAAAGGCTGAGCTTATCCGTCGTGGCTTGGCCGTCGAAGATATCGAGCATGAACTCAAAGCCAGCCAATATCAATTGGCATCACAGTGGGGAAAGCCTAAGGCATCCTATCGTTTCAACGGCAATCTGCTTGATATGCCTGCTGTGCCATCAGTTGACAGTCAGCTTAACTTGTTAAAAAAGCATCCTCGTTTTCAACAGTTTGCGACTGCGCAACGCATTGCTCAATCGCAAATGGAGCTCGCACGAATAGAAGCTAAGCCGCAGTGGCAAGTGACCGCTGGCGTGAGGCGCTATGAGGCGAGTGATGATTTTGGCTTAGTCGCGGGTATTTCTATCCCTTGGGGTTCAAGTGACCGTAATGCGGGAACCATAGCCGCCTTACAAGCACAGCAAGATGTACTCGCCAATGAGCAAAACGCATTAATGCAGGCTCAGGATGCCCAGTTGTATGTGCTGTTACAGGAAATGGCACATTCTGCACATGTTATCGATACAGTGCGCAGTGACATAGTGCCAACCCTTGAAAAAGCTCTGTCTGAGGCAAGCAATGCCTTTGATAAAGGTCTGCTCAGCTACAACCAATACAATGACGTGTATCGGGAATTACTCAGTGCTCAATATCAGTTGCTGGATGCCTTTGAAAGTTTGCATTTACAACACATTGAAATTCAACGCCTAACAGGCACATCCATTTCTCAGTGAGATTACCTATGAAGAATAACAACACCTTTTCGTCATTGAGTTTGGCGATACTGCTCAGTCTGGGTATTAATGCCGTCGCTTCAACACCTTTAATGGCATCCTCAGCGCCCGTTGCCGAGCAAGCTGAACCCGAAAAAGGGCCGCATCGTGGACGTATGCTGCGTGAGGGCGATTTTGCACTAGAGCTCGCCATTTTTGAAACGGGCGTTCCCCCTGAGTTCCGTGTTTGGACGAGCTTTGAGGGGAAACCGCTCGATCCTAAGACCGTCGATTTGAGTGTGAAATTGACCCGTTTAGGCAATGTGGTGGATGACATTCGCTTTAATGCGCAGGGTGATTTTCTCCGTGGTGATATGGAGATCTATGAACCCCATTCGTTTATCGTCACCATTGAGGCGAAATACCAAGGTAAAACATACCGTTGGCAGTATGACAACTTTGAAGGCCGTACCACTATCGAGCAGGCTGTTGCCAGTGCGATGGAGATTCACACTGGTTTTGCAGGCCCTGCCACATTGCATCAAACCATCCCAGCCTATGGCACATTGGCGCTACCCGTCGGGACGCAACGTGCAATTGCGGCACGTTTTGACGGCGAAATTACCCAGTTACATGTTGGACTGGGTGACAGGGTGAAAAAGGGGCAAACCCTTTTGACTGTAGAAAGTAATGAGAGCTTAAAACCCTATCAAATTAAAGCGCCGTCCGATGGCGTGGTGTCAGCATTGTTCGCCAACAATGGAGAACAAACCCTAGGGCGTCAGTTGTTGACACTGACCGATAACAGTCACTATATCGCTAAGCTTGCTGTGTACCCCATTGATTATCAAAGTGTCATCTTAGGTGCACCTGTCACTATCAACGTCGAGGGTGTGGAGGAAACCTATCAAGGTTCCATTAGCTTTATTGAACCAGAGGTTCGTGACGATCAAGCCCGTATTGCGTGGGTCAAACTTGCCGATCCTAACAGGGTTTTGACTGCGGGCAGTTTTGTAAATGCCAGTATTGAAGTCGCAACCATTGAGGTGCCATTGGCGGTTAAAAGAGTCGGATTACAAGGGTTTCGTGATTTTACCGTCGTCTTTGCTAAGGTCGGAGAGCAGTACGAAGTCCGTATGCTGGAGCTTGGCCGTCAAGACGGTGAGTGGGTCGAAGTGCTTGGTGGCTTAAAGCCTGGTACTGAATACGTGACCGATAATAGCTACATCTTAAAAGCCGACATTGAAAAGTCTGGCGCATCACACGATCACTAGGAGTCCGAGTCATGTTGGAATCGATTTTACGCTTTTCGATAAAGCGCAAATTCCTCGTATTGGTGATGGTATTGGCCGTGGCCGGTTTAGGAATTTGGAACTTCACTAAATTACCCATCGACGCCGTACCGGATATCACCAATGTGCAGGTGATGATTAATACCGAAGCGCCGGGATACACGCCACTTGAAATCGAGCAGCGTGTGACCTTCCCTTTGGAAACCGCATTAGCAGGCTTGCCTGGGTTAACCTACACCCGCTCGGTATCGCGCTATGGCTTATCACAGGTGGTGGCCATTTTCAGTGATGAGACGGATGTCTATTTTGCCCGTCAGTTAGTCAATGAGCGTTTATCGGCGGCACGTTCCGAGCTGCCGCTTGGGCTTGAACCACAGCTTGGCCCTATTGCGACTGGCTTAGGTGAAATCTTTATGTTTACCGTGGATGCATTGCCAGATGCTACCCATGCCGATGGAACGCCTATCACGCCAATGGATTTACGCACGGTACATGATTGGACAATTAGGCCGCAGCTCATGCGTGTGCCAGGGGTGGTTGAAGTTAACCCTATCGGCGGCTTTGAGCGTGAGATTTTGGTCGCTTTCAAACCGGAAAAACTGCTCGCCTTTGGTTTAACCCAAGCCGATGTTGTCGATGCCATAGCCAAGAATAATCAGAACCAAGGCGCAGGTTTTATTGAGCAAAACGGTGCTCAGTGGTTACTGAGAATGCCAGGCCAAGCCGAAGACATTGTGGCCATTGGCAATATCCCACTCAAATCAACGCAAGGCAGTGCGCTGACCATTAAAGATGTGGCCGATATTGAAAATGGTCAGGGGCTACGCAACGGTGCTGCGACTCAAAATGGCCGCGAAGTGGTCATGAGTACCGTGTTTATGTTGATTGGTGAGAATAGCCGCACCGTTGCCCATGCTGTAGGTGAGAAACTCAAAGAAATCAACGCGACCCTGCCGGAAGGGATTGTCGCCACAGCGGTTTATGATCGCACTAAGTTAGTGGATAAAACCCTACAAACGGTGCAGACCAATCTATTAGAAGGCGCACTACTGGTCATTGTGGTGTTGTTTGTACTGCTTGGGAATTTTAGGGCTGCATTTTTAACTGCACTGGTGATCCCCTTTGCTATGTTAATGACGATTACCGGCATGGTACAAACCCGCGTTAGCGCGAACCTGATGAGTTTAGGCGCTCTGGACTTTGGTTTGTTAGTCGATGGCGCGATCATTATTGTTGAAAACTGCTTGAGACGGTTAAGTCAGGCAGGAGACGATCCTTTACCGTTAAAAGAACGTCTAGAGCTCGTGTTTGAAGCTACCCGAGAGGTCATTCGCCCCGCACTATTTGGTGTATTTATCATTACCGCCGTGTATTTGCCGATTTTTGCACTAGAAGGTGTAGAAGGCAAAATGTTCCACCCGATGGCGATTACGGTAGTGATTGCGTTGTTAAGTGCCATGTTGCTGTCGGTGACTTTTGTGCCAGCAACCATTGCCTTGCTGTTTAAGAAACCAGTGAAGGAGAAGCATAGCCCGCTTATCCGTGGTGCAGGCGCCTTGTATCGCCCTGCGTTAAACTGGGTAATTCAAGGTCGCTGGGTCGTGGTGATTGCTGCCACGTTGTTGGTCGCCGTTTTTGGTTACCAAGCGACGAAATTAGGCAGTGAATTTGCCCCTAATTTGGATGAGGGGGATATTGCAATGCATGCCCTACGTATTCCTGGCACCTCACTGAGTCAGGCGATTGCCCTGCAAGAAACTCTAGAAGATAAAATTAAGCAAATGCCTGAAGTTGAAAGGGTATTTGCCAAAATTGGTACTGCGGATGTGGCGACCGATGCAGTGCCTCCGAGTGTGGCTGATAACTTTATTATCCTAAAACCTCGTGAGCAGTGGCCAAATCCCAATAAATCGAAGGAGCAAATTGTAGAAGAGTTGGCGGCGATGGTGGAACCTATCCCTGGCAACCGCTATGAGTTCTTACAGCCTATTCAAATGCGCTTTAATGAGCTGCTTGCAGGGGTCCGGGCGGAGCTTGCAATTAAGGTGTTTGGTGATGATTTCGATACGCTCACTTCGCTTGGTGCACAAATCGAGGCAGCTATCGCTCAGGTCGATGGCATTGCCGATGTGCAAGTGGAGCAGACAACAGGTTTGCCTATGCTGAATATCATTCCGAAACGTCAACAGCTGATGCAACATGGCTTAAGTATGTCCGAGTTGCAGTCTCAAGTGGCAACCGCAATGGGCGGCACTGTGGCGAGTAAATTCTATGAAGGAGATATTCGCTCAGACATTGTTGTACGTCTGGGTGAATCACGTAGGCAAAATCTGGACGGCTTACGTTATTTACCGATTTCCTTACCCGACGGGCATAGCATCCCACTTCAGGAATTAGCGTCCTTGGAATTGGTTTCTGGTGCTAACCAGATTAACCGTGAAAATGGGAAACGTCGCATGGTGGTCACCGCCAACGTACGTGGACGGGATTTAGGTAGCTTTGTCGCTGATATTCAAAACGTTATCGGGGAAAGAGTGGATATTCCCGCAGGTTACTGGGTGGAGTACGGAGGCACCTATCAAAAATTACAATCGGCATCGCAACGCTTGAGTATTGTTGTGCCTGTGACCCTGTTGATGATTGTCGGTTTATTGATCCTCGCCCTTAGCTCCTTCAAGGATGCGATGATTATCTTTACTGGCGTCCCCTTAGCCCTGACGGGCGGAATTGCCGCATTATTGTTACGGGACATTCCCTTTTCTATCTCAGCCGCAGTGGGCTTTATCGCCCTCTCTGGTATCGCGATTTTAAATGGTCTTGTCATGGTGTCATTTATTCGCGAATTACGTAAAGAAGGTATGGGACTCGATAGGGCAATTTTTGAGGGGGCACTAACAAGGCTTCGTCCAGTGTTAACCACGGCTTTAGTGGCATCACTCGGGTTTATTCCAATGGCACTCAATACCGGTATCGGTTCAGAAGTCCAACGTCCGCTGGCAACGGTTGTGATTGGGGGAATTATTTCATCAACCCTGTTAACGCTGTTTGTTATTCCAGCGTTATATCGCATTTTACATAAAGAAAAGGAGTCGATTTTGACTGAAGTAGAAGTAATGGAGATTGCGGATGCCAAATAAGCTATTAAACATCAGCTTGTTGCTGATGGTTGGATTATTAGGTTTGGTGAGTATTGATGTCATGGCCCATGGGGTGGACGACAATACTCGCGCCTTTTTAGAACAAAACCAAGGCGTGCAATTTATCCCCTTTTTGTACATTGGGGCGAAGCACATGATCACGGGCTACGACCACTTATTGTTTCTCGTGGGTGTGATCTTCTTTTTGTACCGCAGCAAAGATGTGCTGTTGTATGTGACCATGTTTACCCTAGGTCACAGCACCACATTATTGCTTGGTGTAATGACCGATTTGCAAGTTAACGCCTATCTTATCGATGCGATTATTGGCTTATCAGTGATCTATAAAGGTTTTGATAACTTGGGGGGATTTAAGCGCTGCTTTAATTGGCAACCCAATACCAAAATAGCAGTGTTGGTCTTTGGTTTGTTCCATGGCTTTGGACTGGCAACCAAATTACAGGAGTTTCAGTTGTCACAGGAAGGCCTATTTACCAATTTATTAGCATTCAATATTGGGGTGGAGATCGGACAATTTGCTGCGCTGGCCATCATCTTGATTGTGATAAATGCCTGGCGTCATTTCCCTTCATTTCAACGATTTTCAACGCTGACTAACACCGCTCTGATGAGTGTAGGGGTGATGCTGATGGGTTATCAGCTCACAGGCTATTTCGTCAACTAAACGATTATAAGAGAAGATTATGCAACACACTGTAAGTACAAAAACCTTGGTCAAAGCGAGCGTATCGGCAACGGTAGTGGCGGCCATTGCGCTGGTCACTTTTATTCTGCCAGCCGAGTACAACATCGATCCTACAGGCGTAGGTCAAAAACTGGGATTAACCTCAATTGCACAGGCCGCTGAAGCGGATGGTGCTGTTGCGGTGACGGGAGCCCAAGCAAGTAATACGGAGTTTCAAACCATTGAAGTGGTGGTTCCGGCGGGTCGCGGTGTCGAATATAAATTTGCCATGCCACAGTATGCCAAAATGACCTACGAATGGATGACCGATGGCGATGCTTTGTATTTTGACCTACATGGTGAACCTGAGGGAGATACCACTGGCTATTTTGAGAGTTACACCATAGCGACATCAAACGAAATGAAAGGGAGCTTTACTGCACCTTTCGCGGGGTCGCATGGTTGGTATTGGAAAAACAAGACAGATAAGCCTATTGCCGTTCAGTTACAGGTAAAAGGACAATATGAAGTCATTGGTTTAAAACAATAATTGGCAAAATTGGAGAAAACGATGAAACAATTATTATCAGTATTCACCCTATGCACAGCGTTAATGAGTGGCAATGTATTGGCCCATGCGGATCACGGAGTGATCAGCGGTCAAGGTGCCTTAAAGGTGGCAGCTAAATCGCTTAATCAAATGACATTTAAAGACTTTGGTTTTGAGGTGGGTAAATTAGAGGGAACATGGAAAGACTTGCCTGAGGCACAATTATCAATCGTCAGCTTTGAAGGCAATTACTACGTGGTCAGTGCCGTTAACCCAACGACTCAAAAACAAGTTTTTCTCAAAATAGCCAGTAACGGCGAGCTTTTAGAAGTCAAAGACACGAACAAGTTCTAGTCGCCAAGATTGCACTGTCTATGTTATGGGCAACAGACAGTGCAATAACCCTGCAAGCGGTTTACTTTTATTAAATCAAATATCGTTCTTAGCAATACATTTTGTAATCTGAAACCAATTAATCTGAGTTAACAGTCTAACTCACTTTTGTCCAAAAGTGAGTTTGAAAATGATCAAACTTAATTATGAGAAACTGAAATTCGTCCTCAGATAAATTATCAAACTTTATTATGGTCGTACACCACCAATTCCACCATCGAAATGACGCAAGCGATGACGGAAGAAGCTCGAAAGTTATTTAGGCATGGAATAAGGTATTACCGTGTTGGGGTCGGCCTGCTAGACCTCAGAAGCGATAAACATCAGCAATTTGATCTGTTCAATCAATCGGACGCAAATCCGGCACTCATGGCGACACTGGACGGTATAAATACTCGGTATGGGCGAGACACCTTGTTTTTGGCCGCTCAAGGCATTGAACAGAAATGGGATATGCGCCGGGAGTTTTTAACCCCGGAATACACGACAAAATGGAATAACCTTCCAATGATTCGGTGCTAACTGGTAATCGTGATTCAGCATCGAATGGATTTCGTTGACCTAATTTTAGTAATGCTAGAAAGTGTCTATGAAATCAGTGGCGATTCATTAGAACATAATTGTCAGCCTACAACATAAATTCCACGCCTTTTTTGCTTACTCTGCCTGCCCTTGGTCAAATGTCGCATCCTTTGACCAATCGGTAGATCTATGAACCTCCACAAAAAGCTAATTGCCACAACGATAGCCACTGTATTCAGTGTGTCATGTGTGGGCGCGACCGCAGCCGACAACATAACAATCTATTTGCAGAATGCAAATGGGATTAAAGACAGGCGTCAGCTAGAAAGCATCGAAAACCTTATCATAATTGCCGACGAGCGCCAGCAGCCGACATTTAACACAAGCAATCTAAAGATAAAATCAAAGTTCTTTAGCTTAATGAAAGGTAAGGCATCGACATTTGGCCAGTGCGGTTCATTTGATCCGAGCGCATCTATAGGTGACGCATTTAGCAACGGTCGCTTAAATGCTCTACTGGATACGGTCGCCACAAATGCTGTTGGGGCTCTACAGGGGCTTGGCGGGGCTTTAATTAAGCAATCAGATCCGGGTTTATATGAGTTTTTAGAAAACGGCATCAATATCGGCTTTGATGATTACCTGTCAGCGATGAATAGCTGCGAAAAAATGCAAGATGTTCTGGTTGATAACGTACCTGACGCGCTCATGGTGAAAACCAGTGCAGCGGAAACGCTTAGCAAGTACACAAAGGACAGTAACAAAGTAAACATCGTGAATCTTGTTAGATCCGGTTCTGCACCCAAAGGTGAGGAAGGTGTTACAGGGGTAGACGGTACTAAATATGGGGGGTCAGGTGGCCAAAAACCCTTAGAGGTTGTTTCGCAAACGGTATTGGCCGGATGGTGTAGTATCACCGAGAAGTCTACTGGCGACTGCTCAAATTTAGATGGAAGCTCTGGCACGTCGATTAGTTCATCAAACGACAAATCTAACGTAGAAAAATTGTTTCCTGACTCAGACTCTGCAAAGACATTTGCTAATTCTGTTGTTGGAGAGGTGGAATTGAGGTCTTGTGAGGACTGCGAAGCTATCAAAGCTATTCCATCCCAAAGTATTAGCCAAGTTGTGACCTCAGAAGCAGCAGCGATTGAAGCATCAATTAAAAATCTATTAACGCAAGACATTGATGGATTATCTAACTCAGAACTGGCCGAGATAAGTGCTGATAGCTACAAAATAACGAGATCGAATTTGCAAGTTTTGCAGCTCGAAGCGGAAGGGGTGCAATCTGTGTTTGTTGAGCGGCTTGCTTATGACGTTGCGACGGCAAGGACAATTGATAAGGTCATTGCTTTGCGCCAAACGCTCATTACGGGTAGAGCTAACGCTAACTTGATTGGCAATCCAATTGCTCGAGACGAAATTGATAATAAGCTGGCTGAATTGGACACCCAATTAACTCGTTTTGAGCAGGAAGTAAGGTTAAGAAACTCATTCGATTCTCAGACTCGCCTAGTTCTTGAGTCTCGCAAAGACATTAATAGATCAGGCCGCGACGTTTCAAATCTTGATAGTGATTTGCGGAGAAGCAAGTAATGATCGTTAACGAACTTGCAGAAATTGTTTTAATCCCTTTTAGCTCTATGATTGCAGAAGGCATTTGGGAAGTCATAGAAGAAACCAAACTCTATCTAATTCCCTTTATCTTAATTGCTTGGGCTTCTGCGAATGAGGCACGTAGCGCAGGTGACGAGGCAGGCGCACCAGCTATACAAGTGTTTCGTAAGATTGAAGCTCGTTACATTGCAATGTTCATTGTGATGATTTTTGCAGGAAAACCAGTTTCCTTTCAGCAATCCACAAATGATATTGGCTACAAGACCTTTTCCTGTACCAAGGATGGGATTGGCATAACAACTTTGTCAGAAAGTAGCGTTAAGGAGATCGCCAATTCCACAGTAGGTGTTTTTAGAACGACTTTATGGAGCGGGTTGGTAAATATCTTCTCTACGGGCGTAACAAACGCATCCATTGCCTCGATTCCATGTAAGACAGGGAGTTACCGCAAGGCGCTGTCTAACGTGGCTGTGGCTGAATCAGAGAGCGCGGCAGTAACAGACCTAATCAAGATTTATGACGAGTCATGCTACAAGAAAGCTGTAGATCGACTATCGAAGTTTACTCTACTAAACCCTAACACAAGAGACAAATATACAGACCTGAGTTTCAATGGTTTTGCCGTACAGCAAATGTTCCCGGGAATTAGTGCATCTGGAATGAACTCCGCTCTAACTATGGAAGTGACTAAGGACATTTACCCCATTACCAGCTCCGATACTGGCACTGGGTTTGTTACTACTAAGTATGTGAAGGAATGTAGCGTTGTAGGTGAACACATTGAGAAGCAACTTAGACATGACGTTCAGAGCGGTGCCAGTGCAGCGTCATTTTTGCGTATTTCCAGTTCAGATAACTTGACTGAGGCTGAGCTGACCAAATACACAAATATCATTTATGACAATACCGTGAGAAATTCGGCAAGCTGGTGGAGCAATATGTTTTCTAGCTCTGGCAACGATACTATCGCGGCAGAAGTGGCTAGCAAGGAGGCCGATGAAGGCTATCTTGCACCGTTGCTATCATCACTCCGTAATGTTGTTGGCGGCGCGGCAATGACCCTCGGCGCGGCTTTTGAGTCGGTCAAAATTATTCAATACCAGCAGGCATTACCAATCATCGTAGCGGCAATTAAAACCGCTTTGATAGCTGCAATCCCGATAATGCTTTTACTGTCCGGCTTTAATGGCCGTGTTTTACTTACGATCACAATTGGTTACTTCGCTTTAGAGTATTCCAAATTTTTCTTAGAACTGGGGATTACTTTAGATGAAACAGTAACCGCATTAATCCTTGGTATGGGGGATTTGAACAACATAAACAACCCGACAGAAGTGATCCAGGCGTCGGGCTTGCTTTTGTATTTGTCGTTCGCAATCCAATACTCGCTAGTCGGCGCTTGGGTTGTGTTTGTAGGCTGGCTCGGCGTGAAAATGCATGGAGTATTCCAGACCGCAGACGGCGCGGCAAATACAGGGGCGCAAATGAGTGACGCAGTGATTAAAGCGGCAGTTTCGGGCGGCAAGTCTTTAGCGGGCAAATTTAAAAGCGGTGATAAGGACGGCGGTTGATAGCCGCTCTGTATTAGCATGGCAAAGCGGAATCCTCTGGTTCCGCTGTTTTACAGACCTTAATTAACGGATGCAGGAATGATCATAACACGCCCAATTAATGGGGAATCTGATTGCTTAAAGCAAATAGAAGTCAATAGCCCACTCGTTGTAACTGATCTTGACCATAACGAATTACTCAAACTTGAATCTCCTGCTGACGGCTGGACGCACGAGTCACTTGAATCAATAAGTGACATGCTTCATTCGTTCAACACTGGGTGGAACGCTTATTTGGGAACTACTTGGGTCGGTAGCTCTGAGGTTTGAGGATCGTTCATGCGAACAGAACTTTTAAATGCAGAGTTAAAAGGCAGAAAAGCAGGGTTAATCGGCAAATCAATTCATGCAAACCCTTACACGGAATTTGAGTTAAAAGAAATGTGGCTTAAGGGGTGGGAGGATGGGGCAAGGCTTCGAGAACCTTACATTTCTGATGTAGATCCAAGATACAATTGAAATTTGTTGAAAGAGTTTGCTAAATCGAATAAATTGAATTGGCAAGCTAACCTTGCATACCAAACAGCCTAATACGGCTAATCTACCCCTCGTAAAACCCCTTGGTTGAATCTAGCGCCTTTACTGGCCTTTTACGCTATCCAACGTCTAAAAAAGCTGTGCGCTTTGCTTTCAGAGCTTAGAGCTTTCTTCAAACGCCACCGACGATGTAAGGCTTCGTCACTACCATTTCTGTATGTCCACTCCATCTGCAAGTCCACTTTTCCAAGGGAATCAATATGAGCAATCCGCTTGATATTTTTGTCTTTAACCTATTCAGCACGTTAGCAACCTACTTAATGTTTGGTCTGTTCACTGTTGGCGCATCTTTAATCATTTTTAAGGTTGCGTATTTTAATATTGTTTTGAGCGCCTATAAGTCGTTTCTCAGCAGTACAAATAATTAGAAATCCGCTCCACTCAATCTAAACCAATCCAATCCAACTCAAGGACTTTTATTATGTCTCAAGTAGCTACTCTGATCGTTTTGCTTATCGTTTTCCTTTCTGCAAAAAAATGCTTAGAAGGTTTTGCTTATTTCATGGGTTTTTTAGTCGGGCGTTCACGTCGTGTTACTAAAACCTCATTGAAATTAGCCAGAAGAAGAACTCGTAAAGTAACTGCACCAATCCAAGCCGTTGCATCTGAACCTAAAGCTAAAGCACAAGCGGTAACTCGCAAGGCTAAAGCTGTATTTGATGATGCATTGTTTGATATTCCAGCCTGCATTCGCAGAGGGGTGTTAAGCGCGGCTGACGTTGATGCTATCCAACGTGGTAACTGGGTAAAACCTGCTACTACAACAGCTAAAGGTAAGAAATCATTACCTAAAGCAATTAAGGTAGAAAGCGGCAACTTCTGCGCCTCTATCTAATTAAACCAACCAATCTACCCAAACCAATTAATCCCGCCTTCGAGCGGGATTTTTATTAAGGAATACCAAAATGACTACATCAATCGACAACTACTCAAAAATTTCTGGTCTTTTAGAGCCTTTAGCTCAAGAGGTCGGGATGGACGTTCAAACGTACCATGAGTGCGTTTACAACATGATCTTTGGTTCGATGTTAAACAAAGGTGAGCTGGTAACAGCAAGCCATGTTTATCAGCTGGCGGCTCTTTGCCGTAAGTATGGAGTAAACCCGTTTTTAAATCAGGTTTACGCTGTGGCCAAAGGCGGGGTAATTCGCTTTAGCTTAACCGTTGATGGTTGGCTACAGGTGTTGCTATCACATAGCGAATATGAATCCCACGAGTACGTTTATGCCGATAAAACGGTAAAAACACCTATTGATGGGCATCAAACTCCTGAGTGGGTGCAAATGGTGATCAACTTTAAAGATGGTCGTAAATTTGCCGGACTACGTGAGTATTACATGGAAAACCGCAACAACATGGATTCGTGGCAAAAATTGCCTACTCGCATGACCTCGATTAGAGCGACATGCCAGGCAGTTCGATTTGGCCTATCTATTGCGGGTTTCTATGATGATGAACCAGAAAACAACGGTACTAAATCATCTGCAGCGGCATTAGCAGCTGCGGCACCAGCAGCAATTGTGGTAGAGGATTCAGCCTTGGTCGTAGAGGATGCAGCCCCTGTGGTTGTTGATTCTGAGCCTGTAGTTGAGGAATTAGCCCCTATAACTGTTGATGAAGCTGTTACCGATGTAAAACCTGTTCCCGTTACGTCTGATTACACTCAAGAGTGGAATCAATACATAGCAGAACAGACCGCTATTCATGGTGAGCTCGCTACTTTGGCTGCTACTGCTTTTGAAAATTTCTTAAGCACTAAGCAGTCCCAAATTAGTTGCTTCAACGAAAAGCAGTGGGCTATGGCTCAACGCTTTGTTCAAGAGACTATTCAGTCAACTAAGGCTGCGCTTGAAGCTGAGGTTGTTGAGGAAATCATTGAAGCAGAGGTTATCGACGTAATAGTTGAGCCTATTGTTGAACATGATGATTCAGTCATTGAAGTTGTTGATACTGTGTCTGTTGAGATTGAGCCCCAAAGCTCTGTCGTAGACGTAGACGCCATGAGTGATGAAGCTACCAATGATGAATTTGACTTCACCGTCATTAGCAATGGTACTCGTCAAGCAATCCAAAAGGCGTCAAACTTAGCTATTAGACAAGGCAATGTCATGGGACTTACAAAGCTACGGGCTTTTTTCCAAAATGATGTTGAAATTGCATATCTGAATAAGATAATAGCTGAAACAGCACGCAAAATAGGAACTAACCAAAAGTGATGATCATAATCCCCGCCATATTCAATATGGCTTTCAAGGCTGCTCAGAACGACGAATGCTTAACGCTTTCGTATTCAGGCAATCTAGGTGATGCCCCGACAATCGGGGTGGGGGATAGGTTTGTAGAATGTAAATTTGAGAACCTGGGAGGGGACGTTTCGGCGTTCTCTGCCGAGATCGACGCTTCGGTGTTTCGGGTTGAACAGGCTGAGTCGTTTATCGTGTCCATTGGGGATACTGATTTAACGATTCAACCAGTTTTATACAAACCGATTTCCTAGCTAATAAAATGGGCGCTTTGCGCCCTTTTTTATTGCCTGTTTTATACAGGTTCCCCGTTCTTATCTTGGTAAGTGGCTTTGCATTTCGGGTAGCCAGAGCAACCGTACCAGAACTCACCCTTCTTTTTGACCGATTCACGCTTTATTAGCTTTTCACCGCATTGTTTGCACTGGAACTCGGTTGCAGTGGATGCCATTTTGGGTTTGCCAGATTTGGCTCCTGCTTTTCCTTTATTTGTTTTGCTGGTGGGTTGACTGGTGATACTAATCCCTTGGGATTTTATGTGGTTCACTGCTTGGGTTACGAATCCATCTACTTCCGTTAAAAACTGACCAATAGATAGCTCTCTGTCCCTTACTTGATTCATCTTTAACTGCCAAAATGCAGTTAGATCCACACTGGCCAAGTAACTAGGTAGCTGGTCATACGCTTGCTCACCAAATGGTGTAGCAATGATCTTTTTACCTTTCATTTCTATGAATTGGCGATTGAACAGCAATTCAATAATAGAGCCCCTAGTTGCAGGAGTGCCAATACCGCCTTTCTCTTGTGTCCCTTTGTCGCGCTCGATAAGGACACGCTTAAGATTTTCATTGGTAACGTATGTCGCGGCCTTTTTTAAGTCCTCTAACAATGTACTCATTACGTATAGAGCCTTAGGTTTGCTTTTCCCTTCACGTAAAGAGGTGTCACCAGAATAAATATGGCCACTGTCGTATTTACCAAGCCCATCCAGTTCATCAAATGCTGTTAGCTCTTGGGTCAATTCAGCTTGTTCTTCATCATCTTCAAATGACTCTCCTGAGTACAATGCCGCCCAACCATGACGCTCTACCTGAGAGCCCATAGCGGTTAACTTATATTCCCCGGCACTCGCTGTAACTTTGATGTGCGCGGTTATTTTCTTCGGGAAGAACTGAGCCAAAAAATTTCGACAAATCAGCATATAGACGTTCATTTCATCTTTCGTAACCTTACTCATATCTGCTCTAACATCACATGGGATAATGCCGTGGTGAGCTGATTCGGCTACTTTAGCGTCGCTAAAGGCGCGGCTTTTGATTGAGAAGTCTGCTGCATCGACTGCAGCGGCAAAGGCCGAGCAGTTCAGTTTAATAAAATTGGCAATGTGAGCGCCCTGCGGGTGAAATTCCTCGGGTAGATATCCGGTATCGGTTCGGTTGTAAGTAATGAGTTTATGATCTTCCCGAAGCGATTGAGTCAGCTTCAACGTCTGTTCGGGTGAATAGTCAAATAGGTTAGAACACGCTTTTTGCAGGTCTAATAGCGAGAATGGCAGAGGGGGGCTGGCTTCTGAATTGGTTCTATCGAGGTCAGTAATATTAACGCTCCTACCTTCCAGAGACAGTTTGATAAATTCAGCCTGCGACCTGTCTAACAACCTTTTTTTGTCGTCAAATTTTTCGGGTTCGCATTCTGCAATTTCATTCAGGTCCACTTTAAATTTAATCGCGCCCTCCCTAAACCTAACTGCGGCGAAAATGTCGTAATATGGAATCGAAGTATGCGACCGATTAAGCCTGCACCGTTCCACAACAAGCGACAAAATTGCCGACTGGACACGGCCTACGCTGAACACGCCACCATTCCCACTCAGTACCGTACACAGGCGCGTTAAATTAAGTCCATAGATGAAATCGAATGCTGATCGCCCGTAAGCCGATTGACTTTGCGATAGGAACTGCGAGTTAGGTTTTACGTTGGAAAATGCTTTAGCGATTGAAGCTTCGTTCAAGTCGTTAATTTTTAGTCGGTTTACTTGTCCTTTGTATTTCGCATAGTCCAACACTTCATCTACGAGAATCTGGCCTTCATCATCATCGTCACCCGCATGGGTAACTAAATTTGCTGATTTTAATAGGTCTAACAGAGTCTTAAGCTGCGCCTTTGTTTTGGCAATGGGCTTAAGAGTGAGCGGGAGTAATTGCATAGGCAGTGTTTCTACTGCCCATGTTTTATAAAGCGGGTTATGTTCCTCAGGGGTCTTGAAAGTAAGTAAGTGGCCAATGCACCAGCTAACGATTTGCTTCTGGCCTTTGCCGTCTGCACCACAATCAATGTAGCCGTTACATGACCTTGCGTTCTTATTCAAATACCCGGCAATGGCCTTAGCTACGGCAGGTTTTTCCGCGATTATTAAATGCATCCTCGACGCCCATTATTCAGCTAAAAGCGGCAAGTTAGCAGCTTGCTTAATACAAATCACAAAAGGCATGGAAATCCGGGGGAATCGGTTGATAACAAGCATTTGTTGTTTTAAATTGCATTAATACCCATTTATTATTTAATGTTTTTAGCGGATAAAATCTTGGAATTATTCACCTTTTTAAAGTCTGTAAGTGACGAAATTATCCCTGAGCTATCGAAGATACATTTGGCTGGATGGAATGGGTCAGAAAACCCTTTGGATGTGTTTCTGGCAGGGGAATTTGAAGAATGGCAATCTTGGCAATCTAAGCAAAATTTCAATAGGGAATACATTGTCTCACTGATCCAACTGCCTGAACCGGATACATGGTTAATTCCTTGCTTGATCAAACTTGTGATTCTAGCGTTTGCATTCTCGACCAAATCAAACTTAGCACCTTGTTTAGCGGCATGAGCGGCTACGCCTTAGCATTTATCCCGCAAGGAAAGACGGCAAAGGATCAGTGTTATGTTGCTTACTGGTTTACTGCATCAAACGGTGAAAGGGCGGTAAAAGACGTTAATATCAAAAGTATCACTACAGGTTGCTAATCAGTACCATCTTATTAATAAAAGTAATGATATACAGCTAGTTAAGCTAAATGTCTCAGAGGATAGGTTTTGAGTTAGTTTTGAGACATGAAAGGCTACACAAAAAGATTTTATCTGATAATATGCAGTTTCTAACCTCGCTTTTACTCTGGCCAATTTCAGTAATAGCGTTGCAGGCCACTACTCTCGCTTCAATTCCAAACCCGCTTTAATTCCACAAATCCAATTTAATCCAATCTTCACTGGCAGATTCGCTCTATCAGGGCTTTTTTGCGTCTAAAGGCAACCAAAATGAAAATAATCCCGCTTACCCAAGGCTCTGAGTCTTGGCTTGAGTGGCGTGGAAATGGCCTCGGTGCCAGTCTCGCGCACACTATTATCGGCGCATCCCACTATGATACTGCGTATCAGTTATGGGGTGAGATTATCGGAATATTCCCTAAGCAAGACCTCGACCGTAACCCCAATGTAATTCGGGGGAAGCAGTTTGAGGATACCGCTAGGGCAGTATACGAGAAACACACTAATGAAAAATTCCCTCCGCTATGTATCGAAAGCCAATTAGGTTATCCATTCATAGCAAGTCTTGACGGCCTATCGGTTAACTCTAAGAAAAAAAGAGTCTTAGAGATTAAGTGTCCGGCACCGTCAACATGGGATGAACTTGTAGAACGCAAACGTCTTTCACTGGCATTTAGGACTTACTACACGCAAGTGCAGTACCAGCTCTTATGTTGCGATGGTGAAGCTGAATCAGGGGTTTTATTTTTCTACAACGTAGAAACAAGACAATCCCTTGCGTTTGAAATCTTACCTGAACCAGCTTTCCAAGACTGGTTAAAAGAACAAGTCCTTAAGTTTTGGGATTTGGTCATCAACAGAACACCGCCAGAACTGGATCTCGAAAGAGATTGCATTACCCCTGATTTAACCAACTCAATCAACACTAAGGAATGGAAGGAGCTTACCTATCAATTAGTCAACGTACTAAGTGACAAGAAGGCTCTGGAAACGAAAGTTGATGCGTTGGATAAACAGAAAAGAGCTATTGAGCAGTCAATTATCGACTTGCTTGGTGGCTTTAAGCAGGGTGAGTGTTTTGGTGTCAAAGTCGCAGTGTCCAGAAGGACTGGCAGCATTGATTACCAAACAGCTTATAACGATTTAGCCGCAATGACAGGGCAAAGCGTTCCATTAACCAAACGTAACGATAGCTTTTCTACGCGATTATCTATTAACCGCGCTCAAGGCGAAGCGATTACAAAAGAAGTCATAGAAAGTGTTAGGGCAGAACTCATTAAAACGGTTTCTTCAACCCCAAACGATTACGACTTTACCCTTTAACTATCTCAATCCAATCCAAACCAATCAAAGGACTTTCAATATGTTCACACAAGAAAACATCAAAACTTTAGCTACTACATTCGCAAACACTTTAGTTGAGGCTCAAGCGGCTCACGCCACTAAGTCTGCTAATGCTGCCCTATTTGATGGGACTGACGTTTCGTTTAACACGGTAAGCAAGTCGGTAGGTTCACTGTTTTTAAACACAGACCGTCCATTTGCAAACCCAAGTAAACAATTTCAGGTAAAAGAATGGCCACTGCCGCCAGCCTCAATTTTTGAGGTGGACGAGGACTACTTGTTCAGGCTGGATCTTCTGCAAGACATTCTTATGTTTTTGCAGGATTCAATGGGCTTCGGTCTATGGCTTTCAGGTAGCAAAGGTACTGGTAAAACGTCAATCATCGAGCAGGTAACAGCTCGGCTTGGCGTACCGTTATTCCAAGAAACGGGCAGTGCAAAAACCGAATATTTTGATTTATTCGGTATGCACGTTCCGGTTGGTAACGGTAAAACTAAATTCATGGCAGGCGGCTTGCTGAGTGCCATGAGAGAGGGCGGCGTATTTCTTCTTAACGAAGCAGACGCAATGCTTCCATCTGAGCAAATTAAACTCAATGAAGTGGTATCCGGTAAACCAATTTACGTCCCTCAATTAGAGGAATGGGTCTACCCAAGTCCTGAATTCCGTTTTGTGGCCACTGGCAACACTAACGGTAACGGCAACACTAACGGTAACTATCTAGGTACTAACAAAATGAACGAGGCTTTTATGGATCGTTTCATGGTTGTTATGGTTGAGCATCTTTCACAAGATGCAGAAGTCAGAATGCTGAAAGGCTACCTAAATAAACTGTGTGCTGACAAAGGGCTTAAAGGAAACCCTAAATTCAATCTGCTGGCTTACGAGGCTATGTGCTCAGAAATGGTTAATGTGGCAAACCTCATTCGAGGTGCCGTAATTAACCAAACCGGGGCATCTACCATGTTGTCAATGCGTGGGTTGAAGCGTTGGATCACCCTGACAGTGCTTAATACTAAGACTGCCGGGATGAACAGCGTGAAAGCTGCTTTTATGAAAGCTCATGGCAATTCATTGTCTGAGGCTGAATTATTAATGGCTGTTGAGTTGTGTGAGGACGTATTCGGCAAGGCATTCTCTGAAAATGAGGCTGCATAATGCAAATCGGATACTTTCTAACATTCAAGCATGAGACTGAGACTTTCAGCAGGATCAACATTGAAGATTTAATCGACCACCTCAAAACGGTCGATACTGCCATACCTGCTTGTATCAAATATGAATTGGTACAGGAATATGGCTGTAAAACTCTTAAATGTACTTATCCTGACGGGCTAGTTGAACAGATCGTGCTTTGTTCGCCACTGAGTTTTGAGGGGCTACAGGAAACTGTTTCAGCCACTCGACTTCCAACTATCGCGTTAACAATCGTCGCGCTGCAAGGTGCGGGGGTTTCTATCGCTAACATTTGTCTGTATCGCAAGAGCGGCAAAAACAGAGAAGAACTGAAATTTAACGGGCAGCACACGACGTTCATTATCGGCAATCAAACAATGGTTGACGGTTTGGACTTCGTAGTTGTGGGTTTAGACATTCTTGAAACATCGAGAGTGCGCTTTACCTTCAACTCAGCCAGTTTCGATTTTTGGGATCTCTAAAAACCAATTTGCCGTTTTCAATCTGAAAATGGCCCTCTACTCAAAACACCAATCTAATCCAACCAATCAAGGGGCTCATGTAGCCCCACGGAGCTATTTATGTCTATTCCATTTCCAAAAGATTACACCGTAGTTTTCGTAACTGTTAACCAATGGCACGCAAAGCGTACCTTGCAAAGTTCGATGCTAGGGCTCGACACAGAAATATCGAAGAAAATTGCTCATTTGGGCAATTTGAACTCGATAGATCCTGAGTCAATCAAAGTGTTTCGCAATCTATCAAACCAAGCTCATGCCGCATGTAACAAATTCGGCGTTAAGTTTGGCAATGGGTACTTAGTACCTAATGCTAAATTGCCTTGGTTAAACGGCCAATTGAATGACATTAAAACGTCATTTTATGCCGCTAAACGAGACTTAATCACTGGCTACGAAAAGCAGATTTCCAAATGGGCTGACGAAGCCGAGGCGGTTCAAGCTGGCTTCGGTAAGTACGTGATTAATACCGCTTACTCGAAAGAGTACATTGATAAGCAAATTCAATTTAGCTGGCATGGTATGGACGAGGAAATTAACAGCCTCGGAAACACTCTGCTCGATGAAGTTGCTTCAAAAGCGCAAGAAAAACTGGATGTGTTAGAGGAAAAAATTGCGAGTAAATGGGGCTTGAGAGTAAGCCGTAAAGACTTGCCAATTTTGGAATCTATTAAATCAAAACTGCTGGCCAACACACTGCTAGATAAGCGTGTTCAACCAATCATCGACATGATTGATGAACTGTTAGACCAAACTCCTGAAAAGGGTGATTTGGATATGACATTTGCGCGTAAATATCTATCAGTGGTTAAGACCCTGACTCAACCTCAGTTGATTTATGGGCTTAACGCTATCGCTGTGGAACCTGCTGAATCATCGGAAGATGATGAAGTGGATATCACAACCGAAGCTGAACCAGTAGAGGCAACCGAACCGGAGCCAACTACACCTGTTGTGACTCCAACATCAATGGACTGGTTAGATGTTTTTTAACTAATCCAACCCCAAGAATGGCCGCTTAGCGGCCATTTAACTAATCAAACCAATCAAACCAAAGGAACTCACAAATGAGTATTTTTGAATCGCTACCAATGTATATCGGCGCATTAGCAAATCAAACAGGTATCAAAGTAAAAATTGGCGGTAACAGTGCAGAAGTGGGGCGTTACGGCTCGACCTGGCACATTAAGTTGCCCTACATTGATACTAAAAATGTTGAGCTTGCTGCTTTGTCTTATGGCTACGCTTTGCATGAGACTGGCCATATCCTTTACACAGATTTTGATTTTCGGAATGAGTGGATCAAAGGTGTTTCAGCGAAAACAAATACGCTAAGAAATATCTTTGAGGATATGTATATCGAGAGACAGCTGCGTCGCAAACTTAAAGGTTCGCATGATCGCCTAAGTAAAGTACGTTCTCACTTAACTAAGCGAGGCGATGAACTGAATTTGGATGAACTGACAACCGCCAAACTGATTGACCTTGTAATTTACTTCTATGGTTTTAGCGTAAATGGCTACGACAAAGTGTATTACAAGCAGTTTGAGGATTTCAAAACCGAACTGGATGCCCGTATAGAACCTGCATTTACTGCTGTTTTAATGGGTATCGTGGGTAACTCCCGCTATACACAATCTACCAAGGATTGCGCGGTTCTGGCCGAAGAAGTGATGCAGTACATTGAGGATTACCTTGATGAACAGGCTAACAAGTCGAATGATGCTAATAGCTCAGATGACGATACGGACAGTGATTCTGACGATGCTAACGGCTCCGACGATGATTCTGACGATGCTAACGGCTCCGACGATGATTCTGACGATGCTAACGGCTCCGACGATGATTCTGACGATGCCAACGGCTCCGACGATGATTCTGACGATGCCAACGGCTCCGACGATGATTCTGACGGTGCCGAAGGTTCGCAAGGTGATACCGGCGATGCTGATAGCTCTAATGATAGCGGCGATATAAACGGGTTAAAAAGCGCTTTACGGGAGTTTTTAGATGATGAATCAGGCGATCTTGAAGATAGTTTAGAGAAAGCACTAAAAGCTGAAATCGAAGCAGAGAAGGAAGGGGACGACAACGAACCTGATCCTCGTGAAGTTTCGTATAACCCAAGTGTTTTACCAGCCCCAATTCAAAACCAAAATTTTGCACATGCCGATTCAATTCAGAAGAATGCGAGAAAAGAATCATTGTTTTTAGCGCAGCGCCTTCACGGGCTCGTTGAATCAAAAGCGCAATTGCAACTTGATCGACGCAGCAGCGGTAGACGCTTAATTAACAACGCTGGTTTAAGGCTAATGCAAAATGACATGCGTGTATTTAAACACGAAAGTCAGGTTGATATGCCTAACACTGCGGTAACGCTCTTACTTGACCAGTCAAACTCAATGTGTGGAAAAGCGTATCAAACTTCGGTTGAATCGACTTACGCACTGGTAGAGGCTCTAAGTAAGATCAATTTAGTTAAAACCAGCGTCTTGGGATTCGGAAATTCTACTGAGAGTGTTATTGCGCTCAAAGGTTTTGAAGAAACCCCTGCAAAATGTCTAACCAAACTGGCAAGCTCGTCTGCCGATGGATATTGCACTCCATTAGCTACTGGGCTATGGGCAGCGTTAAATCAGCTTTATACCCGCACTGAGGATAGAAAAGTTGTTTTAGTCGTGACCGACGGCCAGCCACATGGATTCCAATACTGCAAAAATCTAATAGCAGAAATGCAAGCCTCGAATGTCGAAGTTTATGGCATCGGGATTGGGAACGATTTAAATCTCCCAACTCTGCAATCTCTGTTTGGTAAGCAGTTTGCAATCAAAGTGGATCAGTTAAGCGACCTAGGCAATGAAGTTTTCAAAATTGCAGAGGGTATTTTGCTGGACTAATCCTAAACCTAAAAACCAGCTTGCATTATGCAAGCAGGTATTAATCTAACCAATCAAGAGTAATTAACATGAACACTAGACTAGAAAAATTTAAAACCGAAACTCAGGAAATCAAGGCATTGGCTAACGGCCAATGGCCACGAATTTTAGGTAATTTAATACCTGCAATTCGTGATGCCTGTGATGGTTTTACACCTAACAAACGCCCGTCTTGCGGGTGTCCATATCATAACTCTAAATCTAACGACTCATTTCGCCTCTTAAAACGAGCGGAAGAAGTGGGTAGCGCAGGCTGTTTCACTTGCGGAGTCTGGAACGATGGTTTTGAACTGCTTATGCACGACAGAAGCATTTCGTTTTCAGAAGCTGTAAAACTGGTCGGTTCGGAAGTCGGTTATTACGACCTTTCAGGCCAAGCTAGTGAAGCTGCCAAAATTGAGGCTGATAAAGCTCAAGCGCGTTGGGAAAAGAAGCGTGAGGAACAAGCCGTTAAAGACAAACAAACCAAAGTGAGAATGCTCAAGAGGCTTTCTGACATTTGGAATGAATGCTTTGACTTAGAAGCCCCTGAAAGTGAACCCGCAAGGCTTTACTTCCAGAACCGTGGGCTAGGCAATGTTGGTAATCTGAATAGCGAAGTGGTGTTTCACCCTTCACTTGAATATTACATGGAAACACTCGATGCCAACGGGAAGAAGAACTTTTCCCTGTATGGCCGTTTTCCAGCAATCATTGCTCAAATCAGAGATCCAAACGGTGTGCCTGTCAGAATCCATAGAACGTATATCACGCTCGATGGACACAAACTGCAAGCCCCTGATAACAGCCCTAAGAAAATGTCACCTGAAATTCCACAGACCAGCATCAGCGGCGGCGCAATTCAATTGAGCCCTGCAGGTACAAAGGTAATTGGTATCGGTGAAGGACTGGAAACCACACTCGCTGCGGCAGCTGCTACACGTATGCCTGTCAATTGCTGCATCAATGCCCAATTACTTGGGGATTGGTTGCCAGCCGAAGGAACGGAATACGTTTTTGTCTTTGCAGACAAAGACGCATCAAAAACCGGGGAAATGGCAGCGAACAAACTAGCGAAGCGTTTAGAAGAATACGGTGTAACCGTTTTCATTCTATACCCTCCACTAGAAATCGAAGGCGATAGCAAAGGCGTTGACTGGGATGATGCATACCGTGTTTTAGGTAAAGCGGCTTTCCCTGAACAAGCAATGAACTGGCAAGAGCTTTTGTAACTAATGATGCGCCCACAAGGGCGCATTAACCAATCAAGTAAGGAACGAAAAATGATATTGTCTACCACAAAGCGACGGGAATTTATCAGTAAATGCGACTTAGCATTTATAGGTAACAACACTAACTGGGATATTTATTTGGGCAGCGGCGGCACTCTATGGAGCGTTCCCAAGCTGGATAAATTAACCGATTGTCACTTGTCTATTTTTGGCGATTCTAACCACATCAAGCAGCTAATCAGCGAAGGACTGTTTCACGACACCCCAACTGAGTTAGGATTAGAGCTATTGAACGGCCTAATAAGCCCATTAGCGACAACCAATAACTATCAGCCAGCCATAGGTTTGGCTGCTTAGTTAATTTAAAGATGCGCCTCCGGGCGCGTTAACCAATCAACCAGGATTATCAATGGAAAATAAGCTACCACCAAAACGACTCATGCACCTGCATGACGCTCCTGACATGCTAACTTGCAGCATTCAGCAAGGGGGGCGCTACTCGATGGAGGTTAAAAGCCTAGAAGGATTAGATAGATTGAAAGATTTGTTGTTGTGCGCGGTCGATGCCGTTGCTGATTACAAAGTGAAATCCAAAATTCCAAATTTACCTAGGTTCTTAATCATTACTAATAGTCAGCTACTCACAGACTGCTTCGCTGATCCAAGCGCCGTAGAACGCATGGTATTCAACGAACAGGAGGGCAAGCTAGCCGAGATATGCTTTGCGCTTATTTACAAGCTCAGGCTGATTGGCGGCGTTGTTCATAAAGAGATTACTGCTGTCAAACAATGCAATGTAAGCCTCAACTCAAATCAGGACTTGCGCGAACACTTCAAACTAAATTGGCTGAATGACAAACCGTTATTCATATCGCCACATGCGTTTTATCGGTTCGCTAAGCGAATTGCGGCCATAAGGCTTGAAGGTTGGAGAAATCCAATGAACTTCATTCATAAATGGCTTAAATCGTCTAAGTTTCAGGTTAACAAGCGAGAAGGGGATAAAATCTGGTACTACGAGGAATCGACCAACTCAATTTTTGTGGTTGTCGAGACTCCAGATACCCAAGAAATGATTACGTACATGCCTGCCAAGAAAGGCCAAGCCGGACTAAGCAAACACTTTAGCACCGACTACGAAGCCGTTCCGGTAGGGAAGCCCACTGTAATTAAGATTGCATTAAACAAACCGAAATAAAAAAGGGAGCCATTGGCTCCCTTTTTACATTCCGATTCGCCGGTATGCGATTTAGTTAAACATTAAAATGCGCATTTTGATGCGTTGGATGTGGGGCTGGCATCATTAATAGCAATCATTAATAGCAACGGGGGTTATGGCCTGACAATTAAGATCTTATCCTTGGTGTTTTCTGTTGATGCGCTAACCTTGGTGTTTTTAATCAAAGAATATGATTTAAATTATAGTTTTAATCTTATATTTATTAGTTAGTTAATCGCTATTGGGTAGTGAGCGAAGCCCTACTTGTTATGACTTGTGCAGCTTTTTGACATCCGAATGCAAACGAATATGACGAGTAATATGATTAGTGGTTCTTTAACGCTGGAACCAGTTTTTCGTGGGCTGTGGCACTATCGTCATAATTTAAGACGCAGCAATGGCCAAGGTTAAATTCTAAAGTTGACAAAATTAATCTAAATTGTGACAAAAAAGTGGTGAAGTGAATTTTTGAAAACATTGCTTTCCGTGAAAGGCTTTGAATGGCTGGCCGCGCTACTTTAAAACCGTGACTATTGGCGTTAGTGTTGTCTGTATCACTCACTGAAAAATGAGAAATACAGACAATGGCATTACCGCAATTAATCGAAAAGCCGCAGCGTGATTGGCTATTTAAAGTCACAAAGCTAAACAGCAAACAGCCTGAGCGCGATCAATGTTTGCTGGCTTTCTTCTTTGGTTCGGCTTGCACAACGCTTGAGATAAACCGTATTCAGCTAAAAGACGTACTGAATAAATCGGGCAGATTAAACAGGTCGTATACTGTCAGAGGGGTAGAGCGCGAGTTTTATCTGTCTAATCCCAGGTTATGCGAGTTTCTAAATCAATATCTGGTTTACCGAGTTAAAAACAGAATTGGCCTAGGTGATAACCCTGACCAGTATCGAGGGCTTGATCCTGATAATTCCCTGTTTTATTCATACCAAAACAAACCATTTTCTATCGTTCGAAAACAAACGCTAGCGGGTAGCGATAGCTATTCGTGTGATGCGCTAAACCGCCACATAAAGACTTTGCTCAATAATGCAGGGATTGAGTCTCCGAGTGTGTTATCTGGCCGTAGAGCGTTTGCGGTGGCGCTTCACCGCCAAGGTTATGATGTGGCACATATTCACTACATGCTCGGCAATAAAACACTAGAAACAACTCAAAAGCTGTTAACAACAGATCCAATTTCAATGGGAGCTATTGCTGCAAACGCATTTTGATTGCCATTTATGAGCGAATAACGCACACTATAAAGTTGATAGTTTCGTGAAATTAAGAGGAAATCTATGGCGGAATCCGTACTATTTGCAAACGGCAAAATTAGGGATGAAATCCACCTAGGCTAAATTTGCCCAACGCGCCAAAAATGTAAAGTTAGTCAATGTTTAATAATAACAATTAATTAAGTTAGATTTGGCGGAAATTTCCAGAATCCCGGCGAACCCTCATTATGGTGAGACATATAGCCTTCAACAGAGCATTGGGTGAATGCGTTGACACTCTGCTTATCACACCACCTGAGATACAAGGATGCGGTAGAAAAGACTTGGTACAAGGAGTGATGACTGCCGCCTTCTTCAATCGCTTTATCGAAACTCTTTTTTAACTGAAGAATAGCGCCCTCTCGGTCAGCATCTTCAAAATGTCCGCCCTGTTGCAATAACTGCGTAGAGGGAAAGTGCTTGACAAGAAAACGGTTAAAGTCCGCTTTTTGAATGCTATGTATGTCTAATTGGATACACAACTCTGGCTGCCAACCGCTGAGATATTCCACTTTACTCATTTTCACCTCCTTGTTCGTTATGTAATGCGCTGTGCATGATGTTATCAAGGATGCCAAACTTGACCTTGAAAGCCTTTTTCCGTCTAAGAAAGCGCAAATACTTCCAGGTGGTCGATTCATTTTTATGTCCCATCCACGTCATCAACAGTTCCATACACTCAAGATCAAGGAGTCCGGCTTCGAGTAGGTCGCTGAGGCGGTAAGTGCCATAGGTCGAGCGAAAATCGTGGAAACGGTGGGTGAAGGTGGGGTGTGACTTTTTAATTACGCTGCGTAACTCTGACCACCTTGCTTCGATGGACTTTGCGGTTACCGGATTACCTTGTTCACTGACAAACAGAGGTTCGTGGCGCTCACAACGCTCCAGCGCATCAACGGCTTCCCGTTTCAGAACCGATGCCACTTCAAATAAATTATCCAGTTTATTATTTAGCTTTGTCACACGCTGTAAGCGCCGTTCAGAGGTGCGGTAATCATCTAACTGAGCTAATAGTTCGGTTGATATTTCAATGGTTCTTTGCTTGGCATATTTGGTTTGAACACCATTCAATTGTGGTGAAATCGTCAGTTCATAGCGGTGCTCACTTTCAGCAAGTCGTATGGCAGTCTTTAATGCATCAAGGGTGAGTGTGGCGACTTCGTTGATCCGCATTCCGGTATCAATAGAAAGCAGCACCTGAAGGCGTAGTTCAATGGATGCTTGAGGCAGATACGAGGTCAATATGCCCAGCGAATCGTTACTCAGGGGTGTGAGCGGCCTTATGTTCTTGCTGCTACTGTCTCTCGGCACTTTAATTCGTAGATCACTGGTCTGCACGGTGAATGTTGGAGATACGTGGGCCAGCATCCCTGTGCTTTGCACAGAAACATACTCCATCTTAAACGGCGCTTCTTTTTCGCTTTTGACTATCAGGTAGCCCTCATACATCAACCACTTATAGTAGTTAACGATTTGGTTCATCCGAACGCTGGCGGTTGAGTGAGCTAGTTCCCCGCTATTGATCTGCTTGAGCAGATGTGAGCGAAAGAGGTAGGTTGGCTTTAAGCGTTTAACAGGTGGGAAGTGATCCCAACGGAGGTTGTTATCTTCTAAAAACTGATAGAAGGTTTGGAGAGCTTGGGCGCAAGGCGATAAGTCTTTGGCTTGCTTAATGGCTTTCTGATAGAAGAAGTAGCTATTGGCTTCGTGATTAAAGGCTCCTTCTTTGGTAAACAACGTGGGTAAAGAACCAATATTGTCTTTAAGTGGAGAGCACTGGAACAAGCCATCACTATTCGCTATTAACTCCGTTTCTTTAAAAACATCATCTGAATGTATAAGAACTGACATAAATCCCTCTCAATACCCACTGGCTATACATACAGCATGGCCAGTGGGTGATTATTTTCCAGAGTTATTTATGTGTGTAAGATGCTTTTCCTACACTAACCTGTCATTGTATAAGACTTTATTCCTCTCCCACAAATGCGCCTGTTTAGTCCTGATGGTGAAAGGCTCTATTTGACCAGTGAGGAGCGCCGACGTTTCCTCGATACCAGCGCCTTGGAATCGCCAAGCGATAGGATGTTTTGCCATGTCCTGCATTACACCGGTTGCCGTCCGTCTGAAGCCTTGGCCATCACGTCCAGGCGCGTGATGATCAACGATAGTGCGATTGTGATCCACAGCTTAAAGAAACACAAAACCGACCAACAAGGGCGGCTGAAGCAAGCACAGTTCCGCAGCGTCCCAGTGCCTGCCTCGTTAATTGAACACTTGGATTTGGTGTTTGGTTTACGCTCACAGCTACGCCGTGATCTCGTTATCGATGCGCCATTGTGGTCAATGAGTCGGCCCACGGCCTACCGTTTGGTTAAACGGGTGATGGATAGAGCGGGAATTGTCGGGGCGCAAGCGACAGGGAAGGGCTTGCGCCATGGTTTTGGCGTGGCGCTGGTGACGGCTAATCCGCCAGTACCATTACATGTGATAAGCCAACTCATGGGGCACAGTGACAGCAAGACCACGGAAATTTATTTGCAGGTACTCAGCGAAGAACGCCATAGCTTAGTGATGAATGCTTGGGCATGATAATTTAGAGCCGTTCACATCCCCTCATCTTCTATCATCGTACTACGCGACTACGAAGGAGGAGGAAGTCAAATCGGCTCATAACGAAAAAACCGCCCTAAGGCTAGCTCAGGAGCGGTTATTTCAAAGATAAAAACGCTGCATCAGTGTTATAGCGTTAGATCAGTGGCTTTGCGAACAAGCTGCCATTGTCATACAAAGGAAAACCGCTGGCACCTTGAGATTTAAAGGTCACTTTCCAGCAAGCTCCGTTATGCAGATTACTGCTGACCTCTGCAAGAGTACGACCGCACGTTGCCACATCAAACAGTGCATTGGTTTGATCTGCTTTGCCATTTTCTGGCACAAAACTCAGGTGATAGTTGCTGATCCCTGCGGGGATATCACTACCACTTTGACCGCCAAGGGTGAGAGCCGCTAGGAAGGTACCTGGAGCGGTAATTTCACCCGCCATCCCATCAGATAGATCATTTATTTCAGTGTTGATCATGGCATAAATGGTCTCTTCTTTACCTAATCCCGATGGTGAACCGAGCACTTGGCCTATATCGGCAATTGGGCTGAGGACGGTATCGGTTTGAATAGTGATGATGTCACCAGCATTCAAATTACGATCAGCGGTCCAGATAAATACACCTTCATTTAAGGCAGGAGCATCATTTTTGCGATGCCAGAAGGCACCTTTGGCCTCATAGTAATCACGATCGGTGAAGGTGATACGCGTACCACCATTGATACTCTTCATCAGCATAAAGGCAATCGCATCCGGCGCTTCAGCATTACCCGCCACAAACTGGATATCGCCAGCCTCTAAGCGAGTAGGCTCACCCGCAGTGACAAACAGACCCAGTTGGTCACCATTGAATGCATTGCCGGCATTGTCAGTGATCAGCGTGCCCTCTAGACGCATCGCGTAAAACTTTGAATAGTCTAACGGTGAGCTTGGGCGGATCACTAGGCGATTAAAGACGACGGAGACTTCAGGGCTATCTTTGGTGTAACGATTGATCAGTTGTTCGCCATGATAAATCGCCAGCGCACCATCGCCAAGAGTGATCCCTTCATCAAAACTTAATTCAATACGGGTATCGGTATTAACCCCTACAGTCTGATTGGCTGGGAATTGTTTGAGTAGACTTGGCGCTAGCTGATCTGTGGCTTGTTGACCCAACGTCATAAAAGCCCCTTGAAATTGCTGTTCACTGGCGGGTAGATCTTTGGATACCGCAGTTTTGCCAGGCCAAACGGAATCACCATTATCGAGCAGCAGTTGTATCCGAGAACCAGCGCTCATGATTTGCTCAGACAAAGGTTGCACCAAGGTTTCAATACTGCCCTTGCTGATCGCTCGTAATTGTTCCAGATCGTTATTCAGCGCTATTGGCTCAGCGTTGCCACCTTGCCAACGGTATAGGGCAAAGTTATCTGGAACCTCATTCACTGAGGCCGTCGCAGGGCCACTGATAATCAAGTAATCATCTTGCCAGCGACTGATATCACGAATCCCCCGACCTGCCAGGTTCAATTCCATTGGCTCGCCAAAAACAGCGCTGCTGGCACTACCATCAATCAGTTGTAAATAATTGGTCACTGGCACAATTAGTGCTTTATTGCGTAACCGTTGATCCAGTTGTGGGGCCCTAAAACCGAGCAGTAAACTATTACCATCGTGACTAACGGTTGCCCCTTCGATAGAAAAGCCATGGACGTTTTCTGGCGCAATACCGGCGCTGGCAGAGCGACTAAAACCTAAATAGCCTGCCCCTTTTCCATGACCATTATCGTTATCCCATTGGATCAGATCGTTTTCCAGTTGAGAATATTTACTTATATATTCGAATTCTGTTTCCGCCCCACTGCCAGTAACACTGACCGCCACAATATGACCCCGATCAGCCACGGCTTCACCGCCGTCTTTCTTATTACTGTGGGAGCCAACTACCAGTAATTTACCTGGTGCATACCAAGTCAGTGCCTCAATATCCAGTTCTTTAGATAACCCAGACACTTCACGGAAATCCCACTCTTTCACTATGTTTAGCGGAGCGTCTAAGGTCAACGGTTGGCGCGGATAAACTCGCAATACGTTTACTTCATCATCGGCCACAATCATAAATTGATCGTCTAATGCTACCGCTCCTGACGCATCAGAGCTGCCAAATTCTGATGCTGCTGGTAGGTAAGTTAACAAAGTGACGGGAATTGGTTTTTCCACTTCTGGGGGAATAGTTGGTGAGTCATTATCTGAATTACATCCCATTAAGGCTGAAACAATTAAGGCACAGATTGAGACTTTGTATTTTAGCGATGTCTGTTTCACGAGTAACCTATCTCTTTATAAAGTAAAATAAATGTATTCGAAATAGCATACTGATGAAACATAAAATAATTATGACAAAACCCAGCACATTTACTGACGGGGCTAAGTGTTTTCATTTTGTATTCGCAACAGGGGGCATTTGGCCTGAATTATAAAGTGAAGTTACGCAGCGTTCCTGTGCCACCTTCTTTAATTTAACACTTGGATTTGGTGGAGGGAGTTGCCCCCTTGCGGGGGCTGGCTGTCTAGGAGCTGTTCACCGTGGTTCTAGACAGTTGTCATGATATTACCAAGTCATCTGCAACAAGTGGTCAATAATCTGTGGGTATTGATCAGATTTATGCAACTAAAGCGGATTTGTCTGCAATTATTTACTGTTTTCCATTATTTATTACTATTTCAAGAGAAAAGCTACTCGCCACCGAACCCTGATTTTTTGTGGATAACACCGCAAAAGGCGCGGTGATTACCCACCGAAAAAATCACGAACCGGAGGCCTGATCTAAATTTTCAAAATTTTTAAAATTACTGCTATTATTACTGATTATTTATGGCTCTTCGTTGTTATTGGTGGAACCCCATATCCAGCTTTCCAAAATGAAAGATGATGGCACGTTGAAATCGCTCTGAATTTCGATACCCCATAGCCTTTACTCTGAGCAGTCTAACTTGGCTATTGATTGCTTCTGCCAAACCGTTTGATAGACCAAAGCGCATGGCATTAAGTATGCCCCAGAGTTTGTTCTCGATTGTATCTGCCACCGCCATTAAGGGTTTGAGACCGCTGGCTTTAGCTAAAGCTATCCAATCTTTCCATCGTTGCTTTGTTCCTCGAACACTATTGCCATGCCAGATGTTCCGAGCCTGCTCTTTGAAATACCATGCAAGAGCCGTATTCATCATTGCCGGGATGAGCCTATTGACCCTCTCTCGGTCGGGGTCGCTGAGATTATCTCGTCGCTTTAACCAGTAAAAACGTGTTCGATGTGCCTCTTGCCGCATTGACGGCGCCAACCTGAATAACTCGTCTTTGCGGATCCGGTTAACCGCCTCCGTTAGCATCTTGGCTACATGGAAGTGATCAAATGCGATTTTCCTCTCTGCATTTGGCAGCGCTTTCTTTGCTGCTTTAATGTAAGCAGGACTCATATCCATACATATAGACTGAGTTTGACGTAATGCATCTGCAGGCAGCTGTGTTAGGCAGGCATCAAAACTTGCAGCTGAACGTCCCTCTGAAACCGCTAAAACTTGTCCTTCATGATTAGAGAGCAGCGTGACATATTCATGCCCCTTTTTAAGAGCGGTTTCATCGACCAATAAATAGTCGGTATTAATCTGTTTGCGTTTTGCCAGTCCACGATAAACAGCGCGCGCCATAATCCTATCTATGGCTCCCCAGCTCAGTCTAAAGAACCGACTGACGGCATTAAGAGAACTCATCGCAAGCAAGGCCAATACACGCATCTCAAACAATTCAGTGTAACGACTGCTGCCACTGGCCCATGGGACTTGGAGGGTTTGATAACCGTGTGAGGTACAGTGTACTCGTGGCACGTTAGCTTGAATGAGCGTTTGATACTGGCAGGTATCCAAGTGACGCCATTTTCGTAAACGGGAATCGTAATGGCGACTCTCATTGTGGCATATAGGGCATTTAAAGCCTGCTTGAGAAACGTAGGCGATGGTAACAATTATGCTCTGACGTGATTCATCGAGTTGAACACTGGATACGACCCAAGGTGCCTTTAGCCCCAAGATTTGTTGATATAAAGCAGCTTCACTCATCACTGAAATTTAAGAGGAATTTGGCTAGAACTATACCTATTCCACCATGTTCAGAGAAGAGCCTTATTTATACAGTGGTTTGCAAGTGTGAAACTCATAACATGCCATGCGAGTGCGGGAATTTCGGGTTTTCCAAGTCCTGCAGCGGATTACGTTGAATTACCTCTTAGCCTTGATCAGCTCCTTGTTGAGCATCCGAGCTCGACCTGGTTTGGTCGTGCTGCGGGCCGCTCAATGGAAGGGGTTGGGATCTATGATGGCGATATACTGGTAATTGACCGTGCAGCTAAGCGCCGCAATCTCTCGATCGTTGTTGCCAGCTATAACGGAGAATTTACGGGTCTGTCGCAAACTGAGGAACGAGTTTATCATGAGCGATGCTCTCTTAACTAACATCATCAATGTCACTAAACTTTTCTGGACGCCATTTCCCAACAGATATCATCATGCAAGCCCTACGATATTACCTGGCCTATAAACTCAGTTACCGTGAAATTGAGGAGATGTTCGCGGAGCGAAACATCCATTTTGACCACTCAACACTAAACCGTTGGGTTATCAAATATGCCCCGCAACTCGAAGCCGTATTCAGGAAGATAAAGCGTCGAGTATCAGGGTCGTGGCGAATGGACGAAACCTACATAAAGATTAAAGGTCGCTGGGTTTACTATTATCGCGCCGTGGATAAATACGGTGCTTTTATTTGAGTGAGACCCGTGATGAACCTGCTGCTCGGGCATTTTTCAATAAAGCGATCAACCAACATGGCTTACCTGAAAAGGTCGTCATTGATCAAAGTGGGGCGAATGCTGCGGCATTAGACACCATTAATATTCGTCTTTGGCTGTCTGGTTGCATGTTGTTTATGATTGAGGTTTTAGCCATAAAATATCTGAATAACATTGTTGAGCAAAGTCATCGAAAAGTGAAAGGTAAAATGCATCAATGTTTGGGTTGGAAGTCTTGGGAAGGTGCCGAATCACGCTTGCTGGCGTTGAACTTTGGTCCATGATTAAGCTGGGACAAATGGACACCACTGAAAATATGACTCCATGGGAGCAATTTTATTCATTAACAGCCTAGTTGTATCTGAGGGATCATGCGCTCTCAAATCATAGCTGCAAGAGCTCAGTTTGCGACAGAACCTTGATTGGGCGATCCGTTATATAACGAAGAACGCCCCCAAAGCACAACAGAGAAAATCTAAGAAAGACATGACGTTAGGCGGAATTTATGAACAGCTTAATGCTTAAGGTTCAGTCTATGTAGTGACATAGTTATATTGAGCGTTGATTATTTTTCAGCCAATAGAGGCGTTGCTAATTGTAGGAGAGTTATAAAGGGTGACTTTTTCACCCCTTTATTACCTCCCACACTAATAACTAATCTTAATCTGGCTAACTGTGGTCAGTTTGGATATCGAAAATTATTGTACGTTGAGGGTTCGCCGGGATTCTGGAAATTTCCGCCAAATCTAACTTAATTAATTGTTATTATTAAACATTGACTAACTTTACATTTTTGGCGCGTTGGGCAAATTTAGCCACCTACCAGCCAGCATTTGTAAGATGTTGAAGCCAAGAACTGTTTGGCTTACAAACAAAACATCGAGGGAGATTATCCAGCAATGGATTGATCACCGCTTAGCTAAAAAGTGGGGTTTATCTGGCTGTGCTGACTTCCAAGGATTAATTCCAGAGTCACGGTTTCTGTATACAGTTCGTGGTGCTCCGTATTCGCTCCAACCTAAGCCTAGAAAACTCGACTCAGGAGAGATACGGGAGTATTGGGCTTGTGATGCACTAGAGCAAGCTATGAGGGCGATCTATAAAAAATGCGGTTTACCTTTAGCATCTTCACACTCTGGCCGTAAATCGCTTTGTACGAATGCTGTAGTAAAAGGCGTTCCGATTGAAACTGTGTCGCGAATACTCGGCCACGCGAGTCCTGAAACTACTATCGACTATGTTGTTATTCAAGCAAAGCGAATCGAAGAAATGTGTGGTCTTGATTGGGTTTAACTTATTGCTAATTATGAGCGAATAGCGCACACTGTAAAGTTGTTAGTTTGGCAAATTTAAGAGGAATTTATGGCGGAATCCGCAGATAAAGAGGCTTTTTCGGCATACTGCCGCGCTCAAGTTGGCCTTGATGCAAAAGAGGTGGCAGATCTCGCCAAAGTGCCGCGCCGCACGTTTTACGACTGGTGGGCAACTCGACGTACTGCCGTTGAATTAATAATCGACGGCATTAAACACCGTAATAGCAAAAATGAGTGAATACCGCACATTTTATATTGATTTCTGAGCGAATGTCGCACATAATGGTGTTAAGACGTTTAAGCAAGTGGCGAGATAAACACCATGGCTAGTAAATTGAAAGTTGAAACAAATGAATATGGTCAAACCTACGGAACTTATAGCTATAACAAAGAGCTAGGTACGGGTGAGTACATATTAAAAAAACATTCGAAAAGAAAACATTATCCTGACGTTCTATCCAGAAACCGTACAGAAGAGTGCATCCTTGATGCGATTGCGAATTACAAAGCTGAAATCAAAGCAATGCACGAAGAAATAAAAAGAAAGCTTCAAATTAAACTAGCAAGATAATTAACAAGGGCGGTTCGCCGCCTGTTAACACGGAAAATAGGAACTACTAAGAATGGGCATTGAACAGTACAGAAAGGAAATGGCCGAGGCCGAAATCCACAAGCCAAGAGCAATGTCGGCACTGGCACTTATTGATATGGCGTTAGAACATGGTTCTAGCTCCGCTAAAACTGCGGCGCTAATCATCCTAAGCCTTGAGGCTGACCAATGGTTTAAGTTTAGTGCTATTGAGCTAGTGAATCTCGATGGAACTAATCGCTCTCACGCGAATAACGTTTTGCTTGGTGTTGAGGGTGGCGATTTTCAACCGTCTGTGTGGTTGGCGCGGATTGGTGTTGATGTGAAAGACAAGATCACGACTTTGCTTGATAAGTGGTCTTCGCTTCGAATGAACCAATAGAGTGGAATTTCACGAATGGAACAAAAACATCATTACCATGTATTTTATATTGGTTTGTCAAATCAGACAGGTCAGCAAGTTCAATGCACAGTGACTATCCTGTGTGCAATGCCAATTCAGTATCAATCTGATTTAAAGGACATAACAGCGTACATTGAGACAAATTACAATGTGAGTGATGTGGCTATTGTTAATTGGATGCCCCTTCTTGGGTTGGAACGACCAGAATCAGGGGGCAGTACAGTAAGCGAAGAAGAATAACAGAGCGGAAATTAAAGAGTAATTCGTATGGGATATATAGGTACATTTGGTACTGCTACAACAGCGCCAGAACATCATTGTAATACGTTTGGCACTCCATCTTGGTCAGGTAAGCATGAAGATGATTTTACCTCTGTCCTTGAACAAGAATTACGTGAATTTATCAAACGTGAGGCTAAACGATATGGAAATAATGATCGTGTCCAAAATATTGTTGGTGAAAATCAGAACTTCTTCAATGAGCATTTTCTCAGTGGTTGGCCTCATGCGCTTTGGCTTGAGTATTATCAGCTAGGAATGGAAGAGAGAGCATCACTTGATATGCCAAGTTTCGATGAAGTTTGGCCTTCTATGCCAATATAGATAATTAAAGAGCGGAAACTAAGGGGGCGTTATGGATTCGGCAGCACTGCTAACGTGGCTTAATCTTCAAGTTACAGAGCTAACAGAAAAGCGAGATCACGCTATCAGCTTTGATAACTATGGCAAGGCCGCAGTACTTGATGGGGAAATATCTGGTGTTAAGCGGGTTATCTGCAAAATAGAGCTTGGTGATTTTAACTAACGGAATGTGGTTTACGGATACTAATCAAAAGAGCGGAAATTTCACAATGACACCAAACAGTAAAGCCCTAGCTCTGGCTAATAAATGGCGCTCTGAAAATCCAGCACGGGTCGGCGGTGTTGTGCTGGTGTGGCAAGGAAAGGTATACGGCTGGAAAGACAAACTCCGCGACCCATCTTGTGAGCGCCCAGGTGCTATTGCTGTAGACTATGAAGGGCATTTGTTTTTGGCTGAGGGTGGCAATGACGACAGCGGTGCGTCTGTGTGGACAGTGATCAATCAAATTAACGGAAAGTCACTCATGAAAAAGCCAAACATGCCAGATACAGATCTTATTGAATCTGAGTATTCAGAAACGGATTGTGATTCATTCGGTGATTCATACGTGTGTAATGATTGCGGTTGTCATGACATTGGCATCAATGAGAAGCAAGAGGCTTTCTGTCATAAGTGTGACAGCTTAAATGTAATCGTAGAATAGGACGGAAATTCGAGGATCTAATTGGAATGTAACTGCGAGGAAAATAAAATCATGGTCGTACCGTTATGGGAGGCACAGAGAATGCTTCATAATGAAGGCGAACAAGCAATTAGATTCGCTGTCCACAAATACAATCCTTACAATAATGGGCGTAAAACCACGCTCGTAGAGGCGGTTCGATGCCTTGCTTTTCAGTCGCGTTTTGCTGGTACGCATTCATTTGTCGATAGCGAAACCAAAGAGCCGATGCACTTACAAATTGAAATAGCATCAAAAACAGATGTTCCAATGCTTGGCTTGTTTCTGTCAGTTTACTTCTCGGACGGAAAAGAAAAGTACCTGTCTCAATTTATTGTAAGCGAATCAGAGTCGCACTACTTCTTCCTAGATTTTAGCTTGGCAGCAGCTAAAGCCAAATCCATAGAAGTATAAAGTATGTCGGGTGATGTTGATTGCGGTTCGTTGAATGGACGCTTATTAACAATGGATAGAGAGCAATGATAGAACTCAGTGCTGAACAGCGGCAGCTAGCAAAAATAATCCATGAGTATGTATGCCCGTTTCCCCTAACAGAGCTTGGTGATGCTCAGGTACTGCAAAGCTGCTATGACTATATGGATGCCTTTAAAATGATTATTGACAGTTCCTCGGACGTTCAGATGCGCTCCATCTGCCAGCAATATTCAGGTTTTTTGAGATTTGCAAAATTGATGGAGCAACTGGCTCAGGGTATTGAGAATGGTGTAATTGAAGTACCCAAAGATCACTAATCAATCAGAGAGCGGAAAATCAAAATGAATACTTATGGAAGCGATATAAAATTGCCGAAAATTTAGGTCGTTACGGCGCTGTGACATCGCTAGAACCGAACGACGACCATTTTTCTGCCAGATTTTTTTGGGAGTATGGTAGCGATAGGGCGGTTTTGATTTCAACACCAAATATGCCAGACGGAAAATAAAAATATGGCTTTAACACAAGAGCAAGCAGAACACTTCCATGCAATACATGGTCGAATCCAAGATGATTCCCGTTATATCACCGAAGATGATCTTAAATTGGCTGTGAATGCGGCTTATCTAATGCTCGAACAAGCAAATTCGCGCATCACTGAGCTAGACAAGGCAGTCTGTGAAGAAATTGGAAATAGGGATAACTGGGAAGAACGTGCATCAAAACTAGCGTATGCCGTTGGTGAGTATTTTGGCGAAAGCGTGGGTGAACATTCAAGTGCAAACTGTCCAATTACTATCGCGCACGAATTGTTAAACCAAATCTAATTTGAGTGTTGCCAGCGACCATAGCAATAGAGCCAAAGCTGAATGCGGCCAAGGACAACATAGCGCCGACCGCGCCTCCTATTTTTAACAAATCTTTAGTTGCGAACACTTAAAACTTCCCTTAAAAAAGAAACCTATCTCATGCGTTTTTGGATTATAACTCACTGATTTAAGCCCCGCTTAAAACACATGGTCTAGCAATTAAAGAAGGGTTTGTATCACGCGATACAAACCCTGAAACTTGCCTCTTTTACAAGGATAAACAAGTGGTTGCGTTACAATCAGCTGTGGTGCCAATTTGTTATATTTCTTCTGAATTTGCCTGCTCTTTATATGCTGTAATCAAGAAATCAACTGCCTCACTGTATGTCTCAGTGCCGATGGTTTGCATTAATTCTTGCAGAGCTTCTACCACATCGTTGCTAAGAGGAATGCGTTTTATCGTTGCCCGTTTCTTAATTTGAGCCATTTTTTGGCGCACTTTTCTCCATTCATCAATTGAAATATAGGCAACAATATCCTCATTTATTGCCACCAAATCATGCAAATAAAATTGTGCTTGGGACTCATATTTCTGGTGCAGAACGCTCCAAAAATGAAGCAGTTTCAGTCGTGTTTTTTTCAAATGCTCAAGGCAATGAACAGCAGAATAAGTAGAGTTAAGCGCATTCTTCCTGATCATCAAATCCGCATAAAAGTAGTCGTGGCTAAACACCGTCTTAAGAAGATCCTCATAGGCCACCATATCTGCAACGCTCAATAACGGTAGCAAGGCACCACTGCCCGAAGCTGGCCAATAGCCTTCATACTCCAACAGGTCATTATCAAATAGTTCGGTCAGTTTTTTATCAACATCGTCATTACGCTTCACAACTACACTCCATTTTCTTAATCTTCAAATGGTGTCACCATTTGGAATTAATTCATTAAACACCACACCCGTTACCCGTGTCTAGTTTCAAATGGTGTCACCATGCAGAATTATGAGAACTAACACTGGTTACTATCATTTTGCGGAAATCAAACCGAACTCATGCAAAAGTGGTATCTCCGAAAACTTTAATGACAAAGGTCATATTTTTGCGATTTTTGACGCTCTCTTAAAAAATCGAATCTGGTAGTACCAGTAAATATTTTACTGGGTATAATTACACTTATACACAATAATAAGACACAGGGTTTACACTCGGTCGATTTGCAGAATGCAATTCGTTACGCCTTACCAACAATCTTCACGCGATTTTAGGGTTGTAGGTTCCGCATACGATTCGGATTGATGAAAGCATTTCCGAACTGAGCCCCTGCAGCTAAGGTGCAGCCGCTGGCCAGCTGAGCTAATAAATGGTGGTATCAAATAGTACCCGGCATGGGTTATTTAATTAATTTGCAATAAACAAAAACATAATAAATTTTAAGTTGTTTAATTTATTTAATAGCATTAGGCCAACATTTAATTATGACGGCTTTCCATGTACGATATAGGTGTTAATTTGATATTTGGATTTGAATTAAAGGTTGACGGAAAAGTTAGTGATGAACTGATTGATCTTATTAACGAGTCTGCACCTCATGGTGTTAGGTTGTTAAATAAGACCGTAAAACATCCACTTCTTTTAGAGTTAGATATAAAAAGTTTTAAACCCTGTTTCGAGGTCTACGAGAAGGTTTGGCGGGATATTGAAATATACGTCGCTGACCACTTGAGTGAAATTAAGAATTTATCTGCCACTAAGCAGATTGGAGCCATTAAGGATTCCATTTTAAAGCTCGATTTGTTCAATACATTAATGAGCGAACACAAAAAGGATTTAAAAGATGGTTTGGAGATCAAGTTCTTTACAAGAAAAAATCCAAATGTGCTTATGCATGGGGTGCTTATAGCCATTGTGCCGCCATTTTCAACGGTCTATAGCGTGCTATCGACGAAGATTTATGATTACCGATTTAAGAATAATTTCAAAAATATCAACAAACTAAGCCAAAACAAGCTTATGTATCTTGTAATGGAGAAAGCTACCTCCAATAACAAGAAGCCTTCACTGTACTGCATAGATGCAGAACAGATACTTTGGAACTAAATGGTGAGCTGAATGGAATCTAACGATAAAAAAGTGTACCAAGTCGCCGTGATGGAGAGTGAACCAAGTAATACTAAATCTGGTGATATTGTACTGCAAACTCGCTTTGCGTCTATTCCAGTCAAATGCGTATATAGAGACTTCGATAGTGATGGAACCATCATTTATGAAAAGGAGTTTTTTAGATTTATCACAGAATACCTAATTGACAAAATATCAGCGCCACCTCAGGTTTTAGCTATTAGTTCAGCAGGTGAGAGGGTACTAACGGATGATTTAGTCAGTAAAGTAAATCGCTGGTTTAAGATAGTGGAAAATAAATACGCAAGAAACTCAGTAATATCGTTAAATTCAGATTTATCAGAATACTTTGATATTTGCAAAAAACAAAACCAATCTCCATTTTTTATTATTGACGCGCAAATTGCTACAGTTATCAATATTTTCTCAATTGGCAGAAAATCGTCCACTATTAGTCGATTCATAAATTCAGTATCTAGGCTGTTAAGCGGCTGCGGCCTTCACAATCCAACTAATGATGAACTGGTTAAAGCTGCGGTAAAGAAAATTAAAAACACCATTGGCGAAGAACAGAATCAAGCGGCACCCCTGACGCTCGACCTAGTAAAAGAGTTTTGCAATGATTGGCAAAACAATAGCAACCCCAAAGAGCTGCGCGATATGCTTGTTATATCACTACTGTTTGAATGCATATTGCGTCGCAGCGAGCTAATCAATGTAAAAGTAACTGACTTCGGTGAAACTCCAAACCCTGCAGGTGGATCACATTATTCGTTGCTTATAACGCGCCTGAAAACCGACAGAACAGGCAAAGAAATCAGGGCGTTACCCATATCAAAACGATGTTGGGGTATTTGCCAAAAATACGTACTCCTATGTGGGCTAGAAAGCGGCTCTCTTATCCGCTCATTCAAAGTAAATGGCAAACCAAAAGAACAAGCTATATCCAAGAGCGGTGTTGATAATATTCTAAAATCGGCTTCAAAAACCCTAAACCTTCCTGCAAACGCACTGCTTTCAAGTCACTCTGGCCGTGTTGGGGCTATTCAGGCTTTAGTTAAAGGAAATACCGCTACTGCTCTAATACAACTTAACGCAGGGCTTAAATCAGCCACTATGGTATCGCGTTATTCGCGTCGAATTGATGGTGAAAATCTTCCAATGGCGGCGATTCTTAACGACAGCGACGACGAATAAAATTGAATTGATTACTGCAAAATAATATCGGTCCATTTGATGCAATCATTTCACAACTGGCATATTGATACCGGTGATCAAATGCGACATACGCAAAAAATCTACAAAGATATACTCGGCAGATTCAGAAATTGTTACCTATAACCGCCTCAAAAATTCAATGACTTGCTATATTCACGCTCATTAATGGCGAGGCTGCTTTCAATCGCGGTCATTGAGAATGTTCCAGGCATGGCGAGATAATTAATGAGAATACAAGGCGTTGTTAAGTGGTTTAGCGTCCCGCAAGGCTTCGGGTTTATTACCTCTATAACAGAAGGAACTGACCACTATTTTCACGTAAGCGATGTAATTGGATCTGCGTTACCCGAAATTGGAGACAAAGTTACTTTTGAAACCATATCCACCCCAAAGGGCTTAAGAGGCAAAAGAGTTGAACTCAAGCAAAAGCAAAGTAGCCAGATCGACTGCCCTAAATGTGAGCGTAAAATTACCCCTAGACTTGTCATAGTCAAAGGTGAAGCTAATCACTCACTTTGCCCTTACTGTGGTGGAAGGGTAAAAAACTTCTATAAGCCCGGCATTTTGAGCGCAATTCCATACTATTTGGGCTACCTGTCAGGACGATACCCAAAACAGTTTTACGGCACCATACTCGCCGCTCTCGTATTGCACTATGTAATCTCAAAATTTTGATAAGCATCTTTTGATTGGTCACTAATAGCTAAGGATTATTATGACATTGACTTTAGATTATCCTTTACTAATTCAAACCTTGATTCAATTTCAACTAAACTGACACCAGTCCAGAGCGACAACACCAAGCTCGATGTAACAAAATTAGACAAGTCGGCACTACAGTATCTTGTCGAACAATGCGTAGAAGTAAGAACCGGACAGTTTAAGACTTCCGATATCGAGAAACTAAACAAAAGGGCTTGCTTGAAGGAAATAACTGGTTTGAACTTGTAACAGAAGGAGCCATTAGGCTCCTTTTTTACATCTATCCCATAATGGACTTAATCACGCTATCGCTAACACCTTGCTCTTTGAGTCGCTTTAGCGTTTGCTTGACTAATTCTGCTTGCCGCTTCGTATCTGCTTCTTGATTGTCAATTTCCTGAATCATTTCCTCAACGGCACAGCTAAATACCTGCTTAGCTTTTTCTAATTGCGCTTTCGACAGCCCTGATAGAAGGGCTTTCACTCCCCGGACTGTATTCAGTTGCTTAATCATCGTTTCGCGAGCTTCATCACTCAGTTTTGCCATGGGTATTCCCTCCAAATTTATTCCGCGCCTAATCTGAAATGATTGCCGGGTTATGTCAAATTAGCCGTAGAATATTTAGGGGAAATCTCATGCTCGGATTTTTAAAAAACACCAAATTAGAAGCAGCAAAACAGCCACCAATTGTAAAAGCAAATCCCAAAAAGGCTAACGACGGCTGGTACACAGCTGTAGCGCCAAGCGAGTGGGAAAAGATCAACGAACACGTTATTAACACTATCTACCGTGGGGTTCGATTAGAGCCGCACCATACTCAAACCTACTACACGGCAGCAATCAGCAAACTGGCTAGGTATATTCAAGCGTTTCCAGCATCAGAGTATAACCATCATTCATCGGCAGGTGGATTGCTTGAACACACATTAGAAGTGGCTAAGAACACGGTGATGTACCGCCGTGAAGTTCTGTATTCAGAAAATGGTAAGGAGACTGAAATAGAAGAACAGGCAGACGTATTTGCATACGCTTGCTTTACCGCCAGTCTCATGCATGACATTGGTAAAATTATTACTGACATTGAGGTTGTTTACCGCAAATCGGAAAGTGACAAACCAAGAATGTGGAACCCACTCTATGAGGCCATTCCAATTGGGGCTCAGTATAAATTCAGATACAACCCGCATCGCATAAGTGGCGTTCATGAATTGGCTGGCCAAATGCTCACCACTGCATTGATCCCCATGGAAGGCATCATTTGGATTAAGAGCTATCCAAAACTATGGCTTAAATGGATTAGCTGCATTGCTGGTGATCATGCTAAAGGAGGTGAAGTATCAAAGGTCGTAAAATTTGCTGACTCAGCCTCAGCAGCAAATAACTTTACAGGCCAATCCAGCTTGGCCAGCAAAATCGAAGCTGGTGAAAAAGTGGCTAACAGTGGCCACGGAGCTGCCGAGATATTACTTAAGGCAATGCGTCAGGCTATCGAGAGCGGCGATTTACCCCTTAACCGTATTGGCGGCGCGGGATGGTGCCATGGCGATACTGTTTATATGGTTTCGCAAAGGACTGTGCAGGCGTGTAGGCATATTGCACGTTCAACAGGGTTTAGCGCATTACCTGAGAATGATGTCACCTTATTTGCACTACTGTGCGATGCTGGAATTGCAACTCGCCACCCAGTAACCAACGACCTAGTACACACCTTGGAGATCACAGCTAATAAAGCTGATAAGCAGTGGAAAGGGGAATTGACGTTTTTATCAATCTCCAAATCGGTCTTAGACCCTCAGAACGTGCTGAACCTGACTAACGATAACGAGATTAAGCTAAATGATTTAACTCAAATCAAAGGTAAAAACGCTAAAGCAAACCCGGGATCTGAATTGGTGCCTGGGACAAATACGAATGAATCTGTAGACAGCAAACCCGCTCTGTTTGAGTCAGTTGATAAGAGCTCTGGCGAGGTCATAAAACAACCACAACCCAATGTTGCAGAAGAAAGTAACGAACCAGACTTTTTTAGTGCCTTTATGAGTTCAACTGCCAATCTCAAGAAAAGTGATGAATCAGAAACTAAGTTTCTAGCTACTCGGCCAATTAAACCTGCAGAACCCTCATTTAACCATCAAAACTCAGCAACCATGGCAAGCAATGAACAATCGCCACCCAGTTCACACGTAGCAAATTCAGAGCTAATACAACAACCAGAGGAAACAACCCAAACGTCTGCACTTCCGCGATTCCAACCTACGAAAGTTGATAAAAAGTCACTCGATCAAGCCTTGAATCCGTTTGGATTTGGGATTGGGAAAACAGCTGGTAGCGTAATTCAAGATACTGAAAGTGTTGGTCAGCAGTTTCTAACTTGGCTAAGTGACTCGATAAGAGCTAGGGCGCTACCGTTTAACGATTTCGGGTCATATTGCTTTATGGTTCGGGACGGTGTGTTTGTTTCGTCCCCTAACATATTTGACGCATACTCCGAGTCATTGGGTAGTCAGGTCAATCGTAATGAGATTATCGAGGAATTACGCAAGCGAGCCCTACTACAAACGGCCTTTGAAGGTGCTATGAGAAAATTAACCTTATCCAATGAAAGTAAAACGGTATTAGATGGGATTCTAATCAAACATGAGGCCGTTCACACGCAACATGAAAAAAGACTCAATAGCTCAATTGCAACACTACTGTAGGAAAATTGACAAACGCAATTAAAGTGACGAGCGTCAATAAAATGGTGTGATTAATAATCACACCATTTTTTATACCTTTAAATTGGGTTTGTGAATCAGGTCAAGAATTATTTCAAAATTAACCAAAATGTAATCTTGCGTTCACTAACTTTATTGACTGCCATTAACGTCGATTTTCATAGTTAACATTGTGAAACATTAGTGAGACTGAACTTTATAATAATTAGCATTGTTTAATTAAGTTCGTAAACTTCTTTTTAATTTTAATGGATTCCAGAGATAAAAATGAAAACGGTTATACATCGAGTAGAAAACTTGTTAAAGGAAAAGCAAACTGTAAATAACAGAATTCAAGTAGCAATTGATATTAGAGCAATATCCAAGTCGTTACTTCGTGAAGGGACAACCCCAACGTATCAACTATTTTCAGAGCTATTTTCCAGTGTAAATCCGTTTATGTGCAAGGCAAGTTATCACCGATATGTGACAATTGGATTGGTAGCTGACACCCTGCAAGGTTCATGTCATTTCACGACATTCAATGGCGTTTATGAAATTGCAAAAATCGTAGGATCAGACCGAGATAAGTTAATTAAGGTTCTAACTGCGGCACAGTCAAAAAGCCCAATTGTGGTTACAGATAAACAGATACTTGCCGAACTAAAATCCTTGAATACAGGTTCGACAATCGAAGTGGTTAGCCAATTCCAAAGCAGAATAGACGAGTTCTGCAGTGGTATGTCTAATGTCATAAAACATTCATCTGAATGTACCAATCATTTTATTGTTGATTTCAATTCAGAAATTGCTAAAACAATTTTAAGCCACGAAAAGGACTCTGGCGATATAAACTGGCTAAACAATTCATCTTCTATTTTCTGGTCGTTACTACATCATTCATCAGTGCTGACCAATAAGAAAAACCTTTTCGCAGCTCAGAAAATTACTGACCTATATAACGATTGCACAGGCGATTCATTCACAGCTGATCTCAGCCTGATTTGGAACCGCTTCTTCACCATTCTAATGACCGAAAGCGGTAACGATAAATTCGCTGCATTACGTACTCCATCTGAGGGGCAAATGGTCAGCAAATATATGTCGATGATTGAGTATACGAAGGCTAATCCTGCAATCAAAATTGCTATGGCCAGACTGAGCTAAGGTGAATTTGGATGAAAAATGATGAACAACGCGAAGCTATGGAGCTGATAGCAAAACATATTTTCGATATGTTTTACAAAATCAAACAGGTCGCGGCTACACATGCAGCCTACAACCCCAAACGACTAGCAGAAAAATTCGGAATCAGTCTTGAACTGGCCAAACGCCTACCTAGAGCAAGTGTCACTTTGCCATTGATTAAGCAGGTCTTAGAGCAGAAGGGTTACACGCATCACCCAGTATTACAACAATGTAGTCGAGAAGAATTTTTAATTGCTGTTCTCGATGCAGCTAAAGACGAGGATTAATCAATGCAACACAAGTTTATTTCCTCTCTGGCAAGAGATACTGCCGCATTAATTTATTCTGCGATGGAGACTGAAAATTTTATTTTCTTGAAGATGCTTGGAATCACTACAGAGGAAGCAACTGAGATCATCGAGCTTGCTAATTCGCACTCACACCCCGAGGAAATGAACAAGCCTTTATTCCAAAAAGTTATGCCTGTCAGGTTGGATTGATCTATGAGAAACGATCTAGAAATTCACATTGCAATGCATACGCTGGCAGAAATACAGGCTCTTTACTACGCCCGTAATGAGGCTGTACTGGCAATGTTCGGAGTAGACAGGGAAACAGCCTGCTTGCTGAGTAAGGGCTCGTTATCTACTGACATTATTTCAGCAATCCATTCTTACGTTTCGGCAACTGAAAAGAATCCATTTTTTTCAGAAAACATCCAAGAATTTAAGGAATATCTGATTACGCATATCGAAAAAATTCTGCTTCTTGAGGACTGCATTTCAAACGGTATTAGCATGAATTTAGCGAGCGAGTTATTTGGCATTCCGTTGAAGAATTTACGAGCAAGATTCGATTGTCAGTTTGAACCTGCCGGGGCAAAAATCTTGAACGAAAGCGCCATATTCAACATAGAAGATATGGTATTTGAACACCTGGGGGATGGTTGGTCTTTTACAATTTGTCGTTACGAATACGCCAGATTTTTACTGAAAACAGCACTCAGATTAGGGGTAAGTATCCATCAAATTACTCGCACTATGGCGAGTCAAGGGTACGAGTTTTCATTCACAATTAAACACATTAATCAATACGGAGATAAATGATGGAATCAACAGTGTTAGACCTCGGAATTACCCATGACGACCATGCCTTTGGGGACTTCCAATTATTCGATTTACCAGCCATTGAAAAGAACGATGCGGTTGGCCAAGCGAAAGCTCAATCAGAAATGCGAGTCACATTTAAAACCAGAAATGGTGAAATGCTTTTCCGTGGACTCAAGGGAGAAGGTGCAGACAAAGGTAAGGTCGGATTAACAAAAACCGACGACATTCTAAGTCGCATCTATGAAGCAATTCGACACGATGATCCATTTGCTGACCAACTTCTTTATGATATGCATGAATCCATGAATGCATTGTCAGACACGATGAATCGTGCAGAAGATTATATAAAAAAAGAAATTCACTCTAAGCTGAAAATGAGCGGTGCATCGCTCAAGATTGAAGCTACACAAAGCGCCCCATTTGACGTTCGACTTAAGACCAATTTTTGCCGCGCCTTGATTTGGGAAATCCTCAGAGCCGACTCAATTATTTTGATGGTGATTACCGCTCGTTACAGAGAAATTATCGACGCGAAAACGGCCAGCGACATTAACAAAGCACTTATGAGTTCCGTCTGGAATATCCTCTATAAAGTGTTCAGCTGGAAAGCCACTGGCGTTACCAGACGCGACGTTAAAGAAGGCAATAAACGCTTTGAAACTGCTTCTATTGAGAATAACAAAATCAAGTTAACCGCAGATATTTTAGACCAGAAAATTCGTTCCACATTTGCGCCAGCAATCATTGTTCGACCCGAAAATGATGTTCGCCCTCTACTAGAAAAAGCTCCGACTCAAAGTGAAAAGGTTGCTGATTTGAAAGATGCTCTAACTGCTCCACAACTATCTTCATAAACTGTTTTCAGATTGAAATATGAAAGGGCGCAATTAAGATTGCGCCCTTTTTTTATCCTAAATTAACCCAATAACCTGCATAACCCGTCTAGATAAGTGTCCAACTAAATGTTAATTCTGTCTAATACGCAGTATAAATCAGTCTAATAAGTCCAACTAATCTCCACTAAATTACGGTGATTCCATCGAAAGCTCTTAAATAGCAACCTTAATCTAGTCTATAAAATCTATATATCGCTCTATATAGACGAAATAACATAATATGAATTCTACAATCTATTACATAGCATCGAATATACGTTATAAACGCGCAATAGAATGATTCTAACAAGTCTAAAAATATCCCGTTATTTTTCCCTATTTAAATTTATATATTTAAGAGCAAATTAAATAGAGTTGTGGTTCGCAGCTCTATCATTTAGTATTTATTCGTCAACTTAGGTTGGCGTAACAGGAGGGTGGCGAAGCTCCAATAGTATCTTCGCTGGCGTTGCGGAGTTCATTCCGTTACCAAAAGCAATAACCGATCCCCAATTTAAAGAGTCGGTATACAAATGTCGGGGGCTACACTTCTAGTGATCTAAACTACAGCAAGTCCACACCTCAAAGCCGACATGACCTGTCGGCTTTTTTTATTTTCTACCCATGCCTTTTTTGATTTTAGATTGGTAAGCGAAGTACATTCTCAACCCCATTTAAAATGATCATTCTGCAATATGAAAACTCAACTATTAAGCGTTACTTTTGCGGCCATTGGCCTAGTGACTGTTTCGCCATTATTAGCAAGTGAGGCCGAATACAAAGCCAATGGATTGGCTTTAATAAAAATCAGCCCAATCGAACAACAACAAAGACCATTAGCCGTTGTTGCAACTATCGAATTTCCGAACTCAATTTCAACTGTCGGCCAAGCGATTCATTACACGCTTTTAAAGACCGGATACGAAATCGAAGATCGCACAAAACTTGATGAAGAAACCCGACTGGTTTTAACCAAAGACCTTCCTCTAATTCATAGAAAATTTGAATACGCTTCTGTTGAGCAAATCATTCAATCTCTCGTTGGCTCACCTTTCAAAATTACCTACGACGAAATTCAGCGCAAGGTAAGCATCAAGCCTAAAAGTTCAGATTTGGAACCTAATAAATTAGAGGGCAGCTTCCGTGACTGATAAACACGATACTGACTTCGACATCTTTGATAAGAAGCCGAACATTGGAACACAAACTACAGATGCCCAAATTGAACCAAGCAATAACGAACAGGACGACCAAGATAACTCAGATCACCTCGAAGCGCCCCGCGCTGAGATTGGCAAGACCGCATTTGCTGAGTCGCATAGCGACGAAGTAGATTCATCGAATCAACGAACACTTGTTCATGAAGAATACGACGATGAAGAATATGAGTATGTAGAACGCGAACCGATTTTCACTGCGGCTAAAATCCTGCCGACACTAAGCGTAATAATTTTTGGCTCCGCATTTTTGTACTTTGGAAACACCAAGCCAGATTTTGAAGCTGCAAGTAACGATGACTTAGCGAGTGTTAAAACCGCTCTTGAACATCTTCAAACAGAAAACAGCTCAATCAAATCTGAACTTGGCGCTTTCGCAAAAGGTAGCGACATTTTGGCTCTTAGAGCGCAGACCAATGACCAGCAAAGCAAGCTCGATTCCTTGCAACAAACACAAAATGAGTTGGAGCTATTCAAGGTGACAACAGAACTTGGAATTGCTAACAACACACAGAACATTGAACAAGTTAAAAACTCAGTCCAAGGCTTAACTAAATCTCAAAGTGCAAACAGCAAAATCGAAATCGAATTCACCTCAAAGCTGGATGCCATTTCAGCAAGAATAAATGAACTTGAAAACAAGCAAGTTTCCTTCCCGGCTAAAGCACAGGTTAACCAGGAGCAAGGTACAAGTGAAACCAATCAATCTCAGCAACATGAAGTGGTTAGAGTTGAGCTTGTCACCCCGGAGCCAGTTACTAAGCGGGTAAGAGACATTAACGGCTTAGTGCTTGAATCAATCGACGTATGGAATGGGAACTACATCGCAACCGTATCAGAAGGATACAACTTCCAAACGCTCTCGATTGGTAAAAATGTCAAAGGCTATACCGTCGTTGAGATTTCTCGAGACAGCGTAAAGCTAACTAACAACTCAACCTTTGAAATGGTGTCATTAGTACGGTAACGATGATGAATAAATTTTCCTTTGCAGCACTGGTAATATTATCCAGCACAGCTAACGCGACAACCTACAGCCCGGCTGTTAATTCAAGCAATCAATCAACCGTTATCACTTCAACGAATGCGGGTGAAGCTGAGCAGACATTTGATTTTGACGGAATCAAAATTGCTTTAACCGAGCAAGAGAAGGTTCTAGCTCGCGGGTTTAAATTAACCGAGGACGAGTTTGCACAATACAAATACATAATGAACTACACCCCTCGTGGTTTTTGGACTCCGGGTATCGACCCAGTAACTGCGCTGGCCGCATCAGCTAAAACAGAATCAGAACGTCGTCATTTCGTAACGATTGCACACGAATTGAAGAAGGAGCGGGATAGCTTACAGATGCAAATGTGGTTAACGGCTATTGACGTTGAGAAGCGTGAGAACCCGAACAGCAACCGTTGGAAATCTAATAGCGAAATTAAGTTTGGATTTGCAGACGAACTGCCAACTGGGAAGCAATCACTGACTTCGGTATTTTTAGATCCTAAGCAATGCAAAACCTCAAACGATTGCATTGGATTCGTTAAGAATTTACTTAGCGGTAATTCCAAATGGAATAAAACAGATTTTTATTTCATGGGAGCATCACCAAACGATGTAAGTCAGTTTGTCGTCGGTGTTGGAATTGACGTTAGCAAAATCAAAGCTGGTGACATTTCAATAAACATCGACAAAGGAGAGTACGCTGCAAGTGGGATCACGGTAAAACCTCCGGTTGCTGTTAAGCAAGACAACCTTGGCCAAGCAATTTACAAGCCGTAGATATGTTTAAGCGCCTGATAACAGCCCTCGTTTTATCACTCAGTTTTAATTCTGAGGCAGCTGCTACCATTCCGTCCGGTTTTGTGCGAATTGGGGCTTCTTGTGGAGTCCCCCCTGTCGCGCTTTACGCTGTTGCTCTAACCGAAACCGAAACCGGATTGAGAAATGGTGATTCCTCCGTGTGGCCACACTCAATCAATTGGAATGGTCGCTCTTACCATTTCAAGAACCGCAAAGACACATACATTTTTGCTCAGAACCTAATTGCCCAGGGACACACTTTGTTCGATGTGGGGATCATGCAGGTGAATTGGCGCTGGCACAAAGACCGGGTAAGTAGCTTATGGGAGCTAACGGATACTGAAACAAATATCAGAACCGCTTGCGAGATCATGGGCGAAGGATATCAAGCAAGAAGGAATTGGGTTTCAGCTGCGGGTTATTACCATGCGCCTAACAACGCAACTAACGCAAACAAGTACATGAAGAAGTTCAACGCCAAGTTGAACCGACTCCTAAAACAACAAGACTTATCAAAATGAATAAAACAATTTTAATTGCGGCCGCAGTAGCCGCCGCACCTATAAATTTACTTGCTATCCCGCTCAAAGAGATACCCGCCCCCACTGAGTTCACGACCATTCAGCTTAGCGATTCAATAAGTATGGCAACCGAGGATAGCCTGAAAGCTGGACTCGATAGCCAACGCATCAAAGACAAGATTAAAGAGGTTGAACAGCAGGCAAAAGGATTAACCCCCGCAGAGATTGAGCAACAGCTTGTATCTGCGATATTCCCGGTTACTACTGCTTCAATGAGCCTAAAGCGTGATGCCGGGAATGACGAGCGAGCATTAAAAATTCCGGTCAATCTAGCCGTCATTGGTGACGATAGCTATTCCCTAGGTTGGCTTTTGGCCAACAAGGATGAATTAATCGCGCTTAGAGCGTCAGTCATGCTTGTAAACTGCAATTCGATTACCGATTACAACCGAATTAAAGCATCCGTCCCCGAGTTGGATTTAATCCCATT